>PATD01000027.1 GCA_002713585.1 Methanobacteriota archaeon
TCGTGCCCCTAGGCTTCGTCCCTGACCGTCGGATCCGTTCTAGTGTGGCGCCTTCGCAACAGGTGGTCCTCTCAGGATGACAGGATTTTACCCCTACCCTGAGAGTTCCCCACACCTCTCCCGGTCCCTAGTCTGGCCGTCCTCGCAGAATTCAACTCGTTGAGCGAGCTGATTTACCCACGAATGTACCAAACCGGCTACGGACGTTTTAGGCCCAATAAAAGCGACGACCACTTGAGGCGCCGGTATTACCGCGGCGGCTGGCACCGTCCTTACCCACCCCTTATTCCAAGACCGTTTTAGAGTCAAGAAAAGACTGCCCAAAAGGACAGCCACTTGGAGTTCCCTGGTCACGGTTTCCCGCATTGCCAAGTTTTCGTAACTGCTGCGCCCCGTAGGGCCTGGATTCGTGTCTCAGAATCCATCTCCGGGCTATGTCTCCCAACACCCGTACGCGTCGATGGCTAGGAGGTCCGTTACACCCCCTACGACCTGATACGCCGCAGGCCCATCCTATCTTTATCCACTCACCGTTCCAGGCGTAGTGGACTATCTCGTGTTGTTCTCAGTTTCCCGAGGTTATTCGAAACAATAGGGCAGGTTACCCACGTGTTACTGAGCGGTATGCCGAGCTAGTGCTCTGACTCGCATGTCTTAATCGAACTCCAATAGCGGTCGCCTCCGGCAGGATCAACCGGATTTCATGCGAAATCTCGCGATCCTTCAGGAGTTGTTTGTAGTCGCTTTGCTGGTTCTTTAGTCAAAATTGACGAGGTTACATTTCTTGCACACTTGCATTAGCAAGTTGTAACCTTTGATCTTCCTCCTTAACCACGAGCCGCGCTCGTGGCCGCACTGCCTCGGCTGTCTAGCCTGATGGGGCTCTTCATCGCCCCTAAGGACTCAGGACCCAACGCCTGGCTTGACTCAGCAGCCCTCCGACTAACCTGCCATATATGAACATAGCCTACCCGACTAACGAATCATAAATTTCCAAGTTGGGCTAATTATCTTTGGAAAACTCTCCAAATCAATATCCTCCGCCCTAGGCTCTGAGCGAAGATGACCGAATCTCTTCAGCCCGACTATCGGAAATACCTAGAGACAAAACTAGATCACTCATATCAGCATCACTAAGGCTACCATCTTCACTTCTGGCCGCACGCTGTAGTTCGACGTAATATTGCAATTCAGACTTACTTAGCTTCACTTCACCCCAATCGATCATATCCGCTTTCTCTAGGTTAGTGCGATAATTCGTTAGTAAATTGTCTGAACCAATTGGCCCTAGATATCCGCTATCGATGATTGTGAAGGCTATTTTCTCACTGACTGAAGCACCGCCTAGATCGATATATGTCATTACAAACTCATAATCTCCAGGTGTCATCTCACCTGGGAGAAGGTCTTTGTTTGGGAATGAATAAGGCAACAATTTACCATCATTGTGCAAGCAATTGGCCGAATCATGCGGATTATGTAGAGATTGAGAAGGATGAGATGAGATTCGGTTTTTCTCACGAACACCTGCTGTATTGATTGTGTTTCCGTCAGACCATACAGTTTCTTGACCTCGCTTCAAAACAGCGGTACACCCATTTTCGTTAATCTGAGTCCAATCATCATCTCTAATCTCAGGTGTAATACTGAAAGATTCCCCTTGATGAATCCTAACCTTGGCTTGGGCTGTACTTTCTGTCAATCCTTCTGCAAGGCGGCCATGTTCACTAGTTTCAAGGTTGAGTGCAGGTGCTTGATTTGGTATTGTAAAGGTCGACGATTCTGAAAAATATGTGTCGAATCCATTGGTGGCTCGAACACGGAATTTAGAATCACTCGTCCCACCGGGCAAGGTATCTAAATTGAACGATTTTGATGTGGAACTTGTCATACCACCAATCGGCAACCATACATCATTACCCCAGGAATATTCCAATTGATATAACACATCATTGTTTGATGATGATGTCGCTTGAGACCATTTGACATCCACTATCTCTTCACGAGAGAACTCGGTTGCATCTAGCGAAGACATCCGAGTTGTAGGTTGACCTGAAGATTGCTTAGAATCTATCAAACGGCCTGTGGAATTTTCAATGATTTCGATGGAATTAATCATTCCATTATCTTGAAAGTAAAATGTAAAGAAATCATCGGTTGTTTCATTTGATTCATGTACTTCAAAATTAGGCGTGTATTGAACAGAGTCGAGGACATTGCCTGAATTGTCCAATACACGAATTGTGTACATTGGTTCACTATCGGAATCACTGGAATTATCATGAGATTCATCATCGCCATCAGGACAGTCATCATTGCCATCATTGACTAGTTCCATCGAGACAGTTGAACCATCCATACAGTCAAACCAGTTGTCTATAGTACCGTCATTATCGAAGTCTTGAGGTTCATCAGAACCATCTCCGCAGTCCCTTTTCCCATCATTTACTTCAGAGAATGGAATTTCTGTGTCGGGAGTTCCACCGACAGTGGAACTACAGTGGAAGGTTCTTTGATCAGGGCCTTCATCATCGCCTTGAGCACCATTTCCGCGGTCATCTCCGTGATTATCATGGCTATGACCGACATGAGGGCGACCTACATATGAACCTTGATAGTTCGAACCTGTGGGTAGGACTCCTTCTGATTCCCAAGAATGGGAGAGGGTTGGGTTTGCGCCATTGTCATCTGCCATTCCACTAACAACACGAATTGTTCTGATCGGTGCCACCTGACGCCCATCAGAACTTGAACCTGAAGTGCTCGAATAAAAGTCTAGATAAGGGGGATTAGATGTATCCCAATCCGATAATTGGTCGTAAAGGTACAGATAATGATATGTCGACATCCACTTAGTTTGATTTGTAACATATGGTAAATTCCACGGAGCACCCGTGTTAGCATCATTGCCGCTTGTGGGTGTGTTTCCGGTGTCTGCAGGACCTCCATTTCCGGCTCTACAATAAGACATTAAATCCGGATAAGCGGACGGGATTAATGCAAGGTTGTTCGTTTCTGGCAGAGGTACGTTACTATCCCATCCCAAATCCTGAATATTGGCATTAATGTCGCTTGTACCAAAGAGGTTTCTCCAAACAGCATCGTCCCCAGAACCGGATCCACCAGTTCTGCATTGTAAATGTGTACCCCAATCCTCATCGCTAGAGTCTGAGCCGGAAAAACCATCTCCGTCACCATCAAAATTTGATGGGCCAATATTGTGGATTATTTCGTGAGCAGCACATAATTGACGACTTGTCGAACCCGCATCCCCACAGGAAGATACACGGCTCAATCCAACTCCAGAACTCGACCACAACGGATCTGATAAGCCTCCTCTGGAAGAGGAACGTGCACCAAACATCTGATCATAATCAAGTCCTATGGAAAGGAAGGCATCCAATGTCCTAAGCCAATTATTTACTTCAACAGCTGAGGCGTTTGACAAATCCGGGCTGAGTATTGGAGAAAGGTAAGTTACGTCCAAATTACCGACTGGGAAGGCTGCCTCAGTTGTGTCCATCCAGTACTCCATAGTAGCCTCATTTCTTATTGCAGGGTCATCGCTGCCATCCCAAGTTACCCATTCTCTTGTTGGAAGAACGAGGATTGACAAATCATGAGTGGGATTTAGTGTAATGACTTCCATGAAATTATTGTTCGATTTGTTTGGGTCTAGATATGTGATGATTCCATCTCCATAATTCGGAGTTATTTTTGCTACCAAACCAATAGGTATTGCTTCAGTATACCCTTCAAACGTCACCCAATGGTCTGGTAAAACAAAATTAGCACTGTGATCAAAGTTGTCACGATTTGGATTCTTCACCGCTAGATGATTTTTCTCCAGTTGATCGACACAGAAAATAAGAATACAAAGTTTCAGAGTTACGGTAACTTCAGCTGTGGAGAAGTTCCTACTGTCAACATAAACTCGTGCTAGAGATTTTTTGCCTTCAATTAACGGGATTGCCATATCAGCAGTCTGTATTGTCTGAATAACCTCGATTCCTTGGATACTTATGTCATTACGAGGAAACAAATAAGGCAAAACCCAATCGAATGTTGTGGTTTTATCGAATTGCCAGGTGGTATTTTCAAATTCCAATTTGAGAGCGTAAGACACCTCAGTAGAACTGGAGAAAAGGTCTTCGGCAGTTACTTCAACAACCAAATCGTTGGAATCAAAATCATAAATTGCAGCAATGTTATCCTTCCCTAAAGAATCCTCAAATCCAGGCCGTAGTGTGAAAAAATCAAACGATTCAGAGCCGATTGTCATACTTGGCCCAAATTTAGATTCAGTAGAGTCAATATTCAAAGAAATTTCACGATCAGGGAATTCGACAATAATAGACTGTGGCGTATCCTTCAGGCTATCAATCTCAAGCGCTAGAGCCATGCCTTCTTCAACTGATTTGTAGGTCAACTTAGCCCCATGTAATGAGCCAGAGTCGTCCTGAAAATTAATGTCAATTTTGTGTGCATCAGACCATTCAGAATGGCCAGACAATATAGGGATTCCAATAATCCCATCTACTGTTGGCCACCACATCCCCATGGCTTCTTTAGGTGCAGAATTTGGATCTACATCTTCATCATCAATCAAGGGCGATTCTATACAACCCGGAAGTAGAACTGAGAGAGTCATCAACGATACTAGAAATATTGATTTCAAGTGGTTTGGTAAAGGTGTGCCCATAGTGCTAATCCTTAGATTAAGCCTAAAATATTGACTGGGATTGAAATTGTATCATTCTGCCCCAAAGAATTCTCGAAGAACAGGGTGCATTTCCATCGCTTGTTCTTTCTGAATTTGCTCATAGGTCCTCAGGATAATACCGACTGCAAGAAGAAGACCTGTACCCGTCGCGTTACCAACAGTACCCAACAGGTCGGCTCCAGCAGCTAGCAAACCAACGAAAGCACCCGAGAAAAGTGTCACAGGAGGGATGTATCGCTCGAGGATCTGTTCGACAACCTTCGGATTCTTTCTGAACCCTGGAATCTGCATCCCTGTCCTCTCGATGTTCTTAGCAACGTCCTTCGCACTCATGTTTGTGGTCTCAATCCAGAACTTCGCGAAAACCATCGAACCAATCGTCATCACAATCACATATGCTGAGACGTGGATCATGATTTGCCATAATGAATGACCATATGCATCCCCACTCTGGTCGAGCAGAGGAATGAGCCAATCTTGGACACCATTGACCATCGATATGTACCATGCAAGTCCATCCTGTGCTGTCGTTGCTCCTGCATCATAAGCACCGAGATATTTTGCAATCGAGAAGGCGCCTTCTCGACCAAGTATCGGAACAGTGGAAAGCACTGGATGGCTCCAGAATAGTAACGTGAACATGTTTACGTTTGCGAGAAGTGCAGCCATCAAGATCACGGGAATGTTCGAAGCGTAAACGAGGCGAATAGGATACTGCCCCTTGTGGCCTCTCATTTTACCATGAGTTAGCGGAAGCTCGAGTTTTGAGGACTCAGCATAGGCCACAACTAGGAACACGATGATTGAAGATACTAGAGCAGCAATCGGGTTGGCATGATTCAACAACATGGTTTCAAACATACCTCCACCTCCGGCCCCACCTTGCGTCATCTCCAAGTTTGACGCCGTTCGGAGAGTGTAGAAAATCATCGGAAGGGTTCCAGATGGAGGGTTATCGAGGCTAATTGGCGCCTCAGCAACCGTCGGTAGAGGGGAGAGTGTCCCAACGAAAGTGGACTGAGCGACGCCTGCAGCAATGAATAGAGAGATACCAGAACCGATACCCCACTTGCTAACAAGTTCATCGAGCAAGAATACAAGATAGGAACCAAGGAAAAGTTGGAACACAATAAGGGCCTGAGCCCATCCTTCACCAAATGATATGATGAAATCGGGATGGGGATCAAGGAAACCATACACCTGAGGAATTGACTCGATTGGGATCATGAAGAGAACTAGAAGTTTCTGAATCCCCTGGTAGAGTTGCTTATCGTCGCTATCCTGCAAATCGAGATTGATAATCTTGGCACCAGCGAAGAGTTGCATGATAATCGATGCAGTAACAATCGGTCCAATTCCCAAATGCATGATGGAACCACTGGCTCCAGCCATGATTGCTCGGAAGGAGGAAAATATGTCAAGTGTGGATTCAGCAAGGCCGAAAATCATCACATTCGTCATCATGAAGTAGACAATTAGGACAAGAGTGGTCGTCCATAATTTCGACATAAATCGAACGTGACCCTCAGGCTTCTGGATTGAGGGATATACGTCAACTAGACGCCTGAGAGCGTAGAGGCGACTCGACTCATCACCCGTGTAGATTAGGCAGGCAATCGATGCAGCAGTCCCCGCACCCAAGATCATAATCCCAACAAGAAGGAAGCCTACATTCTGGGAATCCAGAATACACCAATAGAAAAGACCGGCAACATATAGCAACCAAATGTAGAGTTTGGTATATTTCAGGAAGGGGCTTTCCGACATCTGTTCAGGCAAGTCGTTTCGAAGACCCCACATGAAGAAGAAAGCATACGGGACACTAGCTAGGAGAAGGTAACCTGCCTCCATCTGTGCCGCGGAATCAGTTCCGAAGAGTTCATCGGAGCGCCAGTAAATTAGACCCCCCCAGTACAGGACGGCCATGGTGACTGCACCAATGGTGTTCACTCCACGTCCAACCATGCACTCACTTCCTGAATCTCGCTTCCTACTCTATTAGATTGGCAGAGTTTACTCCTCTTCCCATTCGTCACCCTCAGCAAGGGTAACGGAACCACCGGCGGCTTCAATCTTCTCGACTGCGCGAGCGGAGGCATGCTCCACGGTGATATGCAATGCACGAGTCACGCGACCAGAACCAAGCAGCTTGTCAATACCCATCTTGCCCAAGTCAATAGTGTCGTCATCGCCAAGCATATTCTCTACAACAGAGACATTGACGCTGTTGTGGACAGTGCGGAGGCTTGGATCGCGATTGAAACCGTGCATTCCCCAATGACCAGGCATGTACTTCAGACGAGTCATGAGCCGATGCTTGTTCAGACCAGCATTACCTCGACCTCCGCGCTTTCCTGCGCCACGGCCTGCCTTCTTGCCTCGACCATGATAGCGGCTTCTTCCTCGGAATTTGTTGGTTCTCGATGGCATGTTAATTCACCTCACATCATCCTTGCAGCAAGATCTTCAATCGCTGCACCTCGGTGACCCAGAGCACCACCAACAGTGTATGCTCGCTTGAGTCCTCCCCAGCCCTTGCTTCCGCGAGGGGGATGGAGTCGGAAAACGCGCTTCAAATCAGCAGCATCTTTCATCGTGGCATCGCCTGAAGCGATTGCGGCTGCAAAAGAAGAGATATCTCCATGCTCAGTGGATGCGGCAATCGCTGCATCATCAACCGGCTTGTCGCCAATGAGGCGGCCACGTTCACGAAGGAGGCTAGCAATGGAATCGGCGCTAACCTGCCCCCATGTCACGTAGTCCTTGACCTTCTGGAGCATGCCAGCGTATGTATCGTTCTCAGGGATAATCACCGCATGGTTAACACGAGTGAGGTTGAGGTGCCCCATAGTCTCACGAATAGAACGCTCGACACCACGATCGCTACGAGCACGAATTACGAGCCAAGCCATCAGGACATCCCTCCACGTGCGATGTGAAGACGTTCAACATCCTCACGACTGATACGAAGCCGGTTAGTTTCCTTGAGGGCGTTGAAAGTCGCCCGAGCGAAGTTGTATTGAGTACGAGTTTGACCCTTACTGCTTGACCATACATCAGTAATTCCAGCCATGTCTAGAATCATACGGCCGGTTTCACCAATGACAAGACCCTTTCCAGTAGGTGCTGGCATCAAAGTGATGCGCGTCGAACCAGCCCGGCCGGTAATCTTCATTGGAACAGAACGGCCAGGGCCGCCACCAGATTCCCACGAACCATTGCCGCGGCGGACACTGATCATGTTGAGCTTAGCCTTGTTAGTAGCCTTCTGAATTGTTGCTGCAACCTCCTTGCCCTTCGAAGTAGCAAGACCGACTACGCCGTCCTTGTTACCTACGACAACCATGACGTTGAACCGTGTCCTCTGACCGGAGTCAGTCATTCGCTGAATACGGCGAGGACGACCAATCATCTCAACATGGAGGTTAGGCTGGAAGAATGCATCAACAATTTCAGGCTCCCGGATAGGGAGGCGGGAAGAAATTGCCTGTTCAAATGATGTGATTTCCCCACTGATAATCATGCGTCCGAGACGGGTGCGTGCACCGTTCTGGACCCATTCCCTCAATGCAAGGCGCGGATCTGGTCCGCGACGACGTGGGCCGCCAGCACTGGAATCATCCTCAACCTGGCCAAGAGCCCAAGCAAGACCTGGGGCGAGAGCGAATTCCTCACTCATGACATCGCCCCCTCTATCTTAGTGCGAGTCTTCTCAACCGCACCTGCAATCTTCTCATTGATGTGCTCGCCATTAACGCGGTCATCGGAGGGAAGGATTTCTTCGCTGTGAGGGATATGCATTCCGGCGTCAACCATTCCCTTGAGGGCGGAGAATACACGATTACCACGTGTGGACGCTGCAAGACCGATATCGAGGATAGCCTCATCGATGCCTGCCGCGATGGCCTTCTTACCCAACGCAAATCCAGTGAGATAGGCAGAAGGGACGGACTTGATTGAGGCATCCTTAGGCCAGCCATGAGATCGCAAATCGCTGCTTGTGAACTGAAGACGAACTTTGTCCCCATCGAGATCAAATTCCACCATCTGGGCGATGATGCGAGTGTTGCTGACTCGAACAACAGCCCGCGGGAGTTCTCCGCGGAGTAACTTGAGGCGGCGCCTATAGTCAGTCTCACCTGTGCGTCGACGCTTGTACCTCGCTCGCTGATTCTTACCATGTACGGCCATCATTCATCGCCTCCAATAGAAATTCCATCCAACTCAATGTTGGCCCGCATATGCGCAATAGAACGGTAACTCCCGCCCTTGGCCTTACGGTAGTAGTAGCGGTATTGGCTGGGATCAAGAGTTCCAACCTCGCGGAAGTCCTTGAGAACCCGACGCTGAGCGCGAATGGTCTTCATCCACTTCTCCTTCTTCGGAGTGCGGGACTTCTTCGAACCCTTACGGCTTCCATGTCCTACACGACGACCCTTAGCGCGCTGGATGTCAGCCTTACGAGCTCGACCTCGACTGGTGCCCTTGATTGGTCGTGCCTTGATGACGCCCTCATCAATGAGTTCTCGAATATCCTCTTTCTGAACTGCACTCGACACCTGGTCGATGTAGTCAGGATGAATCCAAACACGGTGAACACCAACATTGCGGCCTTCACGCTTCGAAAAGATACTTGCAGCCATGCGGCGCTGGTTAGTTATCTGCATCAGAGGTCACCTCTCTTCTCAATTGAACGACGATTGAGGATACGGATCCCCAACTCATCGGCCTTGTCATGGATTGCACTGCGCTTTCGATTACCTACTCCGCGACCAATACGAATTGCTTGAGTAGCGGGATCGAGACCATCTAGGCCCTCAGTATTGTGCACAAGAACCTCTGCAAAGCCTGACGGATGAAGGTCACGTGCGGCCTTGATTTTCCCATAACCAACGCGAGCCATAGGAGTTCTGTACTTCATGTTTAGACGCTGCTTGGACTGGTATCCCTTCGGCTTGCGCCATCCTGAACGGGAAAGGCGCTTGTAACGGTACCACTCTTGGCGACGGAACTTGGGCTGCTTACGACCCTGCGCATCACGAGTAGCGAGAGCCTTACGAGTCTCATCATCAAGTTCAGGCTTCTGCTTAGCACGATGGATTTCCTCCTCACCATCATCATCCCAATCATCGTCAAAGTCGTCAAAGTCGTCGTCATCGTCGACCTCTTCTTCGGCATCTTCCATCACGGTAGGATCCTCCTCAACAGTATCCTCGGACGCCGCTTCGAGGCGCTCAATAAGATCGGCCTTCTTGCCAGTGCTCGATAGACCGAGTTCCTTCAGAATCACCTTGAGTTCTGCAACAGTCATGTCTTGGTATTCGGACATATTCTCACCTCACTCTGTCTCCGCCTTGGCAACAATGTAGATGCCATCCTGGAATACACGCCGGTCACGCTTGCGAATTCGGCATGCACGCTCGATGTTAGCTGCGGTCTGACCGACCTTCTCGATATCAGCGCCTGTAACGATCACATCGACCTTGTTCTTGACCTCGACCTTGACGTCAGTAGGACTCCATGGGAGTGGAGCGATACGAGGGACCTTCTCCCCGAATAAATTGGTAATCGACATCTCGTTACCTTGAACCTTGATAGTCATCGGGAAGTGAGAGTACACGGCCTTGAGCCGATAGGTGAATCCTGTGTCTATACCCGCGACCATATTTCGGATGTGGGCAGCCCATGTTCCTGCGAGCGCCTTCTCACGGCGGCGTGGGAGGTCGCAATGAACCTCAAGGGAGTCTCCTGAAACGCGGATAGATACCCGGCTGTGCCGGAAATCCCGAGTAATTTGAGAGCCATCCTTGGATAGAGTTAGAGTATCGCCATCTATCGAATGACTAACTCCGTTAGGGAGTTCGATGGTGTGAATAATTTGATCGAGTTTCGCCATTTTCTCACCTCAGAAGATGTACGCCAGAAGACGACCACCGACACGGGCCTCCTTCGCCTTGTCATGACTCATGACTCCCTGGTTGGTTGTCATGAGAAGAACACCGAAGTCCTGTGCAGGTAGGAAGCGGGATTCCCACTTCTCGAAATCACTTCGCTTGACGGAATATCGCGGCTTAATGACGCCACAGCGGTTGATTGCACCAATCAACTCGATTCTGTAAGAGCCACCACGGCCATTGTCAAGTTTCTCAAACTCTCCAATATAGCCACGTTCCTTGATAATCGTCAACATACTTCCAAGAAGCTTACTCGCCGGGCTGACTGTGACCATGTAATGGCCTGCCTGCTCAGCGTTGTACATACGCACAAATGCGTCACTTAGGGGGTCGAATTGCATCTCTTCATCACCTCACTCGTACTTCTTGAATCCTAATTCCGGAGCGGAGTCGCGGAAACATTGGCGGCATAGACGTAGACCGTAACGACGCACCATACCTCGCTTCCGTCCACAACGGCGGCACCCGATTGTGCGCCCGATTCTTTCTCCATGATCTCGTCCCATGTTATTCACTCCTCCACGATGGTCAAGCCATAGTTTCCGGTGAAGTACGCCATGCACTCCTCCCGGCTGACTCGATGATTTATTGCCACACGATGTGCACGACGACGACGTCGACTTACCCTGTGACCAGGGCGCTCAAGCACGACGTTAATGTCCATGCCAAAGATACCAATGTCAGGGTCATACTTCTGCTTAGGGAAATCTGTGTAATCAGAGATACCAAAGGACAAGTTACCCGAGGTATCAAAATTCCAAGCAGGTAGTGTGTTCTCACGAACCCAAAAGGCGTCCTTTAGGAAAGATTGGATCTGCTCCTGGTCACGCATCGTAACCTTGCAACCAATAGGCGCACCTTCACGCGTCCCAAGATCACGGTTCGTCTTCTTCGAAAGTGTCCGTATAGGCGTGGATCCAGTTAGGACCTCAAGCACGCGCTCAGCTGTCTGGAGCCGGTTGCCACCTTCGCCAACACCGATGTTGATTGTGATCTTAGTGACGCGAGTCGCTGTCATCACATTGGCTCCACTCATTCAGTCACCTCCAAGGGAAGGGAATCTGTAGATGGAATAACCATGACATAGTCCTCGATGGTGCCATAACCCTCTTCGAAAGTAATCTCGTTAGGCATAGAGGACCGCTTGGTCTCAATTTCCTTGAGGGTCGCAATCTCACCAACGTGGTTCCCGCCAATAAGGTAGCATGAAGCCCCAGATTCAGCCTTGAGAGTATCCTTAATCTTGCCAGATGCGAGGTCAATGATACACGTAGAACCAGTGGCCCATGTATCCTTACTTGCTTCGTCAACGATGATTGTTCGACCATCGTGGAACGAAAGTTGGGTCTTTCCACCCTTGATTGTATTCTTACCATTAAGGCGGCAGAACTTGGTGCCTGCACTCTTCTTGGAAATCGGGTTGTAAGCGAGACGCCCACGATTATCGAGGACGCACATGTAATTCTGGCCGCCTACGGTAAGAATGTCTAGAAGACCTACACCTCGGCCAGTAGATGTCACTACACGGCCATCGACCTCGACGACACTCTTGTTCAGAATCTGACTAACCTCTCGACGTGTTCCAGCAACACCTAGAATATCTCGGAGAACAATGCCAATCGGCATACAACGGTCGATAGGATGACCGCAAGGATCTGGACGCTGGACCCAAACACTAGTCTTTCGTGGAAGTGGCCAACTTCGTGGCATTGCCAATCTCTTCATGTGACTGCTTCGACCCATCTCATGCACCTCTGTTTTCTCGCTCGGCTAGCTTGGACATCCGCTTTGCATCGGAATCATCGAGTTTGATGACGACCACGTTTGAAGCGCGGACCGGCATAGGCTCATCCTTACCATCTGACTTAGTGACGGCAATGCCCTCGATGTGGAGAGTACCATCTGGATTGACCTTGAGAACTTCGCCCTCAATGCCAGATGCGCCACGCTTGCCTTGGTTTCTCTTACCACGGCCATCGGACTTCTTACTGTTAGGGAATCCAAAATCGCCGCGAACAACCTTCACTGTGTCGCCTGCACGAACGGTGATGTTGCGAACGGTTGTGAAGGAATTGTCCTCAAGTTGTAGGCGTGCGCGAACACGCTTACGCTGACTATGATTGGGGGCGGAACCCGCCGCCTTCCTTTGCTTTCTTGGCTGACTGCTACGTACCATATCTTTCACCTCACACAATCTGCTTCGCGGTTGCAGCGACACGAGGCCAGCGCTCCGCGGATTCTCGACTAACAGGACCCTTGATGTCGGATCCCTTGAGCTCACCTTTCTCGTTGGTTAGAACACAAGCATTGTCCTCGAACTGAACCCAGGTCCCATCTGCGCGTCGGAACGGACGGCGCTGCCGAACGATAATCGCATGGTGGACCTTTCTCCGTACTTCAGGGGTACCGCGCTTGACAGTGACCTGAATGAGGTCGCCTATGCCACCTGCAGGGTAACGGCGATGCACGGAACCTCGTCGGAGGACTGTGATTAATTGAACGACCTTTGCACCGCTGTTATCAACACAGAGCATCGTCCCCATGGATGGGATTGCTCGCGTAACCTTGCTGGAGATACCCTTCATTCTGAGGCCTCCTTCTCAATTACACAGAAACAGACCGTCTTGGATAGAGGGCGACATTCCATGATGCGAACACGGTCGCCTACAGCGATATCTCCGATACAGGTAGGCAGGTGAGCAGTGTACCGATTAGTGCGCTTCTCATATCGCTCGTACTTCTTCATCGATCGAATTCGCTCGTTTTGCACAACAATCGAATCAGACATGCCGACGCTTGCGACAAGTCCTTCGATAATCTGTCCGCGCACACGGAGGCTTCCATAGAACGGACAGTTCTCACTGCCGTCCCATTCGCCCTCTGGTGCCTTCACGTCGACGCCGATATCACGGGGTGTGGTCATTTCACTTCATCCTCCAATTCATATGAATCCGGTTCTCTGGCCTCTGGCATACAGAACGCCCATCGATAGCTTCAGAACCATCGATTGAAAATCGAATAACGGACTTTGGAATGCGAATCTCTCGCTCTCCCTTCTGCACGACAAGCGTGCGGCGCGTCTCGTCCAAAACGCAGCCTTCTATGCCCTCAAGGCTTGGATCGGCCGAACTGACAACTCGGAGATTCCGAGATAGCCAGGGAAGGTGGATTATCTCCATTCAGCGCACCTCCACCGTGTAGCCGTTCTGTTCAAGCACCTTCGAGGCACGCTTCTTGTGATCTCCTTGGAGTTCAATGGTTCGCCCCTTAACGGTGCCACCACTAGCGCAGCGACTCTTCAGCGTCTTAGCAAGGTCATGGATGTCAATTGCGGAATCATCGATTCCTTCAACGATAGTTACCATCTTTCCATACCTCCTTCTATCTGTGCGAATGATTGCTTTCTGTTGCTCCTTTGCGATTTCCTGGCAAATGCATAATTCATCGGGTAGGCCGCACAGATTACAGATGCTTGCCATTCGTTCCTACTCCTTCTTCTCGTTCATCTTGGTGAGCAGACGGGCGATACTTCTCCGGGTCTGCTTGAATTCACCAGAATTCTGTACTGATCCACCTAGGGACTTCTGAGCCCTTAGTTGCAAGAGTTCCTCGCGGAGTTCGATAAGACGCTTCTCGCGAACTTCATCGCTCATCTCATCGATTTCACGGGCCTTGAGATGGGTC
This sequence comes from Methanobacteriota archaeon, assembly GCA_002713585.1. Taxonomy (GTDB): domain Archaea; phylum Thermoplasmatota; class Poseidoniia; order Poseidoniales; family Thalassarchaeaceae; genus MGIIb-N2. The sequence goes on from PATD01000027.1 coordinate 14,362, forward strand.
ATACAATCACTCCTCCTCTCCGCCAGTCATCTCGGCTTCAAACTCTGCAATAGCTTGGACACTGGCTTCCACCATCTCGTCCTCAGACATATCAGGAACTAGTTCCCCGTCCTCATCTTCACTGACTGAGGATAGACGAGACTCAGTGATCTCGTAGTCGTGTGGTAGTGGTTCGAGACCCACTTCCTCACGACTCTTGATGATAAGTTCGTTAGGCAAGCGTGTGCCTGGACGCATAATCGCGACAGTGCAACCGATAGTCCCGAGCTTCTTGACTGCAACAGCATAGCCTACATCCATAGTGGACAAAGCGGTCTCTCCACAGAACTTGATGTGTCCTGCTTGGAACTTCTGGGTCCGGTTACGAGCGCCGCTGACCTTTCCGGAAAGGACAATCAGACAACCACGTGCACCTTCATTCATGATGTTCATTGCAGTGCTGTTTCCTGCACGCCGGAAGAACCACCCTCGCTCAAGTGAGGAGGCGAGGCGGCTTGCCATAATCTGAGCATTCAGAGCAGGTTTCTCGCATTCTCCCACCTCAAGCTTAGGCTGGTGTAGGTTGAAATCCTGCTCCAAGCGGCGGGTGAGTTCATTGATAATACGGCCACGAGTTCCGATAACTCGACCCACGTTTTCAGCTTCGAGTACGATCATCTCGCCCTCAGGAGTCCTCTTGAAAGTGAGGCCTCCGAATCCGGCATCTTGAGTCTCATGGAGTAAAAACTCCTTGACCAAATGGCGCTCAACATTCCGGTTGATGAATGTACGAACGATGTTTTCCTTGCTTCCCTTCGCCATCTTAAATCACCTCAGAAGTCTCCGTCATCCATGTCCCAGTCGTCTTCTTCAGCGACTGCCTCAAGGAATACCTCGAGATTGACTTGGTAGTGGTTCTTTGGAGTTGCACGGCCACGTGCACGGGGCCGGAAAGCTCGCTGGACTTGTCCGCGGTGAGCTGCGATGTGTGTAATCACCATGTCTTCAACATCATCGATGTCCTCATACTGCTCGCGGGCATTGTTCATTGCCGAGCGAAGAAGGCGGATGTATGCTAGAGATGCCTTGACCGGGAAACGACCAGGACCCATTCTACCCTTACGGTGGCCAGCCATCGTGTTTCCACCCTTCCCCTTGCGGGAACGGCGGACGTAGGGGATAGCACGGGCCTTACGGCGAATATGGTGCTCGTTGTGACGCTTGTAGCCATCTGGGTTGTTTGGATCCTCGATCCAGCCATCTGCCTTGATAACCAATTCAAGATAAGCAATCGCATCTCCAACTGTCTTGTTGCGTAAGAATCGGCAGAGTTGGTAGCAGTGCTTGTGATGAATATCCAGATTCACCGCGCGAGCGGTGGTTAGGCTGTGGAAGCCGGGCGTACTCTGGAGTAACTGAGTATACCCGCTACGGGACTTGTTTGAATCTCTTGCCATCTTCCTTCACCTCACTTCAATGCCACATGCTTCGAACCACGAGTTGCACCCACACCAACACCAGTGTGCGTAACTCCGCGCCGAGTAGGAGCGAATTCGCCGAGAGCGTGTCCAATCATCTGTTCACGCATTTCAACCTCAACGAACTTCTGCCCGTTATGAATTGCGACAGTCTTGCCAACCATAGCAGGCATGACATACATACTTCGGCAATGCGTACGCACAGTGCGCTCACTCTTGACGACACGGTCATAGAGATGCTGCTGCTCACGAGGTAGTCCATTCAGAAGAGTGCGGCGAACTTTTGCAGGTACGATATCCGCGATACAAATACCCGGATCATCGTCTGGAAGGACGAGGGGCATTGACTTGAGTTCCTCAATCTTGTAGCCGCGATAAAGGAATTCACGTTCGCGACGACCGGCTAGCTTAGAGCGGCGCTTGCGTGCCTGACGGCGCGCAATCTTCGGCGTACGGAACATCTTCTTCTTCTTACGACCCATGAATCAGGCCTCCTTCGACTTCGAACGACCGCGCCCAGTTCTACTCGGCGCGATATGCCCGACCTTCTGGCCGGGTGGAGCAGTACGTGGTACGGAGTTAGGTCCGTGCACAGCCTGGTGGTTTCCACCACCATGAGGGTGATCCACGGGATTCATGGCGACACCAGATACAGAGGGATACAACTTACCGCGCGCCTTAGCGCGATAGTGAGCAGAACCTGCCTTCATCATCGGCTTGTCAGTTCGGCCATGGCCACCGAGGATACCGATGGATGCGCGACAATTCGCGTTGAGTTCTTTCATCCGGCCCGAGGGCAAGCGGACTCGGACAATATCGCCCATGTTCGATTCGACGACTGCTGAATTTCCTCCACTTCGAGCGATCTTACCGCCGTCGCCAGGCCGAGCCTCGACGTTACTGATAGGGGTGCCTTCAGGGATACTCCCCAGTGTCGTGATATTTCCTGGTCGGAGTGAGACATTACCTCCAATGGCAATCTTCTGACCAACACCCATTCCTTCAGTAGCGACTATGTGGAAATGCTCGCCACTATCCATCTTCACACGCGCGAGTGGCGCGGTATGGACGGGACTATGGATTAACTCCACGACAGTAACCACTTCGTCCTCAATACGAGGGACTTGGGAACGTCCAGGGAAACGATGGCTCCGGACGCGGTTCTTCGGGGACGATCCCCGGCGTTGTGAACGTGTTCTCTTACCCATAATAATCACCTCATCAGAAAGCGCCGAGTTTCAGCGCTGCCTCCTCCGCATCGTAACCTTCAGCGAGCTTGACACTCGCGTGCTTGCCAGTTTTCATAATTCGCGTGTTGACTTTTGCAACCTTGACTTCGAGTAAATCTTCGACTGCTGCCTTGATATCTGCCTTTGTCGCACGACGCCGAACGATGAATTCGATTCGGTTGTTGTTTTCCCTGTGCCCATTCGGGTCGGGGTCTGCAACGCGACGTGCGTTGAGGGACTTCTCAGTAATCCATGGCTGGAGAATCACGTCATAGGGGTCGACCATCAGAATCACCTCATCTCCTCGACAGCTTCCTTGGTGTAGACTGTTAGCCGTCCAACATCACCACCAGGAGCAAGATGCTCAGCGGAGAGATCCTTCACGGCGACTACATCGACACCAGGTAGATTACGGGCAGCACGCCCGAGAGTGGACTTGTCGGAAACGACAAGCAAGACGCTCTTCGGGGTCTTACGACGTCGACCGCGCATCTTGCCCTTACCGGCGCGGATGCTACGACCGCTCTTTGCGCGAGATAGATCATCGCCGAGGCCAATCGCCTCCATCATGGATACGAAGCGCTGTGTGCCCTTGTCAAGATCAAACGATTCGATGCTTCCCTTCGCAGCCTCAATAACAAGTGGGAAGGAGACATCCTCTGAGACACGGTGACCGCGTGAACGAACAGTATCCGAGTCATTGGATGCAGCAATAGCGCTATCTCGTGCAGCACGACGCTCCTTCTGGTTAAGTTTCTGAGACCAATCCTTGGCAACTTTCGGACCATGAGCTCGGCGACCACCACGTGTGTGAGGGTTTTCTGCACCCTCACGAGATCCTGAACGACGCATAATTCGGCTAACACCACGGCCCTTGCCCCACCACTCGACTGAGTGCTTCATTCCAGCAACGGGCTTACGTCGACCTTCGTGAGCACGGTGACCATACGGCTGGCGCCGGTTAGCGCGAGAGGAGTGAACTGCACGACGTA
>PATD01000028.1 GCA_002713585.1 Methanobacteriota archaeon
AGGGAGGTGAAGTAAGCACCATGTCAATGGTTTCCGCACCAATACTCTTGACATATTCAATATTGTCTGATGTGACCAAGACATTCGTTTCCATGGTCTCATCTCAGTGGTTACGCAATGCAAGACGGCAAAGTATAACCAGAGGTTGTCGAGAGGCAACTTAAATCAATTCTTACGAGGGGCCTAATCGAAATTGATTGAGAAAATGAAAATATGCTATCATTTCAATATGTAAATAATCAGTAATTAAGCCGATTTCGTTGGACGCAGAAACTCAACCCACACAGGGAAGTGATCAGATACATTCGAACTACTCATGTCTCGATCAATTCCCCACCACCCAGTATACGAACTCGAGATTTGTTCATCTAAGATTATTCGGTCATAAGCGCATCTCGTCGAAGAGAATGTTGTATCAGCGTCATCTGGAACAACCCACGTAAAATTCGAATTTCGGATGGTAAGATCATCTAATTCATTCAATGANGCATAGTTGCAATCTGCATTCATATCTCCAAGAATCACCAATCTATCGGATTCAGGGAGTTCCATTGTGAGATTCGACAATGAATGGAGTTCATCGACGGCAACTCCTGGAGATGTATGTATAGAAATCATGAGAAATGAGAGATTGGAAATCTCACCATCCTTNGTTAGGACCGAGAACTCGGTCAAGAATGGCTCTCGATAAAATTCATCCAACATACTGTCGTTGTGAAGTTTAGAATCATTCAATGGCCGAACACTGGAATTACGATAGTATACCGCATATTGCTCCTGGCCACCAATATCATCCTCTTGTTGACCACTACGTTCTGACAACAACATTTCCCACTCATCTGAGGAACCATTTCTCAATTCATCCAAGAATCTGTAAGGAACTTCTTGGTTGATATCTTTGATTTCTTGAACTGCCACCATATCATAGCGATCGAAAATCTCAACTAATTCTGTGACGACCTCCGCCTTACCCATCTTTGTCACACCAAATGTCCGGATATTGAAAGTAGCAAGTCGAATGGTATCTTCGCGATCGAATTCCACTAGACTCTCATCCAAACGTTCGAAGAACACAATTTCAGGATCAGGGGATTCCTCACCAGAAATGATGGAATAAAGGGCACCTGCGAGGATCATATTCAGTGCAATAGATAATGCGATTATCGCATGGTTGACCTGCACCATATCACAGTTCGACCAAATCTACGATTTCAATCATTGGAAGCATGATGGTTGAAATTGTTGATTATCGATTATATCGATTATCGCGAGAGAACTCAAACCGCAGGTGATGATTCTACGTTGACATCAAAGAAAACAGAGCCACCCAGAGTCGACCATGGACTGTGGATGCCAAACCCTCAACAGCGTAGTGATCAATTTCTGCCGTTGAATCTCCTGGCGTCTGGCCAGCCGCCCAATTCGATGAGACACTTAGGCCGACATGCCGGCAATCACATTCTGCGAGAAGTTTTGCCTCAGCGGCAAGAGTCATTCCCACGACATCCGCTCCCATATTCATCAGAGCATTAATCTCAGCAGGAGTCTCAAATTGTGGTCCAGTCATCTGAGCAACAATGACATGAGGTACGATTTCTTGACTCTCCTTCAGAGAATCAGCAATGATATTCGAGAGTTCNGAATCAAAATGGTCAGTCATATCCGCATGAGTAGCANTGTCATCATGGAAGGTCCATACACGTCCAGTAAGATCGAGGGTGTGCTTCGCTAGTGCAATATGTCCTGGAGGTAAATCGGGCCGCATAGAACCAACCGAGTTGATACTCAATACAACATCTGGCTCAAATGAAAGAGCAGCGTGGACATTTGCCCGATGCTCAATCCGGTGTGGAGGAGTTACAACACCTTCACCATGGTGACGTTGAATCATTGCAATCTCGTGGGAGTTACTGTCTTCCATTGAGATTCTAAGGAGGTTGGCTGGCACTTCACCCCAAGGGCTGTCAACCCGTAAGGACTCATGGCCAGATATTGTAATTGAAGAAGGGATAGAATCCGCTAGGGCATCCATACCTGTGCCACAGAGCACCGCAATGCGGGCCATTGGATCATTCCTTCAGTCGCTCGATGAGCTCAGCCTTCTTCCCGGAGACAGGCTTACCAGCCTTCTTCAGAAGAGCCTTGAGTTCTGGAACTTTCATGGACTCATAGTCCACATCAGTGGAATCGGAATCAGTAGCAGGGACTTCTTCATCCGAAACCGCCTCGACTGACTCGTCACTAGAAGATTCATCTGCGGGAGTGTTTGCCTCTCCATCATCGGAATCGTCCACAAGTTCGCTAATCGCCTCACCGGCTTCAGCAGCGACAAGCACATCGGCGGCCTCTGTAGCCTCTACCTTTTCTGCTGCCTTCTCACGTGCCTCCTGAGCGTGAATCTCGTCTAAGGTTGGGCCGTCTTCAAACACGACACCGGACTGGCGCAATTCGGACTTATGGAACAAAACCGTGCGAACCTTGTGAATTGGAGAGCAGATGTCCTTGACTTCGTTTTCAAGAGTGCCATCAAGAAGGGCAGCCTGCATCTTGAGCCACGTAGTAGCTGCTGCACGAGTGTAGAGTAAGTCGGTTGCAGCGTTGCGCATTCCAGTCGCCTGACTCGACTTGATTCTTCGAGATGAAATCATGACCATCTTGTATCGTACAAAGTAACCATCCTCAGTCACAACATCGACGACTAGGTCCACCTTACCACGGTTTCGACGGATCTGCCTACGGAAATGGTCACGCTGAACTTCATGGCCGATAAACTCGGTAAGAGCATCCTGGCTAAGCGTCTCATTGACACGGAAGCGGAGTTTGACATGCATGCGGGTGAAGTCACCATCAAGTTCGTTCTGAGTAATCTCGTAAACACGGCCAATTACATTCTCCGGCGCCTCAGCGAGGGTCTCTCCGATGACNTTGAAGCTATGAGGGGACCTCGGAGCACGGATGGTGAACCATCGCTTAGCCTTCCACTTGTCCCTCTGCTTACGGGCCGCCGTACGGGCCTTCGCACTCTTCGCCGCCATGTGAAATTCTCCAATTAAGTCCGGGGGATACCCGTCTGCACCGTCGGCGACCTGCCCCGAATATATGAACACAGCCCTACGAGTGGAAAAACAGTATGCAGCACCATCCCTCATCGGTCAAGGTGATATCCTGTCCACTCTGAGACNAAGGCATGGGAGTGCTAAGCGTCGTTTGGAGGGTCCACAGTAGTGGCCTTGACGACATTAAAATCGTCCGACATGCACTTGATAATCTAACTGGAGAGGGCATGGAATCGAAGGAAGATGTCGGCCGATCTTGGCATGGATCCCCACAGGTTGAATTTGAGCGAAGAACACGGAAGAAGTCCAAAAGTCGTGAATCACTAGCAAGGATGGGAACCAAGGCACTTAGTGGACTCATGGATGAAGATGTATCCTTACGTATCGATGGAAACAACATCTTCCACCTTAGATTGAGCCTCGCTGACCTCTGCTGCGGTATCGTGAAAATCACTGACCCGAGACGCAGACTGCCATGTATCAAAGGAGAATTCAAAATCGAAGTTTACCCTGGCCAAGATGTGTTGGAGGTGGCAAAAAATGTACTACAACGTGCGTATGACCAAGCCCTAGGTAACAATTGGAATCATAGTGCAATCGACACTGAATAAATCGCGAAATAATCACTTTTGAAGAAATTAATTTAAAAATTGATAAAACGGACTACTGGTAGGAATAACCAATAGTTTAGGCTAGCCTAAACTATATAAAAGTTAGCGAGATATTAAATGCTTTACATCATACGGCAAGGTATGACCCATGTAGTCACGAGTGCGTGCGTTGACCACAAGTACCAAGATTGTGTCGCAGTTTGCCCAGTAGATGCCTTTCGAGAGAGTGAAAACTACCTTGTAATCGATCCCGATGAATGTATCGATTGTGCGGCCTGTGTATCGGAATGTCCCGTAGATGCCATCTTTGCAGACGCAGATGTCCCTGATGAGGAGGAAGCATGGATTGATCGAAACGAGGACGAATCACCTGACCTTGAAGTTGCCACAGGCGACTCTCCAGTTCTTGCTGACAATTGATTACTCGACAATACGCTCTATGGAGTGAACTCAACATTCATCATTAGGTGACTAGAGGGTTCGNCATGGTCGACATCTCAACACTCACCCATGGAACCGAACTCATCAAGCGAGGATTCGCACAGATGCAGGAAGGCGGCGTCATTATGGATGTCGTCACACCAGAAGAGGCTCAAATCGCAGAGGCGGCAGGTGCTACCGCAGTGATGGCACTTGAACGCGTTCCCGCTGACATTCGAGCTGATGGAGGAGTGGCGCGTATGAGTCATCCAGACATGATTCAGGGGATTATCGATACGACATCTATTCCTGTGATGGCAAAGGCTCGTATTGGCCATGAAGATGAAGCACGAGTGCTTGAAAACCTCGGTGTCGACATGATTGACGAATCCGAGGTGCTCACCCCTGCGGACCCTTTCTTCCACATCCCAAAGAGTGACTTCACAGTCCCATTTGTCTGCGGTTGTACAAACATGGGGGAAGCGGTGCGTCGTATCATCGAAGGGGCTGCTATGATGCGGACCAAAGGCGAGGCAGGAACAGGGAATGTCGTATCTGCCGTACAGCATGCCCGCCTCCTGAATGCGGAAATATCCTATATCTCACGTGAATCTACCTCGATTGAAGCGGTTTCTGACGCGATAATGCAACCATTCCATAGAATTGAGGGGAATTCGTTCTTACATGACTTAACTCTCGAAAATACGCCCTTTGGAACATTTGAGGATGTCAAGGCAGAAGTTGATCATGTGCTTGAGTTAATTGCCCGTAATCAGCGCTTACCTGTCGTGACATTCTCTGCAGGAGGAATTGCAACGCCCGCCGATGCAGCACTGATGATGCGTCATGGAATGGATGGAATCTTCGTAGGTTCTGGAATCTTCAAATCCTCTGATCCGGAACGTACTGCAGAAGCCATAGTACTGGCTGCGCACCACCATTCAGATGCTGGAAAGGTTGCTGAAGCTTGTCAGATGATTGGTGAAGCGATGCCAGGTCTAGAGATTGAGACCTTAGATGTCCACATGGAGAATCGTGGCTGGTAATCAATCCAAGGGATGATTTACGCCCTTCTCACCAAGGACCCACTTAAGCGTCTTAACGACGCCTTCCAACGCTTTGTAATTCCGTGCGGCTTCCTTCATACCGTCACGATCCCCATTATTCTTGCATTCTTCAAACCAGGCTCTCCACTCGATTGCACGCTCATTTGCTAAATCGAGCATGTCCTCAATCTCATCCCAAGAACGGTCGTAACTCCGCTCTGCGTAATCGGGTGCCATCGAAACAACTCCCCCACATCACCCTATTTGTAGCATACGCATAACAGAAAATCCTGAGGAACCTATTATCCGTCTGAAAAATAAGAGACGAGGATGGAATCAGTTGCCAGCTCGTCGGCCGCCACCTGCTGAACGCCNACGACGCTTCTTTCCACGATTAGAGGAGGAGGACCCCTCGTCCGGCCGAGTACCGCCCAACGTGACACTACCGCCTGAAAGCAACATATCGGTAAGAGATTCGGCAAGGTCCTTGTCCTTATCCGGAGTCTTGCGTGCCTTTCGAACTGACTCATTGTGATCAGTAATCCACTTCTCCGCCTCAAGGCGTTGCTGATTTAATTCATCTCGAATCTCATTGACCTCGTCGAGTAATGCTGACAACTGCTCATGGAATTCGTCTGCCTTCTTACGCTCCTCAAGCATTGCCTGATGGTGCCGGTCTGCTTCAGCAGAAAGCTGATCGCGTTCCTCGAAACGTTCCTTGAGAGCCTCCCACATCTCATCTGCAGTGTTCATCGCATCTACAAAGGCCTGGTGAGCGGCATCTGCTTCCGCTCGTAGGGTCTGGATTGAACCTTCAATATCCTCAAGGTCAACGGTAATGCGCGCACCCTCCTCAACATCAGGTAGAAGTTCCTGCCTCTTCGCCTCAAGATTCTTGAGTTTCTTGACCATTTTGTTTTCAGCTTCAAGGCTGAGCGTTCCGTCGGTCTCAATCCTGTGACTAATACGCTCAATATCGCCAACCGTCTCCGCAAGTTGGACAACTTTCGACTTCGCCTTGTTGTGGTGCTTGCGGCCTGCCTTTGAGCGATCAATTAGAATGCGGATTTGCTCTTGGATACCATCGCGCCTTGTGCGCTGAATGTTACCCTTTTCTCGGACCGCCTTCTGCTCAGCGAGACGTTCATCGATATCATTTTGCAACTCCTTCCTTTGTGCTTGAATGGCGTTCCGTTGAGCCGCATAAGAGCGGGCATTGTCACTGTGCCCATTACGACTCTGCTTGAGACGACGAAGTTTCGTCTCCATCGCATGAAGGCGCTGATGTAGGTCGTCGTCTTCAACGTCCTCGTCGGCGCTCATGTCTAGGGCGACATGTCAAGGGGTTTTCAAGGCGATGGGTAAGATTGAGAATCAAAATCCACCGATGAAACCGAGAATAGGGAGAATCAGAAGCCACAATACAGCAGCGGTTCCAGTCAGCATCGAGGTCAGTCCAGTCCACCAACGCAGACGCCTGAGCATATCCGGCTGTACTTGGACGGTAGCAACCTTTCCTGATAGAAGATTACCGTCTTTGTCCTCCAAGCGTACTGTAACCGTAGATTCACCAGATGCCCGAGGAATTAGTGTCTGCCAAATGATTTTGGAATCATTGAACATCTCTCCCATTGCGGATTTAACTTCAGCCGTACTCTCAAGCCCCATCAAGGTCTCCATACTCCCTGTAGGAAGGCGGATACTGTAGTGTGTCTCCTTAGGGCTGAAGTCAGGGGTTTGGATTCTTACCACAAGTTCCTGCTCCTCAGTCGTACCATTGTGAACAAAGGTGAACAGGTGGGCCTCTCCCTCAATGAGGTTCTCGATGTCGATGTCGAACCAGAGTCCCCCGGGAGGTCGCTTCCCCTCACTAATGTCGACGGCATTGTGCAAGAGGCGATCATGGAGGCGGAAATACGGGCTGATTCGCTCACGTGAATGCGTGATTAGGGAGCGCCAAGTCTCATCCCATTCCTCGCTAAGGATACGAGAAACACCTTCATCGTCGAGAATCTCCCCCAAGGCTGCCTTCATATCGGCTCGCTTTAGGCCGCAATGCTGCTCAAGATAAAGGAGGTGAAGAACACGATCTTGGACCTCTTCCGTCTGAGCCCCATCCTTTTGATTACCCTCTAAATCATGAATGAATCCCGATACTTTTGCTGCGAGTAAAGGATCGAGGTGAGTACCTACGACATCACGGAACGGATGAGTGAGAAGCGCAGGGTGAACAGGAGGATCGTAGATGCGCAATAGACCGTAAGGCTTCACTGTACTGAAGGCATCCTTTAGATTCACGAGGTGAATACCATACNCTATCAACANAGCAGCTGCGCCCATAGTCGTCAACTCAGCCTGAATATTCAAATCATTGCTGACAGTTTGGAGAACAATCGAAGCNAGCATGAAAATCACAGAAAGCAGAATCAAGGCTGCAGTCAAAACATGTTGTCCTAGAACGAGGTTGATTCTGGATGTCAGCGAGGAATGACCGTGAACTGATCGGAAATCACGCCCGTCAAGTTCCTGAAGATCCGATTCACGCTTCACGATTTGTATGGTAAGGCGAATTCTTCGAATCGTCACAATGAGTGCAATCAAATAGGTACATAAGACCACGATTCCGAAAAGCGTGAGAATCAAACCAAATGACCAGACATTACTCGAGTCACCTTGAACGAAATCAACCCACCAATTTGGCGATTGATCTCGGAAAGTACGGGAAAGGGCAACTAGTAATGCAGCAAGAATAGGGAGCAAATGAAGCAATCGAAGGCCGGATGATAGGAACCTCTCATCTATTGCAAGCCACTTCATCTCAGCCGACCTAACAGATTCAATCGAACGATTAAGTGACTCTTCAGATGGAGCCTGATCCTCAGAATTACTTGATCCATCAGAAGTATCCGATTCGGAGAGTCCAACCTCTTCATCTTCATGGCCCTCACTTTTCTCTTCTTGATNCGCCACGAATGCTGTATCGAGGTCACTGGGTGACGGGAGTTCGTTAGATTCGACATCACCGACAGGGGNCTCAGATTCCGACTCTTCGCCCNAAGAGACATCGGCATCATCGTCCGCCATAGGATTGATTGTTTGCCTCATGGACATGAAGATTCGTGCGAAGTTTTGCGGGTAATTNCGTTTTCAGCATCATCCATACTGAATCAAGGACAGTGGNGANGCGGTCATTNNTCTCAATCTGGATCAGGCTTCACTCGGCCCACATCCGGAATACGGCGCCCATCAAAGGTCTCAGAAGGGNAATCGAATAACTGTTCAAGAGCCAACTCAACCACCTCNTCGACCGCATGTTCCATNTTACATGCAATNTCCTCTANCCCCTCCTCAATCTTTAGAACATCATGTAGGAGAAGTTCAATCAAAAGTTGACGGCGCTTGACTATAGCACCATAATGAAAACCATTTGGAGTGAGGCGGCAGCCCTTGTAAGGGACGTAGGTGACCAAATCTCTCGTTGCGAGACGTTGAATCATCTCGGTTACAGAAGCTGAGCTAACACCCATCAGATCAGCCAACTGGCTAGTTCGGACAATCTCGCCTGGTTCCCGACAATGTTCCTCAAAGATGCGCTTAATGTACATCTCCTCAAACTCAGTTGCGCCTTCCATCTTANCCCTCCCTTGCTTCGAACTCCGTCTTACATGCGGGGCATCGGATTAAAACTGGACGTAAATCAAGACCTGCCTTGAGAGTCTGAGAACAGGATGGGCAGTCCAAAAGGTCAGTGGTACTCATTGAGAACAACTTCTCAGGTTCATGTTTCTTAATCAACTCAATGTCGTCATGAACAAGAACGTCGGATTCTGAAGAAACTTCCTTGATGGCTTCTTGGACTGCATTTTCAATTGGAGGCGGAGGCACTGTGAATTCTGTTGAACAAGGAGGAGCGCACCGTGCCCTACCATCATAATTCCAAGGTATCAACAGTGAACGGTTGCATTCAGGGCATTCGACCTCGCGTTTGCGGTCGTCATCCAGCACATTCTTTTCCGTAACAGCACGCTTTAGGGGCTTATTTGCTCCAATCGATGGATTTCTTTCTTTGAATGCTGAACGTGCAGCAAAAGATAGAATGAGGCCGATTACTATGCCAACTCCAATAGGAATCCATGGAATCTCTACGCCAGCTACATCTTCAACAGTCACCGCAGATTCGATTGATAGAGTACTCTCAACAGCGATATCCTCGGCGGTAATCACTGCGCGAATAACCACTGGATTCCCGCTTGGCCAAGGTGATATTGAGACATCAAAGTCATTCGATGTCCCTCCGTTCATATCAGCGAGAATCTGATCTGCGAGAACATAACCTGTAGCGGCGTCAATGAGGCGAAGGCGAGCATCAGCGATGACATCAGTACCAGTATTATCCACNTTTACACCAATGACAACTGCATCCCCAGCAGAAGGGAGGCTAGGCGTGGCTCCATTCACGGTGATACTCGCATCAATTACAGGAGCAGATAGGCTGGCTGACACGAACGCTGGCTGCGGCGCAGACCACCCATCAGGGCGAGCCTCGATCTGCAAACCGCTGATATCTGGCGACCCAAGGACCAGTTCGTGCATCCTAGATCCTGGAGACAACATAAGTGCATGTTGTTGGAGTTGAATCGATTGACTGGACTTAGTGCCATCCACCACTAAGAGAACACTACGATTCCTTCCAGAATCGAGTGTTGTCTCAAATGTGACTCTTAATCCGTCCTCAACGGTCCAAGTATAGAGTGGTTCGGTGAGTGTTAGTTCCTGTGCGGGTGAGACGAGAAGGGTCGAATTCCCTGATAGATTCGTACCGATAACAGAATCATTTGATTGAATAGACCACTCTACACCGAGGCTTCCATTCGTAATAGGGTTCAATGAAGTCGATACCTCTCGACTTGAACCCGGGCCAATTTCAATTATTGGACCCAGAGTCTCGACGCCTCCAATGATTGCAACCATGTAGGCATTGCCAACTATGTCGCCGTCGTTGTGCACAAGGACGGAGAGGTCGACTGAATCACCGACATGCGGAGGATCACCCACAAATGTAGCACCACGGGAACCTGCCATCGAAAGAGAAGCACCCGAGTCAGCGATTACAGATTGAGAAAGTAGGGGCAACAAGAGAATAACGAGGACGAGGTTGACCCAAGGTTTCGCCCCCATGCGCCCGACCTCCACGCCCGTGAACCATAGGGCTTCCTGATTCCGGATAGCCATCGGTTGGCTTTATCCACCCCTTACTGTTGGGCGGTATCGATATGTCCGTCGAGGAACTGGTAAATGTACCCCCGGAGGGGATTATTGACCTGCTATTGACTAGGCGCCGACTTCTGCAAGATCAACTCCCGTACATGATTCAAGGACTTGAGGAAACCAGGGATCAAATGCAAATCGCATACGATACACTCAAGCCTAAGTATCTGAAGAAAATGGACGAGATTAATCGATTCAGAATGGAGAGGGATGAAGCTCATTCTGAAGCTAAAGAACTCCGGAATAAGGTCGAAAAACTTCAGGACGATTTGGCAAGGAACGGTCAGATGAAGAGTTTAGACCCGCGTTGGAAGAAGGACAAGTTACTCTCAGAGTTGGACTCCATCGATGATCGCATCCAAACATCTGCTCTAGACCATGTAGAGGAGCGTAAACTCCTCGAAGAACGACGCAAACTCATTCGTAGAAACGATGATTGGCTTGAAGAGAGGAAACAGGCGAACCCGGAACTTGCAGAATATGTACAAGCTCGAAGGGATATGTCACGCCTCTACCAGAGTGGAAATAGAGCCCATCAGGACATGATTCAAACTCTCGAGAAATCCGCGTCTTCAAGGAAGAAATTCAACCAAACTCGGAAAGATCTCCGTGATGCAAAGACCCAATTAGAGGCCGCTGGCCGCCTAATGGAAGAATCCGAACAAGCCATTTCTTATTGGGCACGGAGGAAGGAAAATGGCATCGGTGAAATCGAACCTGACCCAATGCTCAAAAATCCGAAATTTCACATTCATAATCTTGGCGAGAAGGCTCAGCGCATTCGAGAAGGAAATACTTCTGCGGCAGGCCGACGACGGAAAAAACGTAATCGCAAAAAGACAACGGAGGTGGAGGAAGAATGAGTGATAGACGTCGCTCTGGAAGCCGGGGTAAGCGCCGAGGAGGGCGACCCGGTAGTGGAGATGATAGGAAGCGCTCAGACCTATTCAAAGACCTTGAGAACCTTCCACTCCACCGGATTGAAGAGATGCTTCGCGAGGTACAGAGTGATATCCGAAGTACAGAGGCTCAGTCTGAATCACTTCGGAATGAACGGAGACAGTTGATTGAAATCGTGACTAGCCTACGTGAATCTCTCAAGAAAGGAAGTGAAGATTCTGAAGAAAAACGAGCACTTAGGAAGCAACTCTCTACATTCCAGAATCAACGCCATGAAGCACAGAAATTACGCGATGAGGCGAATCAGAGAGTACCTCCTGTTCTCGACCAAATTATCGATTCACTCAAGCACAGACATCGCCTTCTCACTACGATGATGAACGATCTCAACGAAATGCCAACCTTAGAAGACGANATTCGTCTCNTCCAAGGNTTCCTTGAGTATCAGGCAATGTATGANGTCAAGACCCAAGCAATGGAGGCTCACAAACGCATGATTGCTGCTATAGAAGGAATCCGTTCCATCATGAAACAGTTCAAAGAAATTGATACAAAGGGGAAGGAACGGAAGAAACACGTCGCTGAATCCACACCACGAATTGAGGAAGACGATGTTGGTTGGCCTGAAGTCCGCCGCATCTCTTCACGAATTGAAGAGATTGATCGGATGCATCGAGAATGTCGATCCGATCGAGGAAAACTCATGCGAGAGAGGGGGCGCCTCCAAGCCTTCCTTAAGATACGCGAGAGTGGACGAGGGGCCGAACGTATCGACCCAGATGAGGTAAAGGAGAAGGCAGCCAGCGGAGGTACCCTCTCAATCTCTGATCTAGACGCTCTACTCTCTTCAGGAGGCTTGTCCGAGATAGGTAAGGTCGAAGTGAAAGATTCTTCTCAAGACGAGAAGCGGAAGAGGAAACGGAACCGAAGGTCAGGTGCATCTAGGAGCCGCCCTCGTGAAACAAACATCGGCCGAGAACGCGACCAGAGAGGCGCCTGAATGCCACAATCAGAATGGGAAAACCTCACCTCGCCTCTTACTATTCTAGATGCAGAGCAGATTACNAATCTCCTCCATAGAACAACTGGAGAACGCCTTACTATTGATCGTGTTCTAATGTACCCGCTAGAGCATGGTGGCGCGATTGTCACAAGGAATNAGGGGGAAATCATTTGTTGTTTAATTTGGATGGCCTCGGAATCCGATGCAGCTCGTGTAATCGGATTCGGAGTAAACCCACTGTACCAATCAAAGGGAATCGGAACTCAATGTTGGTCAGTTCTAAATGAATATTTGAGATTGGCAGGACTTACCAGAATTACTCTTGAAGTAAGGGCCAACAATGATGGCGCTATCCGATTCTATAAGCGGTTTGGACTTCGACCTATTGGCTGGCTCAAAGGATATTATCCAGATGCCCTCGGCGTCCTAATGTCTGGACCCGTGGATTTATCCAAACCATGTAATTAAATCCCGAAGTGCCAGTTTTACCCCATGCTCGACCGCTTGATGGACGACCTCGTCGAGCGAGCCGAAGTCAGTTGGTGCACATTGGTTGGAGATGATGGAGTTCCAGTACGGACTAGACCTGGTATTCTGGCTACTCCTGAAGTCGCTGCAGCACTCGTAGAAAGTGCCATGGCTAAGGCAGAAGAACACCTCGATGGGGCACGGTTGACTCGAATGAGTATGCTTGCTGACCAGGGAATTACTGTTCTAGTACGAGTCAACGATAACCATGTACTAATTGTATCAGGGACTGATTCACGCGAACATGGAACACTTCGTTCGGTAGCCTCAGAAGTCGCAGACAGAATGAATCCCCTTCTAGCAAGCGAACTCAGTCGAACAACGGTCCAATAATCTCGAGACCTGTTTGACCTACTTGGATTGCCTGCTTCTCCATGCTATGACGGATATGGCGCATCTTCTCGACCTGCAGCGTCCGGACAATCTGCCCATTACGGAGATCGAGACCCATGTTGAGGATAGCATCTGCAAGGAAACCTTCGTTACCTTCCAGTTCCGCTTGCTGACCTGAATAACGTTCTGTAATGATGAAGGTATAGAGACCCTGTGTTCGGAGGAAGTCGAAAAAGTCAAACATTTTCTTTCGCATTTCCTCATTTACAGTAGTTAGGCTATAGATCGCACCAAGTGAATCGAGTACAAAGACACGGAAATTACTCCCTTCCTTCTGCTTGAAATGCTCAATCATCTTCCTCGTGAACTTGAGATAGTCCATGTTCTGGTTATCCTTCCGGAGTTCAGTGAAGTCAGTAATCTGAAGATTAGGGGGGAGGCGGATTCCAAGGGACTGTGTAGCCCTAGTCAAACTTGGGACCGTTTCTTCCACTGTGCAATAAAGTCCGAAACCACCCTGATTTGCCAGATGGTTGGTAATCATGGTCATGCAAAAACTCGACTTCATCGACCCAGGGGGACCTGTGACCAATGTCAGATACGGAGCGGCGACGTCGCGCTCCATCACTCGATTCATGCCTGCGATACCTGAGAGGAACATCTCTACCCACCAATACGTTTCAGACGAACCGATGTCATAACTCTTCTTCATCCACCGTAGAGCAGTCGGCGATTCGGGTAGCGTTTTGCTTATATCCCACGGTCCGTTGGTTAAGGCGTACGGTCCCCATGGGCTAGAGGTGATTCCATGAAAGATACCCTCAGTAAGATGAAGGGAGTCGTAGAAAAGAAGACACATTCAGCCCGTGAAGAAAGGAATCGACAAAATGAGCATGTCAAATCATGGATTGATACACGAAGAGGTGTCCAAACTACCCTGCGCCAACTTATGGACGAGGTAGATCGTCAGCAAACAATCAGGGATATCGAGAATCAGAAGGTGCGCGGTCTCAAGGACACTCGTTCGCAACGAGTTGATGAATACAAAGTGATCAAAGAAGAATACTTCACACTCCGGAACTCACAGGGGGATAATCCTCAGGACCGGCGAAAAACACGAAGTTCCCGCAGTGTCCGAGAGGAGATTAACGATCTTGAGATGAAATTCATGCAAGGCCGGATTTCAGAAAAGAAGTTCAACGAACGAGCTGTTGAGCTCCGCCGACAATTGAAGGATGCAAAGGATGCTCCTGCTGCTTCAAGTGAATTCCCCGAACTTCAGGCCAGATTGAACGCTGCTAAGGCTGCTGAAGAAGAGGCTCACGCTGCCGTAGATACCGCTGCAAGTACCGCTCAGGCTGCGCACGAACTAATGCAAGAAATCCGAAAAGAGGTACACGGCCTCCGGGAGAAGCATACGGAGGCCCACCGGAAGGTGGAGGGATTCCGCCGCATTGCAGATACACATCATCGAAGATTCGTCGTTGGGATGCGAGTTATGCAAACAATCGATGGCATCATGAACACCTCCACTGATGACGATACTAATGCCGGAACTGCAAGTGTGGAGGCTCGTGATCTAATGGATCTCCTAATGTCCGGAGAGACCTTGGGCCTTGATGACCTCATGGCATTCCAACGAAACAACTGAAGTGATTCCATGATCGAACAATCCGAGATTAAGACCATACTCGAGGATTATGACCAACTCAAACTCCGAATTGGAATGACTGCTAGTCACAGCGCCCTCGATCTCTGCGATGGAGCTATCGAAGAGGGATTTCCCACCGTCGCTTACTGCCAAAAAGGAAGAGAGAGAATATACTCCGAATACTTCCGTACTCAACGGAGTAGTTCAGGACGTGTTCGACGCGGCATGGTGGACAAGACCGTTGTGCTTGATCGCTTCGACGGGATAATCGATCCAGAATTCCAACAAGGAATGCGTGATCGGAACATGATTTTCATCCCAAACCGTGCATTCACCTCATACTGTGGAATCGACCGTATCGAGAATGACTTCCGTGTACCAATGTTCGGAACTCGATCGATGCTCCGTATGGAAGAACGAACTGAAGAGTTCGATTACTACTGGCTGCTTGAGAAGGCAGGCCTCCCTTACCCTGAAGCAATTGAAGATCCCCAAGACATTGATTGCCTCGTTATCGTGAAACTACATCATGCGCAGAAGAAGCTTGAACGTGGATTCTTCACCTGTGCCTCCTACGAAGAATATGTAGAGAAATCAAAGGAACTCCTCGCACAAGGAGTTATCGATGAAGAGAGCCTCANAACTGCAAGAATCGAGCGATATGTCATCGGTCCTGTCTTCAATCTAAACTTCTTCTATAGTCCCCTCGAAGANGAGATGCCNAAACTCGAGTTACTTGGNGTCGACTGGCGCTTTGAGAGCAGCCTCGATGGACATGTGCGACTCCCCGCACCTCAGCAAATGACGATGCCTGCTCACCAACAAATTCCTGAGATGACAGTGGTAGGCCACAACACCGCAACAATCCGAGAATCCCTTCTTGAGGGGGCATTCGATTTAGGTGAGAAATTTGTCAAGGCCAGCAAGGAACACTACGACCCGGGCGTAATAGGTCCATTCTGCCTTCAGACCTGCATCGACAAAGACATGAATTTCCATATCTACGATGTAGCCCCACGTGTCGGTGGAGGAACCAATGTCCACGTCAATGTTGGCCACCCATATGGGAACTCACTCTGGCGCCGCCCAATGAGTACCGGACGACGTATCGCATTGGAACTTCGTCGAGCAGCAGAACAAGATAGGTTGCTTGAAGTCCTCAGCTGATTCCAGAAGGAAGAGGGTAGAGGCGGCCTGTTGTAGCATCGAGTAGATCCGTTCCAGCAGAAGGCGATTCAAGGACCCACGCTGGAATTAGGACCATGCCTGACTCAATNTCAGCCGAGGATGGATCAAGCTTCCATCGGCCTTGAATTCGAACTGAGACATCCTCCTTCGGGGAATACGGGCGACGAGTCTCCGTCACCTGCTCGATGTTCTGTCGAACCATGGCTTCCTCCATCCACCCAGAAGAAGGAAGGATACGCAAGCGTGGACGATGGTTCAGGAATACCGGGTCCTCAATAATCCTGAATGTACCAAACTGAGGGACCTCGAGAACACTCCACCATGAACGTTCAGTGGAATCATTTGGGCCACGAAGAATACCTTGGACACTCCATACTCTCCCCTCCACCAAAACAGCAGTCGGTAGCACTCCTTTCAGTGGGTTCCTTTCAAGCCATACCTCAAGATCGATTGTCGGCTGGAATGTGGCGACCTCTGTCTGGAGAGTGTTAAACCAAGCAGATTCAAGACGAATCTCCTCCACTTCTTGTGGTACAGATTCGTTTTCGAAATCTGGAAAACCAAGTGATGTCTTGATTTCACCTGAGAGGACTGCTTCGCCAATCCAAGATGCTAATTCCTCTGGGCCCCAAATCTCTGTTTGTAATCCATCCCGCTTAGGAGGAATTAGGCTCTTCGCCAGAGGACGCTCCGAGATGAGCCAGTGCTCCCCTAATGGTGCGTCGACAATCCAACGATCTAGTTCGACTCTATCTAACACGGTCCAACCATCTGGAGCATGCCAAATCATTGTGTGAAGACGGGCGGGCCCATTTCGCAATCCGATTGGTGGTTCCGAAATTCTCCCCAATGGCCGAATCGAAGCTGTGCCAAGAAGGTCAGGTGTAGGATCCAATCTAGCACCACGATGTCGAAGAATACCCGTGATAAGATCCTCCATCGGAAGACGTCAGNGGCGTNAGGACCATCAAGCGATTGGTGATTGGGAGTTATCACTCGATATTAGGACGAAGTGTTAGCAAATCCGAATCACCTGCGTCAACCACGGTTAGAGCGCTAACAGCGAACGGTTTTCCGCAAGCCGCGCCAAGTTCACGATTTACCATCGCAACCTGATGCATCGGTACATCAGGGTGACGGCTGAGCAAATCCTCGATATATCCAGAGGGGCAGTTTGCTGCAATTATTACCATCCGAGCGTCGCTCGAGTTGCATGCACTCATTGTCTGTCTCTGACCGAACAGGAGTGTCCCGCTCGAAATTGCATTCTTCAGTTGTCTTGCTAAATCCATTTAATTCATCTCCATTCTCTGCCTTTTGGCTTCTCATGGGTGNGACAATCACTCCTCGTTAGGGACGTAGAACAGTTCCACACTTCCCGTACCGAGAGCAACTGGTTGGCCGACAATAATATTCTCGGCGACACCAGTCAAGTCATCGCGTTCTCCGCGGACACCCGCATTAAGAAGGTGGTTAACGGTGACTTCGAATGCTGCCCGTGCAAGGATACTGTGCTTATTCCCGGACACACCNTGTCGTCCAATCGCACGAACCTCACCTTCAGATGTCATCACATCAGCAACTGTGAGGAGATGGCGAACGTCGACATCTAGACCTGCACCTTCGAGGGTCATGGACATCTCATTGATAATCGATTGGCGCGCAGCCTCAATGCCAAGGTATTTCACAATCTCCATGATATTGTTCGTGTAAGTTCGAGAACGATCAACGCCCTGGAACTCGCTAACCTTGGAAAGGTTACTTCCAATCGTTGAAATGTAGTATTCCCCAGTATCCTTCGCCGGACCCTGAATATTCGCCCGAATAATGTCCTTGACACCCTTGAGCTTAATCTTACGAACCTTATCTTCAAGGGCAAGTAAATCGGTATATGTCGGAGGATTAGCTGCTAACTCCTTCAGATCATCTTCNTTCTTGATACCNGGAATGATGGTTAATTCACGCGGATTATCATCAACGTCTGCATTAACATACAGACGTAGGCTCTTAGATAGCTTATCACGAACCTCGGCTCCAGTCATACTCTTCGTTTTGAGATTCGCACGGCGTAGATTGAGTGTAAGGAAACGTTGAGCGACATTCACATCGATATCTGCGATATCTGGAGTGAGGGTGGTCTCAAGGGATGCAGCAAGGGCTTGGACCTTCTTCTCCTCCGTGTTAAACGGCTTCCCCTTCTCATCATGGGAATCAAGATAGATGTTCATGGTAGGCGTATCAGGTGTTTTCCTAGCATCAACAATCTCGATGATTCNAGGCAAACCCTGTGTGACGTTGACTGTTGCGACACCAGCATAGTGGAAAGTCCGCATGGTCATCTGCGTGCCAGGTTCCCCGATGGATTGTGCCGTGATAATTCCAACCGCTTCGAACGGGTCGACACGGGTCTTCTCAAGAGCGGANTTGGTAGACGCAAGGAGCGCTTCCATCTGCTTCTTTGTCAACTTCTTGACACCTCGATCATTGAGACCAATTACGAGATCATTGATGATACGGGGTGTAAGCCAGATATCTGCATCCACTGAAGCAGCCTGAATTTGGATGAAAAGTGGGTCATCTCGCAAAACATCGCGTTCAACCTGAATTATCTTAGACTCAGGATCATAGGACTGAAGACCACGAGTTGTTGTAGTCCGCCTATGCACCTTCTTACGCTTGATTGTGATTGTCTGTGCAGGTGCTGAGTCAGCCTTGTTACCCTTGCCTCCACCAAGAATCATCTTGTGAATACCCTCGGCTGTCTGAGAATCAGTCTTACAAATTGCAGATATCTGGACAGCAGTGAGGATGCAAACATCATCCCACTTTCGATCATCGGCGAGTTCGTGAGCGTGCTGCTCAGCGATTCCGAGGTCTTGCAGCTTCTTCTTCGTTGCACTCTTGACTGTCATATTCACTCACCTCCGAGTGCATCATCTAAGACGGAACTAACATCGAATGGTTCCCCCTTCTTAGACCGGGCTGGGTCAACTGAGTCCTCACCGTAGTGGAACTGAATGATTCGGTTCGCAGTGTTGCGTACTGACGCTGGAGCATCGTCCCAAACCTTGAGATCGTCCATGGCGTTAATCAGACGACGTTGCATATATCCGGACTTCGCAGTTCGGACAGCAGTATCGACTAGAGATTCTCTTCCAGATACAGAGAGCATGAAGAACTCTGTTGGTTCAAGGCCACGCTTGAAGGATGAAGATACGAACCCCTTCTCTTTCGCACCGCGAGCATTACGGCCGAAGTGAGGCAGTACACGATCCTGATATCCACGCTCAAGACGCTTACCACGAACCTTAGGTTGACCAATCGAACCAGCCATCATAGCAAGGTTGTCCATGTTACCACGGGCACCAGAGGTAGCCATGAGGACAGCAGCGTTGTCGTCTTCAAGGACGTTTTTCGCAACCTCAGATGTGGCGCTCTTGCACCGATCCAAGATTCCAAGGATGTTCTCCTCGAGGGTTTCAAGTGGAGTTCGGCCAGGACGAGACTCGTACTTTGAGCCGTCTTTACCAAACTTGGCGAGTTCAGCATCCACCTCATCCGAAGCAGTCTGGTTAATCGCATGAATTTCTTGACTGGCCTCTGGAGGAAGATCCTGATCGTCAATTCCAGTAGTGAATCCCATGGAAGTGCAAATCGCAATCGTCATCCGCGTCATCCTGTCGAGGAACTTTGCCCCTTCCTCAGTACCGTGGGTCTGTACCACTGCATCGAGTAGGCGTCCATCTTCAGCCCCAATTGCTCTCTTATCGAGAGTTCCAGTTACATGGCCGTCCTTGACAAGAACCGTATCGTTACTACGACTGGTGTACTCAAGCCTGAAACCATCGGGAACGATGAGGCTCATGAGATCGGATCCAAGGTAGCCAATGACGCCGTCACGCTCAACCTCATCAGGTAGATGTCCGGACCAACCAACCTGCCCTAGCACATCCAGAGCTATGCTCTTAGGAATCATGCGAGGGATTGGATTCCCCTTTTCGTCCTCAGATCCATGAGTGAGAAGGTATGCACCAGAGATATGATCGTGGATACCACCAATCACCGCTCCACCATACCGAGGTGTGATGATATGTTCTTGGACACGCATTAGGATCTTGGCTTCAGCCCGAGACTCCTCGGACTGAATCACGTGTAGATTCATTTCGTCACCATCGAAATCTGCGTTGTAAGGTGTACACACGGCGAGGTTGAACCTGAAGGTCTTGCCATCCATAACGCGTACCTCGTGCGCCATCATCGACATACGGTGAAGTGATGGTTGCCGATTGAAAATCGCGATATCACCATCGATGAGGTGTCGCTCGACAGTCATACCTGGCCGAGGGTTTCCATAGATGTCGTAAGTTGAAAGACGGTCCTCGGTCTGTGTGCGGAAGGACTCACCCGAGTGTTCGTCCTCGATAGCGGGACTGCCACAGTGTGGACAGTTGACCTCAAGGTGATCAGGGAACGCTTCACCGGGTTCATTCCTCTCAAAGAGCCATCGATGATGGATAATTGCACGGGAGTCAGTATCTGGAAGAGGAAGGCCATGCTCGTCCTCAGCACGTAAGTTACGTAGCGTCTTCTCAAGATCAACCTCAATCTTCTCTTCGACTGCTCCAGAATCAGTCTGCGTCTTGAGAACGCGGATTTCTAGACCAGGTAGGAAGTTAGGGGCAGGAAGAACCGCGTTAAGATCCGGGCGAGCGCCAGTATATGGCTCCTCATCACTAGCACCAGAGACACATTCGCCATTCAGGCAGCGGAAACCGGCCCAAATCCACTTCGTTCGATCAGTGATACGGACACGGAAGCTATCTCCACGAACAATGTAGTTGACACCAGGATGCACATCAGGACCACGAAGAATCATTTGGCGCATTTGCTCCATATTCCTAGGAGTTACTCGAATTGGCACTGTCAATTCCTTCGCGGTAGGTAGAGGGACGCCGACCTCGTTGATACCAAGCTTAGGATCAGGGCTGATGACGGTTCGTGCACAGAAGTTCACNCGCTTACCTGAGAGATTGCTTCGGAAGCGACCCTCCTTTCCTTTGAGGCGCTGAGTCAGCGTCTTGAGAGTACGACCGGAACGGTGCCTTGCAGGAGGAATCCCGCTTGTCTGATTATCGAAGTAAGTAGTGATGTGATACTGCAATAGTTCCCAAAGGTCCTCAACAATAAGTTGCGGNGCACCAGAGTCACGGTTCTCACGAAGCCGCTGGTTAATTCGAAGAACATCCACGAGCTTGTGAGTAAGATCGTCTTCAGAGCGGTCACCGCTATCAAGAGTAATCGATGGACGCACTGTTATTGGAGGCACGGGTAGAACCTTCATGATAGTCCATTCAGGGCGGCTGGAGTTAGGCTCGATCCCAAGGAAGATTAGGTGCTGATCAGGAATTCGCTCCAACCATTCGCGGATATCGCGAGGGTTGAGCTTGTGCTCACCCTTGTCGAACTTCTCCTTGAATGTCGATGGCTTATCGAGTTGAATTATTCCCTGCTCCTCTTGACAGTGGACACAGATACGCCGCTTAGCACTCTTGCACTCCTTCTCAATCTCCTTAATCATCTTGGAATATTCTGGAGAACCTACACCATGCTTCTGCATAATCTCATTGATNCGATCACGATAGAAGTCTTGCTCTGATTTCTCCTCATCCTGCGGGTGGCTTCCCTTCTGGCCGTTAAGTAGAATCTTATTGCAGGAATTACAAGTCGATGAAAGACACGACTTAATCAGTGGAACAAAGCCAATGTGAACCACCGGAAGTTCAAGTTGAATATGACCGAAATGACTGGGACATTCCTCGTGCTTGTTACCACAGGTCATACAGCGCATACCNGGATCAATGACACCCATCTTGGTATCCATTAGACCCTGCCGGAATGCATGTCCATCGTCCTTGTAGGTGTCCGCAGTCTTAACCTCGACCGACGACATCTTACGAATCTCATTAGGATCCATCAAAGTGAATTTGATTGACCCAATCCGCTTGGGGATCTTTGCAACATCACGCGCTCTCATCTTCGGTCCTCCAGTTCGATTCTCATAGCAACACCGAGAGATTTCATCTCGTCAAGTAGTAGTTTGAAAGCGTATGATGTCTGAATCGGATGAATATCTGCCCTGTCACCACAAACCGGGCAGCACATGGACTTCCGGTTGAAATCGTAGTAGGCAGCATGACCGCAACCCTTGTTGCTACAGACAAGCATCTCCCATCCGTCACTCTCATCGAGTAGTCGATCCTTGATGACCATCGAAGCGCCATGAGCAATCAAACAGTCACGCTCCATCTCACCGAATCGAAGACCACCCTGGCGAGCGCGACCCTCAGTCGGCTGACGGGTTAGGATTTGGACACGACCACGACTGCGCGCGTGCATCTTACCACTCNCCATGTGGTGGAGTTTCTGGTAGTAAATCACACCACAGAATATGTCGACAGGATACTGTTCACCTGTCTCCCCGTTGATCATGACTTCGCGACCAGTGTGCGCCATGCCATTACGAACTAACGCCTCACGGAGTGAAACCTCTTTCTCTCCGTTAAAGGCCGTGCCATCAATCTGGCGACCCTCCATGGAGCCCACCTTTCCACCAATCATCTCAAGGACGTGAGCAACCGTCATCCTGGATGGAATCGCGTGTGGATTCATCAGAACATCAGGTACAACTCCAGAGGTAGTAAAGGGCATATCTTCAGGCTCGATTAGGCGACCAATGACGCCCTTCTGACCGTGCCGAGAGGCAAACTTGTCACCGAGTTCAGGAACTCGGTTGGTGCGTAACATAAGACGACACATTAGACCAGAATCAAGGGATTCTGTAACGAAAACGTTGTCCACGTATCCCTTCTCACCATGACGGACAGTCATTGAAGACTCGCGGCGCTCAGGAGCCTGGAAGAAGGCTCCTTGCGCAGCCTCCTCAAGGAAACGAGGAGGGCTNGTCTTACCAACAAGGACCTCNCCACTGTCAAGGTACTTCTCNGGGACTGGAAGTCCATCCTCTTCGAGGTGACCATAGGATTCGGTCGGCTTCAGGCCCTTGACCTCATGGTTAGGGTCGAGCCCAGGAACTTGGATAATCTCCTCAAGACCACCTGGGAATCGGCGATTCTCAGCATTGTAAGTACGGACGAAAGTGGATCGGCCGAGGGCACGCTGCACACTTGCCTTGTTCATAATCACGGCGTCCTGCATGTTGTAACCATGGTGCGACAAAACCGCTACGACGAAATTCTGACCACCCGGGCGCCTAAGGAACTTGGTAGCAGACATAGCTCGCGTCTGTGTCATAGATTGCTGTGGGTAGTGCAACACGTGGAGGCGAGTGTCTGGACGCAGCCGGTAGTTCGCACTTGGTAGACCAAGAGCTTGCTTGACCATTGCCGTCCCACCAGTAACACGAGGAGTTGAATTGTGTTCAGGATAAGGCACTAGACTCGCACATACGCCAAGAATCAACTGTGGATCNATCTCAACATGTGTGAAACAGAGTACTGAACCTGACTTCTTCTGCTTGCGCTTGAGGGAATCGAAATCCGGCTGATGGTAATTCAGAGGAACGCTGAACACCTCGGTGACTTCTTCCCCATTGGGGAGTGTGACCTCGACGTTCAACAGAGCTTCAGCCTGGTCTGGCTGGCCAAGATTAGCCCACTCTACCTTAGCAGGATTGATTGGACGGTTATGCTTTGGGCTGCGGGCTGGTAAATCGTATGGCCGCGGTGCAATCAAAAGATCCTCTTCNTCCTCGGCATCGACCCATTCAACAACACCGGACCAAACCAGTTCCTTGAATGTGAGCTCGCGACTTCGGAGGGCTTCCAATTGCTCCTTCTGAAGGCGTAACTCACCATTCTCAAGTACAAGTAGTGGGCGGAGAATTCGGCCCTTGTCTGTATTGATGAATACGTCCTTGTTAGTCGCATCGTGACGAATAGATACCTCTGGAGGAATCACGCCTCGACGACGATTCTTCTTGAGGCGGTCCACGAGTTTGTGAGCGTCCTTGTGTAGGCCAAAGATATCACCATTCACGTGTATCCGGGCACCTTCTGCCCATCCATCGGGAGCTGAATCAACACCTGCTTCGGAAAGCATGTCCTTGATCAGGTTCTCATCCACTGCTTCGGAAACATCAATCATCTGAGCCGCATTCTTCACTAGACCACAGTTCTGACCTTCCGGGGTCTCGTTAGGACAGAGGCGACCCCAATGAGTGGGGTGAAGATCNCGGGCCTCAAAGTGGGGCTGACTACGGACAAGAGGGCTCGTCACGCGTCGCATGTGTGAGAGGGCCGCGAGATATGTGGTCCGGTCGAGAAGTTGACTTACACCACTCCGGCTTCCAACCCAATTACCGGTCGCAAGAGCGTGCATAATCTTCGACTTGAGAACATCAGGGCGCAGGCAACTGCTAATCTTCAGATCGCGCTTTCGATTGTGGTGGCGTTCAAGCTGATACTTGAGATCGCGAGCAAGTTGCTGAAGGCTAACACGGAAGAGATCCTCCATGAGATCTCCAGCTAGACGAACACGCTTGTTCGCATAATGGTCCTTGTCGTTTGGATCGCGATTCGTAATCGCCATCTCAAGAACTTGGCGAACAATGCGGCCAAGGAAGACCGACTTCTTACGTCGGTTCTCAGGTGTTTCACCGAGGTGAGGGAGGAGTTCTTTGTCCAACATGTTCTGGATTCGTTGCTCGCGGTATTCCTTCTGCTGGCCTGCTGCGAACTTCTTCTCGAGCCATGCGAGGGCTTCTTCAGTAGTGTGAACACCATACTCTTCGTTGTCCTTAATCTCGTTGATGTTAGCAACTGTGTACTTCATCGATTCTACAGGTCCTGCAATTGCCTGGAAGATTTCTTGGTCATTCTCGACACCAAGAGCAGTCATCAATAGGACCACAGGCACAGGAGTGCTTCCTGCCGATGGGATTTTTGCCATGAGCATACCATCTCGTCGCTTCTCAACATTGAGTGGCTTTCTTGAACCATCACGCTGAGAGAAAATCTTGGCAACTTCAGTTTCATAAGTGTACTTCTTATTCTTCTCAACAGTTACACGGTTTGGAGCTAGGTCTTCCATCGAAATGAGGACACGCTCGGTCCCGTTAATGATGAAATAACCACCCGGGTCGAGAGGATCCTCTCCATACTTTTCTAGAAGGCGATGATAGCGATTGCGATCCTCAATGGAACTGGCGATATTCAACTTGCCAGCTCCACTGTTGTCGATATTCTCAGGGTGGACATTGCAACGACGGGAACGTACCATAATCGGAAGCGAGCCAATCTGAACACGAGTCTCCTCGTCAGGTGTAGGCTTGTCATCTCGATATATCTTGAAATCCATGTATAGAGGACTCTCGTAAGTCAACTTACGAAGACGACACTGAACAGGAGTGGATTCGTGGATAGATCCGTTAGCTTCTCGAATCACAGGCTTACCCAATGAAACGTTCTTGATTCGAACGATGATTTCCTTGTCAAGAACGTCGAGTTTGATCATTCCCCCCTCATCGTCCTCGATAATCTCATCTGTACCAACACGAATAGCACGGACAATTTTCTCCATGCGATTTATTCGCTGATTTTTGCCATCGCCCTTCTCGCCCGAAGAGGGGATACAGTCGTCATAAGACCCAATCTGGTGATTGACCAGGCTTCTCTCGTTGAAATATGCTTCAATGATTTCCTTCATAGCAATCCCTCCCTCAGTGGGCCTCCACAATCAATCGGTAGGCGGTAGTTGCACCTGCCGAACGGCTGTAACGAATGACCTTGACGACGCGGTTCGTCAACCAACCTGCTGGCAAGCCTTCGACCTTCGCCTCCTCCATTTCTTTGAGTATTTGGACTGCAGGATCGTTAATCAGAATCTTGGGAAGGCGTTCCTTGGCAAGACGCTGGTTACCCTCTGCATCGGTTGTCATGAGAGACCATGGTGAAAGGACCTTGGCTTCTTCCTCAACATCGACCAACTCGTGATGGGGGACGAGTTCATGGTTTAACACATTGAAACGATCATTGTGGCCAATGATGTCCTCGTCCTCGAGTTTCTGACTGATAGTGCGCTTAACAGAACGAGAGCGTCGCGTGCGCGTAGGTTGTTGACGGATCAGCGCCATGTACTTCTCTACGACCTTGTCGTCTGCCGGTAGGCTAATTCTCTCGCCAATCTGCTCTGAAGAGAGCATCTTGAGTTGGCTGAGGTTTGTATCGTCCGCCAACTTGCTCGCGTGCCCTTCATCGACGCCAAGTTCGATGAGTTTCTTCTTCGTTGAACTCTTAACCGCCATGTGACACACCCCTTGCCTCCACACCAAAAACCGATGGACCTGAGCCCAGTCAGGCGGGCCTGAGGGGATTTGAACCCCCGGCCAACGGATTAAAAGTCCGTCGCTCTACCTGGCTAAGCTAC
>PATD01000029.1 GCA_002713585.1 Methanobacteriota archaeon
ATGTTTGCTCTGGTTGTACTTCCATCAGGAGAGGTAATTTCGATTTCTGTAGATGGGGCAGAAAGAATTCCTTGATTACGTACAGGAATTGAAAATTCTAACACATCATTAGGAATAGTAGTAAATCCTGTAACTGAATTTAATTGTTCAGTCACATCTCCTCGTATTCTAGTAACAGAAACACCAGATGCTGAAGCTACAAGATCTACTTCTACTAAATTTTCATCTAAGATCATGGTTGTGACTCCGACAGATTTGGTAGAAGAATCCCAACCTATCACTCCATGACTAGCATAGTCATATGTTGTAGGAGAAGGATCTGGCCAAGCACCTGTATCAAATTCAACATATGCACTACCGTTAGTAGCAGTTGTAAGAGCGCGGTAATCTCCTGTAGATTCATACCGGAATTGGACTGCCTGATTTCCCAAAGGAGACCCAGTGGAAGGGTCGGTTAAATTCACCCATGCGCCCATATCTGTATTTAGAGGCCATGCAGGGAATACGGTTTCAACTGAAATAACTGGATCCCGTGAAGCGGGAATATAGGTCAATAATTTGAAATCAATTTGAAGACCCAATTCAATTTCTTGATGCCACCAAGCTTCTCCTTTAGCAGAAGGACAATACCAACGGAAGCCAGTAATATCTCCAGAAGTAGAATTGAATGATGTTGCATTAAGAGACGTTGCACATCCACTATAACCTACTCCTGGGTTTCCAACGGATGTAATTCCATGAGATTCCCTACTTTGCTCTGCAGAATCATCTGGTAATTCGAAGAGATCCATGTAAACAGAACCGGACCAAGTAGTGCTTGTAGTCACAGTCGTATTCCAATATTCTCCAACAGCCATCGGGAAATCATAATGCTCCTTCGGAGGAGAATACTGAGTCCCAATAGAAATGTCGGCCAAATCAAGCGTTGATCCTGTGATTAAGCTAACAGGAAACGGAATATTGCGTAGATCA
Organism: Methanobacteriota archaeon; assembly: GCA_002713585.1. Classification (GTDB taxonomy): domain Archaea; phylum Thermoplasmatota; class Poseidoniia; order Poseidoniales; family Thalassarchaeaceae; genus MGIIb-N2. Next base: position 973 of record PATD01000029.1, read on the forward strand.
ACATCAAGTTCCATATTGTAAGTAATTTGGCCAAGATCAGAGGCTCTCACCAATTCATCGGATTCAAATGCTACTCTGAGATCACCTGAAACAGTAGCTGCATCGGTAACAATAGAAATTCCATTTCTCTGGAAAGTTCCTGTAGATTCGACTACATAAACAATGGTAGATTGGTTCTCAATCATCATTATTGTAGTATCAATTACTTCCTTCGTTAAAGTACCTCGTAAGGTACCCACATTTGACCCAGGTGCACCAGAAGCAATCAAGTCCTGAACATCGAAAAATGCATCATATGTCCAAGTATCACCAACAGCCCACTCTGGGACATCAACGACGCCCTGACCCGATCGAAGCCCTACTACGTTGAGCCTGTCATCGATTTCATCGAGCGGCTGGGAGGGCCCCCATGCGATGAGAGTTGTTGAAGTTACGAGTATACTCACTAGGAGGAGCGAGCGGACGACACCCATCGATGATGCACGGACCATGCACCAACAGCCTCGCGGCTGTGTATCAAACATGCGCCTCCTCAGAGTGGAACTCAATTTTCGTAAAGGAGATCCGCAAGTTCGTCCTTGATGAACTCAATCGCCTCAAGAATCTCATCCTTGTGACGTGCCCCAGTAATCACCATCTTNCCACTTCCGAAGATNAGACANACGACCTTTGGGTAATCGATTCTGTAAATCAGACCNGGGAATTGCTCCGGCTCATACTCGACCCGATCAAAGGGCAANTGGAAGGTGAGGTGATTGAGATTCAAGTGCCGAGGTAGCCCAGCAAGAGGCTCGCCAGCAGGGAGTGGTTGAAGCGGAGATTCCGCATCATCCATAGCAACCTCCTCAGGGGTGGGCGCGCGCCATCCACCAGAGTTTGAGTCCTTGTGACCCGGGTCCTTGACGACCTTCATTCGCTGGTCGATATCCTTGGAAAGAGCATCGTAGTCCTCAGGGTAGTGGAGCGCGTAGGTAGCAACCATGTTCTGAACTTCGATCTTTACATCCGCAAGATCCCAAGTCTCAATGTCAGCCGCTCGCAAATCGTTAATCATGCGCTCAATACCAGTGTGGATATTCTGTTCGTTCTTCCCCCCAGTGCACACAGCGCGCCCTGAACGGAACATGAGGATTGCAAGTCNNGGGTCTGTCACGCGATAGACGACACCAGGGAACTGCTCAGGCTCATACTCACAATTGAGTTCGATAGCGATCTCAGGGAGATCGAGTTCCTCAGCTACACGGGTGCTCGCAACGACATTCACAACAACAAGACGATCTTCATCACTCATGGAGCCGCGACTTTATCAACAGTATATAAACAGAAGTGCAATGCCTTCATCAAGAATTTTTGTTGAAATTCTCAATCCTAACACCTTCTGCACCCATTGTTGTGATGAAGGCCTCACCACCAGCATNTCGAATGGCATCGGCACAAGAATCCGGATCTTGCGTTAATGCAAGGATACATCCGCCACCTCCGGCTCCGGTCATTTTCGCACCCAAACTATGAGGCGAAACCGCTTCGATCAGGGACTCAATCTCCGGAGAGGATACTCCAATTTCACGTAGGAGTGCGTGGCATTTATCCATAGCCGCACCGATAGAAATTGGATCACCCTCCAACATAAGGTGAATCGAATCTTCGGCACAAGCAACCAACCNGTCCATAGATGCGCGAAACTCACTCTCGTGCATACGATCAGCCACACTAGCAACCATTTTCGCCGTAGATGACCCCTTACCAGTAGAACCGATAACAAGAGGCATAGACCTCAATTCAGGAGACAAAGAAAGCGAATGGATNGCCCAGTGACGGTTTCCGTCTGGGCCACTCAAATCGACATCCCAGCAGTGTTCAATCCCTGGCCATTGATCATTACTGACAACCACGGCACCTCCAAGAGTAACTGTGCTAGTATCTACTGGGCTAGCTCTACCACCCTGCGCTTCAGCTTCNGAACTATGTGCGGCTCTAGCAATACGTTCCTTCGAACTAGGGCTCTCTTCCAAAAGTGCGCCAATGGAAGCACATAGAGCCGCAGAAGAGCCTAGCCCAGAAGCGATTGGAATCTCACTTGTGACATGGATATCTTGCGGACGACCCTCCGCTGAAGCCCAACGAATAAGGGAGGCCAGATGTGGATTCTCCGAGGGGTCCAAAGGTTGCCCATTCAGCCGCCATTCATCAGAGTCATTCAAGGTCACCTTGGCGCGCAAATCCACTGCCACAGCGATTGCTGGAGCACCGTAAAGAACAGCATGTTCACCAAACAAGATTGCCTTTGCCGGTGCAGTAGCGACCCTCTCCATCGGACCGACTTCGAAGGTAGGGGACTTATCCGTTCCTGAATTTGGAACCCAAACTTCGTTTGTTATGAGTTGCAGGGAGACATTCAAAGACAGGTTTCAGTTGGTTAGCAATGGGGGGGGCGCATGAGCGAAGAAGCGGACTTCGATGTAATCATCATTGGATGTGGAATGGCAGGTATGGCATGCGCCGCACAACTACTCAAGGAAGGCGTGGAAGGCGACCGCATTCTGGTCGTCGATAGAGGCGAACCTGTCGGAGCCAAGAATATGTCTGGAGGGATACTCTGGGGCCGTGAATTAGACGAATTAGATGACATTTTTCCAAACTGGGAGATGGATAATCCAGGTATAGAACGATATATCAATAACAAGAAAATCGGTTTTCTGTCATCAGATGATGCATTCATCATGGAAGGTAAATTTGCATCTTGGGATGGAGTCGGAGAGACATCTGAACCATCGATGAGAACTGGCTGGAGCGTACTACGAGCACGAACAGATGCTTGGTTCGCTGAAAAATTGGAAGAAGCAGGCGTATTCATAATGCCTGGAATCAAAATCGATCAGCTCAACATTGAGGGTTTAGATCACACCTCTTACACCGCCCGTGATTTGACTAGTCCGGCTGAAGACTCAGGACGTGGAAAAAACCAGAAATGGAGAATCTCCAATTTCGATCCCGAAATTGTGGATGCTATTAGGAATGGGAAAATTCGAGGTATCGTTCAAGATGGCGAAGTCATGACTAGCAATGTAGTAGTGATTGCAGAAGGAAGTAATTCCATTCTAACCCGGTCCTATGCGTTCGACTCGATGATTCATGCCCAAGACCGTCACGGAATTATCCTAGGTGTAAAGGAAGTCATCCACCTTGGAGAAGAGGAAATCAACAGCCGATTTGGCTGCTATTCAGGAGATGATGAACGGCCACCCAGCGGGATGGCAATGGAGGCAGCATTGGCAATATTTGACGACATGGCAGAGAAAGCATGGGAAGAATACCCTGTCACCGCAGGATTAGTGCCAAGAGCTGGTGGATGGCTATACACAAACAAAGATACTCTGTCCATCGGTGTAGTCATTCAATTGGATAGTCTCCCATCGGGGATTCACACATATGACATGCTAGCTGCCTACAAGGCACACCCGGCTATTGCCCCTCTAATTAGAGGAGGTGAAACAGTCGAATACGGAGCGCATCTTGTGCCAGAGTACGGATTAGATAGGATGCCCACTCGACTTGTAAGAGATGGAGCGGTGGTAATTGGAGACGCTGCTGGACTGGTCTACTCCAATGGCGCTGTAATCCAAGGACAGAATTACTCAATTCACTCTGGGAAATTAGCCGCCAAGGTCATCGCTAATTGTATCGATTCAGGCGATTTTAGCGAAAAGGCATTGGGTCAATACAAGAAGGACTTGGATGCATCATATGTCATGCGAGATCTGAAACGTTTCAAGACCACAGCGAAATTCTTAGCAGATGATGCAAACTACACCTGGGTACCCAAATTCATGGGTACTATGTTCAATAGAGTTGTTAGAGAGATTGGTGAAGAAAAAATCACTGTCGAAAAACAGGCCATGCGACTTCGGAAGGAAATGAGGCGGAAAGACCGCAAAACAAAGAAAGGCATGGGTCTGCTAAATTTAATCAGATTAGGATTGATGGGGCGCAAATTATAATTCAAGGAAGGATGAGATTATGACTGAGAAAGCTAAGATTGGATTGTTTGAATATGATGTGAAGAATGGCCTAGGCTTGATTGGATACAATGTTGATGAACACGAACATGCCCATATCATCGTGGATACGAAGAAATGTGGGGACTGTGATTCAATGATGTGTGTATGGGGGTGCCCTGCACAGTGCTACCAATTCCGCGATGTGGGATTGGATGAAATGAAATTCCAATACGAAGATTGTGTTGAATGTGGAACCTGCTTCCTGATGTGTACTGATGGCGCATTAAGCTGGAATCATCCACGTGGCGGATTTGGAATTACTTACACCTACGGTTGAAGGAGAGGATACAGATGGCGTACAAGATGTTCGGAATAGAAATGCCACTAATGTCGATATTGGTCGGAGGGATACTCTCTGCCTGGGGAGTTGCAGCGTACGTGATCTCCGATATGGCCAGTTTCACAGCCTTGATTCCTACTATCATGGGCACACCAATCGCAGTTTGCGGGTCTGCAGCCGCACAGATGCCTTCGCGTCGTAAACTGTTCATGCACATCGCTGTAATCTTTGGACTCCTATGCGCATTAGGTGGACTACGATTGCCGATGATTCTGATGAATGGAGATTCCTCTGGTATCTTGATCATCTCTCACGCGCTACTGCTAACCCTTGGTGGAGTTTACACATATGCATGCGTTCAATCCTTTAGATGGGCGCGCGTAAATGGATTAATTGATTCCGAATAACCACAAATTATCGAAGGTTCAATGATTCGACTGCAGAAATTATCATCTCTTTTTGAGATTTAGATCTCCACCCTGACTTTTGGATAGTGTTTGAACAATCATAATAGTTAGTTGTGCCAAGTCCACTTGAAACTAAACGAGCCTCTTTGATGAAAAGCGCCATGATTTTAACAACAAAATTAGGAAGAGCAAGAGTAGACACTTTCAAACCATTGGATTTGAGATGTGCTGCAATTTGAGGCATTGTGATTGGAGAAGTTGCCATAATCAATCGTTCACCATTTAGATTAGAATTCTCAATTGCTTCAGCATGCATCCAAGCAACATCACGAACATCCACTGGAGCAAAACTGATTTTTGGAAAGCCAGGATACCAACTGTCCATTATTGATTCAATTATTCTCAATGAGGTACCCGGTGTCCCACTATGCAAGGGCCCCAAAATCACATTTGGGTTTACAGTTGTAAGTATGGAATTAGGGTGTGATTCGATAAAATCCCATGCGGCTCGTTCAGCTAAAGTTTTACTTTTAGTGTAAGCCGAAATTTTACTATTGAGATCAGTCCAGTTTTCATGAGAATACGTCTTGTTTTTACTTGCTGGAGTAGCACCTGAAATAGCAGCAGTAGAAGAGGTAATCACAAATTTACGAATCCCTGCTTCATATCCATGAGTCAAAACACGAATTGTTCCTTCTCTGGCTGGCTTGATCAATACTTGCTCATCCTTTGGTTCATGAGCAGAAAATGGGGAAGCAGTGTGAACGACAGCATCAATATCTTTCATCGCACTTTCCCAACCCTCATCAGAAATCAAATCAAGACATCTGAGTTCCAATAAGGGATTACAATCAAAATCTTCCAATATATCTTGATGAGATTCCTCAGGAGTTCTAGTTGTACCTCTAACAAAATAACCCCTAGAAAGAAACTCATGAGTAACCTGTCGACCGAGAAAACCTGTGCATCCAGTTACCAATATTCGCTTGAATTCACTGTCCATAATTGACTTACTATTTTCTTTGGTTTGAATTTTTGTTACTGTTTTAATCAAAATTAGTTTGCACGTATTTATGTTGAAGTGTGCTACCCAAGGGACGAGGAGGACATGACCCTACACCTTTACGATACGCGCAGGAAAGAGAAGGTTGCCTTCCATCCTGCAATTCCAGGAAAGGTTCAGATGTATGTTTGTGGGATTACTCCATATTCTCCCTCCCATCTTGGACATGCTCGATGTTACATCGCTTTCGACCTTCTTCATCGATGGTTAGAGGCATCGGGGTACGATGTCGACTACGTACAAAACTTCACCGATATCGATGACAAGATTATCCGGACAGCCAATGAGGAGGGTATCGACTTTCTTGAGGTTGCAAACCGGAACATCGCAGATTACTACGAGGTAATGGATGCACTTGGTGTTCTTCGAGCAGACTATTACCCTCGCGTCACGGAACATCTTGAGGGCATCATCTCTATGATTGAGAAACTCATCGAAAAGGAGCATGCTTACACCGCTTCGGATGGAGTATGGTTCTCCGTCGCTTCCGCGCCTGAGAAATTCGGAACATTGACCGGTAATACACTGGATGCAGTCCAAGCAGGAGGGTCGGGCCGACTCGTAGAATCCGGGAAAAAAGACCACCATGACTTCGCGCTCTGGAAGGCGGCAAAACCAGATGAACCGACATGGGATTCACCTTGGGGTCCAGGACGCCCTGGTTGGCACATTGAATGCAGTGCAATGAGTCTACATCATTTCGGGGAATCCTTTGACATCCACGGTGGTGGATTTGATCTCCGATTCCCTCATCATGAGGCCGAAATTTTCCAATCCGAGTGCTGTACTGGACGGGAGCCTCTCGTCGGCGTATGGATGCACAATGGATTCGTAAGGGTCGATGGAGAGAAGATGAGTAAAAGTCTCGGCAACTTCTGGACAGTTCGAGATGCATTCAACAATTACGACCCACTAGTCCTCCGCTACGCCCTTCTAAACGCCCATTATAGAAATCCAATCGATGTAAGTGAACAATTACTAGATGATGCAAAGACGAACCAGCGACGCCTAGCAGAAGGATATGGACAGGCTCTAATCGCAAAAGAAGAAGGTGAGGCTCTTGAGCCCCTACCTCCACTTCCGACCCCAGATGCATCCTCGGATTCCTACCTCCCTAAGAGGCTGGGAATAATCGAAGCTCTTGCAGAGGAGGCGGCCCGAGCACTCGATGACGATCTCAACAGCCGAATTGCACTTGCTAAGGTTCAGGCAGGGATTAGTTCGATTGATGAAACGTTGCAATCGGATCAAATTGACGAATACGATACTGCCTCTTTCGCCAAGTTCGCTGTCGATTGGATTGAAGAAATCGCAGGTGACATCCTAGGAGTCCTTCCTGAGCCAGCAATTGCGAAGGCTGCTCGCGATCCTAGACTAGATCCGAAGCGGATTGCCGTTAAGGAAGAAGTCGAAGCACTCCTTGCTCGACGCGGTATCGCCCGTCATGCCAAAGATTGGGCTGCTGCAGATGAGATTCGTGAACGTCTCAACGAAATGGGGATTACAGTGACGGATACTCCCGATGGAGCAAGTTGGTCCATCAAAGAATGACTATTCTTGCAAAAGGCGAGTAATCGTCACGATGGAGAAGGTTAGAACCAACAGAGCAAGGATAAGAATCGCCCAGAACCAACCCTCTTCGGTCACAGACGAGACGCTTTCCTCGATCACCTCATCTGGGTTATTATCATCCAAGATTGGTACAATCCAATTGGCGGCATCCCTGCAAGTCCATTCGCCAATCCGTGAATCGTCCCCACGCTCCGGTGGTGTTTCGCCAAGGACAAGTGCTTGAGCAACAACTGAATCATCACATGTGCGGCCGGGGAATGTAATCGCACTCCCCAAGTCGTAACTTGGATCCAACCGACTTACAGGCCAATCGCCCTCTGCTGCTGATTCGCTAACACCTGCATGAGCCTGCATCCAAATGGAATCATCAGGACAATCACTACTGTACTCAATCCAAGTATCAGTTGTATCTTGATCGGTTAAGTGTTCAACGAAGCATCCCTGAGATTTGGACATCAATATCACGATTGCGCCACAGCCACGGACACGACCATCATCAGCCGACGCCGGATCAGTCACACACTCTTCGAGGTGGATTCCTTTGCCCCAAGTAGTATTGGAGGGATGCTGTTCCCCACCATAAGGGCCGAAAGTCGGTAGGAGCAGCGGAAGGTCATCCTCACTCAAGCTAGGTTCATCCGAGCCCCCATTATTCTGATTGCCTGTGTCATTCTGCCCATTATCGACAGGAGGATTGTCGCCAGTGTCGCCCTGTCCATCATCAACAGGAGGTACGATAATGTCAACATCGGATCGGTTTCCATTCGAATCCAATGTAATATCGTAGTAGTTAGACCACAAGTCAACACTACGGTCATGCTGGAATGTACCGGATCTATTCAGGACATCGAAGTAGCGATCATCACCATAGGTGTACCATGGATCGAATGGACGAGGGCCGATTGAGAGGTTCTCAAGACAACTCTGAAGACGCCCTGATATCTCTGCATATGACGAAGTACCCCCTGGGACTCCTTGGAACCTAACATCAATCGTCTTCTGGAAACCTGGTGCGGATATAACCTCTGGATCATCTGACATTTGACCCATCAAATCTGCATCACCAAAAACAGCAATTCCCCCAACTGTGACCAAGCGTACATCAGGGTCAACAGCCTCAATGAGATTTCGGTATGGATTGGAGTGGAAGGAATCCACAACTAGTAAATCAGCGGCGAGACCTGCCTTAATCCGTCCGACATAATCAGTCCAACCAACCTGATCAATTGCGTTCGTAGTAATCATCTGCGCCATTTCAAAATCAGTAAAGCGGTCACCTAGGACGTTGCTATCCCACCAATCTGCAATCTTAACCTCATGGAGGACACTCTTGGCTCCAGAGGGATTCCAATCAGGAGAGATATGGATTGAGACGCCCGCTTCGTCCGCTGCAGCGATATCCGCTGTGTCCCCATAGAGAAGTAGGTTCGACATGGGGGACCAAACTAGGCTAGCATCTACAGCCGCCATTCGCGAAAATTCGTTTGATGTAAGCGCTGTACCATGGATGATGATTAACTCGTCAATCACAAGGTCGTTGTTGACAAGTGCATCGAATTCTGCTCGTGATGGCTCATCAATTCCCTCTGCAAGATGAATCATCCACGCATCGAGATTACCGCTAGATTTTGCATTCTTGATGTGAGAGCCTGAGTAGTCATCAGGGAACCAAGAACCACCTACACGGGTCTCGATGTTATCTTGTCCGAAATTCGATTTCTCAAGATTTCTCGCAAGGATAGATGTGAATGTCTCCTCACTCTCCGATGTAGACCCCTGAATCGCTGTTGTGCCACCAACTATGGATTTGACTTCAGCGTGCTTCATGGAATCTACCATGAGGCCGCAGCCGTCTGAACCACCATCGTTCAAACCATTCTCGACCTTCGTAATCGCATTCTTGTAATCATTCACGGTCCTCCACTCGTATCGATTGTTCCAACCGTTTGGATCAACCTCTCGTGCGCCTCGACCATGATCCCAAATTGGGATGGCATTGTAGTGCGGATGGTTGTGAGCATCAATCAGTCCAGGGTAGATGACGCCACCAGTGTGTATTCGCTCAACACCTGATGCCACACCGGGTTCAGGCTCACCATCTCCCCATACAGCCTCAATAAGCCCGTTGACTACGAGGATATTCCCTGAAATGAGGACGCTAGATTGGGATTCCATGGTAACGACTGAACCCGTCAGTACATACGAACCGTTGTGATCTACGCCCTCCAGAGGCTCACACTCAGCGCCTACACCTGATGAAGGCCGGGATTCGCTCGGACCCCATCCTGGCGTAGGTGAGTTGACCTTCTGCAAGGCTTCACCCTTGACATCGCGAGTGTAGGATAAATCCCAACCGTATTCCTCCGCCGGCCAAGTTGCAGAAGATATCTCGTTGCTAGATGCATCCATGATTCTGATTGTGCCACCTTCAAAGTAAGAAAGTTCGATCATGGTGGTCGCACGGAAGAACACAAGCCTCGACTGGGCTTCTATCGTGGCGGCAGTGAATGTGTAGGATTCAGTCAATCCAGCGGTCTCGACCTCAAGGACCCAGCCTTGAACATCAATTGCAGATGAATCGGGATTATGAATTTCCACGAACTGATCACTGGTGGAACCCGTCGAACCATCACAATTCCAGTCAACGCCATCATAGCTAGCAGTGCTAGCCGAGACAAGAAACTCCGAAATGTACGCGCCCTGAGAACCATTCGCAGTTGTCACGCCAGTCATTGGAAGAAGAAGCAATAGCAAGATGGCGAATCCAGCACGAAGGAAACTACGGCTCGTCACATCACGATGTTCAGGCGCGAAGAACTTGAACCCTATCCCTTGACACTCATGATGACAATAGTGCTCCGACAGGGACAAAAGCACTCACCTCACCCACAATAGTATGGGGGATGGTTCAACTGCCAAGATTGTTGCATCAGTTGCAACTGTCCTGATTCTACTCCTCCCCGGTTGCTTCGGTGAAAACGAGGAAATCTACGAAGGGAATGATTGGGCGAAAGGCTTCGCTTACATCGAGGACCCGGCGGGATTCACTGGAGAGGATCGTATACGTCCGTTCAACGTAAGTCACCCTGATCCCTCCTTGAACGATACTTGGGGCAATTCATCTTGGGCAGTATTCGGGAATCCAGAAGGAGGAAACTGCTGTGAACACTATCTCGCGGCGACTGAATGGGGTTGGATTCTGAACTTTGGTGGAGAATATCCCACATGGTCCGAGGACCGAGGGCATACTTGGCAAGAATGGCAGCCCCCAGTTGTCCAAAATCTGAACTGCAGAACACCAAAACTGACGCTACCTGGGCAGGAAGGCCTCGGCGAAGGAAGTATCGTGCAGACAACAACTGGAGACATTATTGCGATGGGATGGTTTCCTTACCCCTCTGCCTCGGGTGGAGACCAATTCTATGCCTTCTTCTGGGATGCAGATGAGGAGGACTGGACATGGTGCTTCAACCGATTCACTGAACCCTTCTATGATCGTTCTTGGCAGATGGAAATCGTCGGTCCGATTGACGCAAATGCACCATGGGGTTCGGGGGAATGGGCTAGCCTCGTCATCTCGAACTTCTGGCATCAATCTTCCAATCGAGGAGGGCAAATGTCAACAGACGGCCTGAACTACTACTACTTCGAATTCCCGGATCGTGATGAACAACTCGACACCTACGAAGTCGATCTGACCTCTGCAGACCTCCCCGCTTCATGGGATTACACCAAGCCACACAAGGAAATGCGAGGATTTCCCGTCCCCTCGGGAGGAGCGTATTTTCCTAGCTTCTTCTCTGATGGAGGAGACGCTTTTCTAGATACAAGCCTAAACTGGTGGAGGGCTACTACTCTAGGTGGAGAAAGCCTGCCGAGTGAATACTGCGCATTCGATTCGAGTTCGCACCTACACTGTGTCCTACAGACCGGTACGAATTTTCTGCATACAGTATCAGATGATGGAGGAGAAACTTGGACAAATCAGACATACAACCTCAGTAGTGTTGCTGAAGAAATCGAGGAGTGGGAATTCCACGCTAATGGAGTCCACGACCTCTTCGTACTCAATGTCCGATACCAGAGTTCAGCAGGTCCAGATGTAGATGTCGCATGGCATGTACGTGATTACTCAGAGGACCTTGCTCCAGATTCTATGACATTCATTGGATTAGGTGACCTCGATGCAACATCCGGTGCAGGTCAAGACATTCGGTTCGATTTCGCGAGCATGACAATTCTTCCAGATGGTGGATCAGTAATTGCCTATCACGACTCTTCTGATCCTGACCCATTATTCGGGCTAGAGTTATTCCTTCCACAAGAATACTCAGTCAATCAGTGAATCGTTCAGCAAGTCGGTTAAACAAATCCGAGGCGGGACCTTCCGAACGTGCTGCCAATCTTCGAACAATTAGTTCAGGTGTTGAACGTGCTAGTAAACCGCGCTTTGGAGTACGATCTACAATCAATTCTAAATTCTCATCCAAACCTCTCGCCTCGATACCATCAATCCTCAAATTATCACCTGAACGAGATTGAATTTGATCCCCAATGTGGGTAACGAGTACGACTGAACTCGATGGATTGGACATTGCGGCCTCCAACAGGCCCGATAGTATTCGTGCAGCCGCACCAGGTTCGGTTATTGCCTCTAACTCATCAGCAAGAACCAACTTGACTGATGGCGATGTGAAAACATCAGCCAGACGAATCAAAGTTCGCTCAAGTGCACCTGCCGACTGGGTACCACTGACCTTCGCTAGCATGTGAAGTTCATCCACAAGTGAAACACGGCCGTGAGCAGCGGGAATTGGCAAACCTGCATGGGCTAGAAGAACACACATCGCTATCGTCTCTAGTAGAGTTGTCTTACCACCCGAATTTGCCCCAGTCAACAGAGCAAGACGGTCGAGATCTTCATCAGCGGCGACTGATCCCAATCCATAGGTGATAGGAGTCGGTTCGACATCGAGGAGAAGATGTCTTGCCTCGTCGAGCCGGAAACCGGAACCGTCTGGTACAATCTCCGGCATAACACATCGATGAGATATTGCCCAACGGGCAACGGCCATCCACATCTCCATCTCAGTCAAACCGAGAATCGCCTGACGACAACCTTCGAAGAGGCGAGACGCTTCACGTGAATTTCGAACTAGATCATCTCCTTTCGCAGTAATGATTGCAGCGTCCAGTGCAGATTCGATATCTTCGATAGCACGGCGGTGAACAACGAAGGGGTAATCCGAATCGACCCAATCATGAGGGATTCTAATCGAGGTCCCATCGAGATAAGCGTCCAATCGGTTTCGACCATCTTGCACTGCCTGCTCGATTCCTGTAGCGACTGCTGCTTGGATACGACGATTCAATCCGTCTGTATCGGCATAGAAACTCAACACCTCTTCACCATCGAGGGAGAGATGTGCATCTGAGGTTGAGGCGATTATCGCATCGTTGACAGATCCTTCGATTGTCTTGATTTCTGTCCACAAACTATCCTTAATTGATTCAAGGGAGGTTAGATCCCCTCCTTCTGAACCAAGAGCATCAATTAGATCACCGAGTCCATTCAGAGGCTCAACCAATGTGAGAATGGAATCGGAAAGAGGATGCGCCCCCCAATCGAACGAAGATATCGATACAATGGATTCGATTGAAGAACGATTCTCATGAAACCATTCGATGCTAATCTCTGGAACTGCTTGATCGAGTTTGATAATCGATGGCATAACAATCCAACCTGACGGTGGATCGCGTGGTCCACCATCACCAATCCAAGTTACTGTATTGAACACAACATATTCTTTCCAAGTCTCCTTTGCGCCCCTAACAATCACACGACATCTAGATTCCAAACCTTCGACGCTATTGGCCACCTCTTGGCTTGGAACTACGACAACTCTGTCTAAGCGTCCATTCCCTCGCTGAATACGAGTCAAACCAGTAGTCAATGACTGCCAATGCTCTGATTTACTAGGATTTTTCAGGATGAAATCCATTGCCTCCTCGACTCGAGCGCGGTTGGTATCAATCTGTTTCCGCTCTGTACGGGGATGCGGCCCTAAGAGTTGTATTCGGTCTCTCGAGGCGGAATTAGATGCACCCTCTGAAATCGATTCGAGGACTCTACGATGAAGAAGCTCACCTTCTCCAGAACGACATATGTCTGGATCGGAGCCGCGAACTGCTTTGATTAGACGTATCGCACGATTCGCCGATAATCCTTCGACTGCTGTCAAACTCGCGACATCTCCCCGATCTAATGCTTCGATAACGGCACCCTCGGAACCAAGGGTTTGACTCAAACGAGTGGCCAATGAAGAACCAACACCGGGGATGTCCTGGAGCGTAAGCATCGTCGAACATCGACGTGCGGGAGTTATTGAGAACATCGGTCACGAGGCAGACACTATGTAAGAAATCTCAAACTCACCATCAAGGGCGAATACATCTGCATCTGTACCTGCCTTCGAAACAACAACATCTGGATCAACACGATGGAACGCTGCGGAGGAGGCACGCACTTCTGATGCAACATGGGATTGATCCTCTTCCGACATATTTGGAGCATTAGATGGTAGCCAAACCTCTAATTCAATGGTAGCGTTGACATCGAGGTCGAGATCTTTTCTTTTCGACTGAATACGTCTGATGATGTCGCGAGCAAGTCCCTTTGACTGCAAAGTATCCGTTAGAGCCATGTCCATCACTATACTGACACCCATCTCCCCATCAGGGCCTTCAAATTGAATTGTTGAGGCTGCAAAACCCTCCTTCTCAACACGCCTAATTTCTACATCCTCCGCCGTAATTTCATATCCAGCGAGAGCCCCAAGACCTGCTTCGATTTCAAGCAAAAACGATTCGGGGTCCACCTTACTGAGTTCATCGAGAACCGCTGGTAAATCTTGACGGCACTTGCGACCCAGTGCCTTACGATTAGGTGCAAGTTCGATACGCTGGAAGCGATCTAAATCTCTCTCAGTAGCCAGTGATTCAACGTTCAATTCCTCTGCAAGGATGTCGTGGAATTCACTGATTTCAGGACCTCCGACAATCCAACCAGCCTGACAGGGCAGGCGCTGACGACGATTGGCATCAATCCTGATTCGACGACCGGTTTCTGCCAAAGAACGGACTAGTTCCATCTTGGCTTCAAGAACCATGTCAATTGGCGGCAATTCATCCTCGCCCTCAAGTGGCCCATCGCCACGGATTGGCCAATCAGCAAGGTGTACTGAAGTTCCACCAGTTAGGTTTCGATGTATCTCGTCAGAAATGAATGGAGCCACTGGTGCCATCAAACGGGCGACAATAGTCAGAATCTCGTGCAGTGTGTGTTCACAGGCACGTGCATCGGCGGATTTTGTATCCTCCCAAAGCCGGCGACGAGAACGACGGATATACCAATTTGAAAGATCATTCACAACAAACTCCTCAAGATCACGACATGCCTTGTGGAAGTCCCAATCCTCAAACTGGCGGTGGTAAGCATAAGCTACCTGCGAAAGACGGCTCAGTATCCAACGATCTAATGGTGATCTCTCCTCGACAGAGATGTATGTCTCAGAGTCGTCGGGATTGAAACCGTCATCCTCTGCATAATCAGCATAGAATCGGTAACAGTTCCAGAGAGTCAAGAACATCTTCGCATATGTCTCACGTACACCATTTGGATCAAACTTCAGTGGATTCCACGGTGCACCAGCGGTAACCATGTACCAACGGGTTGCATCGGCTCCTTCCCTGTTGAAATGGTCCCATGGATCCACGATGTTTCCTCGTGACTTCGACATTTTCTTGCCCTCAGCATCGAGTATGAGGCCAAGACTGAGACACCGCTTGTAGCAGATGGAATCGAATACGGTGGTAGAAACTGCGAGAAGGGTGTAGAACCACCCTCTAGTCTGGTCCACCCCTTCACAAATGTAGTCAATGGGGAAGTTATTCTCGAATGTCTCTGGGTTATCGAAGGGGTGATGCCACTGAGCGAAAGAAGCACAGCCTGAATCAAACCAGCAGTCCATAACGAAGGGTTCGCGATGCATTGGCTCTCCATCATCACCGAGCAGAACGAAGCTGTCAACAATCGGGCGATGGAGATCAACATCGCTAGGACAATCCGGATTCTCGATACCCGCTGCCCGTGCCTTCTCGACCTCCTGTTGTAGCTCAGCAATCGAACCAATACACTTCATCTGACCCGAATTAGAGCGCCATACTGGCAGAGGAGTGCCCCAATAACGCTCACGGCTGATGGCCCAGTCCTTTACATTGCGAAGCCATTCTCCGAAGCGACCCTCTCCGACCCAATCAGGCGCCCATTCAACCTGATTATTGAACTCAAGGAGGCGTTCCTTAACAGCAGTCATGCGCACGAACCAGGAATCCATGGCATAGTAGAGCAGAGGGTGATCTGTCCTCCAGCAATGAGGATAATCGTGAGAGTAGGCTTTCTCACGATAGAGAAGCCCATCATCGCTAAGAATCTCAATAATTTCTTCGTCACAGTCCTTGACATACCTTGCATCGAGTCGCGGATGTGTTCCCACGATGAATCGCCCGTCTATGTCTACCGTATGTTGTGCAGGTAATCCCACCTCCATACCAAGATTGTAGTCATCCTCACCATACATGACCGCAGTGTGGACCACTCCTGTTCCGTCAGTGGTTGTAACCCAATCAGCACTGAGGACCGTCCATGCGGTCTCAGATTCTCCACGATCCACTGCATCTTCGAACAACGGCACGTAGGAACGGCCAACAAGGTCTGAGCCAGGGAACTCCTCAATGACCTCAACATGATGGCGCAGGACCTCCTTCATCAGATCCTTCGCAAGAATGAGTTGTTCGCCAACATTCGCGCCGCCGGCACCATCCCATGATGAGGCTTCTTCGGATACGCGGACGCGGACGTAAGTCACATCAGGGCCAACAGCGAGTCCTACGTTTCCGGGCAATGTCCAAGGAGTTGTAGTCCAAGCAAGGATACTTGCATCATCGTCAGCAAGACGGAACTTGACGTAAACCGAGGGTTCCTCGACCTCCTTGTATCCAAGAGCAACCTCGTGACTGGAATAGGAAGTACCAGTTTGTGGGCAATAAGGGAGAACTTTGTGGCCTCGGTAAAGCAGACCCTTGTCGAACATCTGTTTTAGTGCCCACCAACATGATTCAACGTAATCGTTGTGTAGAGTGACATAGGGGTTGTCGAGATCCACCCAGAAAGCCATACGTTCGGTCATCTCGCGCCATGCCTGTTCGTAAGTCCATACAGACTTCCTGCATTCCTCGTTGAACTCAGCGATACCAAACTCCTCGATTGCCTCGTTACTCATGAGGTCCATGCGTTTCTGTACTTCGATTTCTACGGGTAGACCGTGAGTATCCCAACCACCCTTGCGTTCGACGAAATGGCCCTCCATCGACTTCCAACGACAGACGAGATCCTTGTACGTCCTAGCGACTACATGATGAATTCCAGGCTTACCATTCGCAGTTGGAGGGCCTTCAAGAAAGATGAATGGAGTGCCGTCACGACGTGCTTCTACACTATTATCGAAGGTCTTCTCCTCCGACCACCGAACCATCAATGCCTCTTCAAGGGCGACAGGATTCAGTTCGCCAGCACGCTTGGGAACGGCCATCGACCTTCGGACCTGTGATGCGGTCTTCAAACTGATGGCGAAGACGGAAGAGAACGGAAGAAGCAGATGAAGATGTTAACTTAGGATACGAGCCATGAAGAACCCTTGACAGAAACCCATACCATGAGACCGGAATGTCTAGTTCTCCTTCTGCTAACAGGTTTACTTTCCGGATGCCTCTGGGAGGCACCTCCAGAAGAGAGTGATGTGATTGAAACACTCGATGGCCCCCATGCCACTACAACCGCCTTGGTGAACAACACAGACGCCGTGCCTGTCACTGCAAACATCCGCATACTGAACATCGACGGAGATGCCACATCTGAGGTCGTATTCGCTGAACCCATGGAAGGAAGGATAGCATGGATTGACTCCGAATGCATCCCAGATTGCGAGAATCTGACTACCATCGAGAACCTCGGTTCACCGGTCCGAGTTGCGGCAGCAGACCTTGATGGAGACGGAATCAATGAGATAATCGTCTCAGATATCGGACAACTGTTCCCATCTAACGATCTCGTTGGTAGAGTCCTACAGATCAACGATACGGGAGATGTAAGCGTCCTTGCGGACGGACTCGGCCGAACAGTATGTGCAGAACCAGCTGACCTTGATGCAGATGGAGACCTAGATATGACACTGTGTGAATTTGGCCACGAGGCTGGCAGCGTCGGCTGGTTAGAGCAAGCGGATAGCGGATGGACACACCATGTACTTGACCCTCGACCGGGAGCGATTCATGCAATTCCCGCAGATATCGACGGAGATGGTGACCTTGACATTGTAGCGGCTATATCTCAAACGGTAGAGCAGTTAATGTTGTACAGAAATGATGGAAATGGAACTTTCACCAACGAGGTATTGTTCGATGCGGAGACAGAACATCATGGAACCAGTGGAATTGACCTAGTTGATGTGGATGGAGATGGGGATCTTGACATCGTAGCAACAAACGGAGATGCGATGGACTGGAATCTTCCAGATGATATCCATCCAAGTGAGATTCATGGCCTTTCCATCCTGATTAATGATGGATACGGATCCTTCACTCGTGAACAGATTGTAGGAGTGTGGGGGGCCTACGCAAGCGCCATGCACGATGTGAATCAAGATGGTGAACTAGATATCGTTCTAGTATGCATACAAATCCCTCAACAGTTCCCAACGATTGAACGAACTCCACTCCTCATCCTTGAACGGAATGGTACAGATTGGAATCGGATTAATGTCAGCATGGATGAAATCGATCACATGATCACAATTGCATCTACCGGAGAGCATCTCCTAGTGGGGAGTCATGCTCCCAGTTCTCCCGAAGGAGGGGTGAATCGCCTCGCCATGCTAACGATCATATCTCCCGAATGATGGTTAAATTAAGACCGCATCTTCTTGCGGAACGTTGAATGAGGCAGACGAATAGGAGACACTGAGGACCTCAAATGACGGTCATCGCGCTGCTCCAGATTGACCCCACTGTGGGAGACATCAAAGGCAATGCTGAACGCATATCATTAGCCGCATCTATTGCCCATGAACATGGTGCCACCCTTGCAGTAACACCTGAACTCGCAATGTCAGGATACCCTCCTCGTGACCTTCTAACTCATAGCGGATTCGTCAAACGATGTCTGGAAGAAGTACACGATTTAGATGTGAATCTACCTCTTATCGTAGGATGTCCGATTCCACCCGAAATGGAGCGGACTCGCCCCGGTAACGGTGCAGTTAGGGTGATTCCAGATCGACCAACTCGCGTCGTTACCCAAAAGCAACTCCTTCCAACATACGATGTCTTTGATGAGGAACGTTACTTCCACCCGGATACGAAACCGGGAATCCTCCGAGTCGTAGACGGCCAGAGCATCGGCGTCACCATCTGTGAGGATGCATGGCAGCATACCGGTTTGGTGCCCAACGATTATCCCGTAGACCCGATTGAACAACTTGCTTCATTCTCCATGGAAGGAGAAGCTCTGATACTCACAGTGAATCTCTCCTCCTCGCCCTATCATATCCGCAAACAGGGGACTCGGGCAGAAGTTGCAATATCTGCTGCTCGAACACTCAATCATCCATTCCTCCTATGCAATCAGGTCGGCGGTAACGATGACCTCATCTTCGATGGCCGCAGTATTGTTGCTTGGCCGGATGGAGAAATCGTACAGGCTCCAGCTTGGACCGAGGGGGTGATGCTCATCGATACCGATGCACGAACCGCTCGATTCATCAAAATAGATGGACGGGACACCATTAAACTCCGAATTTGTACACCTCCATTGGAGTTACCAAACCGAGAGGAGGATCTCCTAGAAGCTGTAACAATCGGCCTACGTGATTACTGCACAAAGTCCGGACTCTCTTCGGTTGTCCTTGGCATGAGCGGTGGAATTGACTCTGCGGTAACCGCTGCAATTGCCGCACGTGCGCTCGGATCAGAGAATGTCATAGGCATTTCCATGCCAAGTCGACATTCAAGTGACCACTCCATTAGTGATGCTAATATTACGGCCAAAGCATTAGGCATTGAGCTTCTGTCAATGCCAATCGAGAGCATGCATAATCCTGCTGAGAGTATTCTACTCCAGGAAATCCAAAACGGAAACCCCATCGCTGCGGAAAACCTCCAGTCGCGACTGCGAGGATTACTCGTGATGGGCGTTGCTAACGCCCGGAACGCAATGGCGATGGCAACAGGCAACAAGTCTGAACTCGCGATGGGTTACTGTACCCTTTACGGAGACATGGCAGGAGGATATGCACCTTTGGGCGATGTCTGGAAAACCGAAGTATACGCTCTTGCACGAGCTATCAATAATGAGGCATTAACAGCAGGAAGGATACCCCCAATTTCCGATTCAACTCTCAATAAACCGCCATCTGCAGAACTTGCTC
Source organism: Methanobacteriota archaeon (assembly GCA_002713585.1). Lineage (GTDB taxonomy): Archaea > Thermoplasmatota > Poseidoniia > Poseidoniales > Thalassarchaeaceae > MGIIb-N2. The sequence goes on from PATD01000029.1 coordinate 20,895, forward strand.
CGAATCAGGTTGATGAGGATGCGCTCCCCCCATACGAGGTACTCGATGAGATTCTGCGACTACATATGGAGGAGGGATTGAGCGGAGAAGCTATCGCCGGATTCACAGGGAAAGGCGAAGCTATGGTTGCTGATTTGCTCACTAGATTCGGTCGAAACGAACACAAACGCTGGCAAATGGCACCTTCGCCCCGAGTATCTGGACGGGCTTTCGGGCAAGGCTGGAGGCAACCACTCGCAGCAAAAAAGGAATGAGACAAATATCAAAATTATTAGTTCAAATTAAGTATATGTGTAAAATCCTAACCTTTGCACATACAAGGTGATTTGAATGAAAGATTCGCGTGTACCAGTAACTGTTCTGACTGGCTTCCTAGGTTCAGGAAAAACAACTCTCCTCAACCATATACTGACTAGTACGGAACACAATAAAAAATTCGCAATAATTGAAAACGAATTTGGTGACATCGGTATTGATGAAAACATAATCGTAGAGAGTTCAGAAGAAACACTAATTGAGGTTATGAACGGATGCCTATGCTGCACCGTTAGAGGAGATTTGACTGAAGTTCTTGGTAGGATGTATGACCGGATAAAGGGCTTCGATGGGGTCATCATTGAGACTACCGGACTCGCTGACCCTGCCCCAGTAGCACAGACTTTCTTTGTTGATGACAATATAGTCGAGCACTACAAACTCGATGGGATAATCACGGTCGTTGATGCAAAACACGTCGTCCAACATATCGATGAAGAAAAACCAGAAGGAGTTGAGAACGAAGCTGTTGAACAACTCGCGTTCGCTGATCGAATTATTCTGAACAAGATTGACCTTGTCGATGATGATGAATTGATTAATGTCGAAAAGAGGATCAAATCCATCAATGGTTCAGCACCAATACATAGGACTACGAATAGTGTCATTGATGCTGGAGAACTAATCAATATCGGAGCATTTGATCTAAGCAACACTCTAGAGATGGACCCCGAATTCTTAGACACTGATGCTGAACACGAACACGATCAACGCGTAACCTCAATGAGTTCAAGATTTGAGGGGACTCTCAATGTTAACCGGTTGAATGAATGGATTAGTGAACTTCTGCAAACTCAGGCAAATGATCTGTTTCGCTACAAAGGTGTACTAGCGGTCGAAGGAGTCGATGAGAAATTCGTTTTCCAAGGTGTTCACATGTTATTCTCTGGCGGCTTTAGTGCTGAGATTGCCCCCTGGAAGAATGATGAGACGCGGGAATGTCGTTTCGTATTCATTGGTCGCGACCTCGATCACAAGGCTCTGGAAGAAGGATTACTCGAATGTAAGGCAGAAGAGTTGCGATTTGAAGTGGGTGATTTGGTCTACGTCAATATCGGAAGTTTTGCGCCAGGTAGGATTCTGGAGTGCTGGGATGAAGGGAATCCATATCGGGTTGAAGTATTGAACGAAGAGAAGTCAAATGTCTGGGTGCCAATCGATACGGATCAGTTCGTTCGCCCAATGAGATGAAGTATACACACTAATGTATAGAATTCAATGGGGGCCGAGGTATTTCATCTGAGGTCGTGGTATGCAACGGATGTTGCTGTGGCCGAGTTGAAAAGGGTCACAATGAAGTTCCAATCCAGGCGCTAAAAACTGCTTGGGATGAATATGGCTTAGATGCGAATGTGAAACTTACGATATCCAATTGTCTTGGCCCATGTAGTATGCATAACGTTACGATCCTGAAAATAAAGGAGGATTTGACATGGTTAGGAAACCTCAATGGGGACAGGCACTACGATGCTCTAATCCAATGGGCACTTGATTACAACAGAAATGGAAAAGATGCGGTATTACCAGAAATCTTGGTACATCAAAGATTTGAGCGAGCTCAGAAAGTAATAATTCGAGAACAGACGTTAGATGCCTGATTATCAATTACTCACTGGACTAGAGCCTCTCTCGTTTCAATTAGTTTTTTTTGGTTGATGAAACCTACAACTGTGGCCTTAATCAACCCTATAATTGCAAACTGTGATGCTGCAACAACTGCGATCATCGAGCCAGTTCCAGTGTTCAACTCTGCTGCAAAATATATGCCAAGGAATGTTGCTGAGAAGCCAAATACTTGGGTCCACAACATACAACCTCGGAAACTACGACTGACAATCTGAGCTGTAGCTGCAGGAGTGACCAAGAGCGCACTCACTAGAAGAGCCCCCACCAACTTAACCATACTGACCACAATAGCAGCGACAGTAATACTGAACCAGAGACCAATGAGATTGACTGGAATACCTTGCATCCTAGCTGCAACACTATCGATAGTCATAGCAAGAAGACCACGATGAAGAATTGCGATACTTGTGAGGGAAAATATGCTGAGCCAACCAATCATGCTCAGACTGTCTGAATCAATCATATTCAGACTACCAAATAGGTAGGCTTCGATATCAGTCGTGATTCCTTCACCATATAATCGGAGAATGACTAGACCAAAAGCGAGTGTTCCTGTCAGAAAAATTGCAATTGATGTATCTCCAGTTAGAATTTCTCTGTTTTGGAATTCATAAATCAGAATCGCGGCTATAACGCTGAATAATAATGCCAACCATAGGGGTGCGACCGATCCAAAGGCGACTCCAACTGCCATACCTCCGAATGAAACATGTGCAAGCCCGTCCCCAATGAGTGCAAGATTTCTCAACATTAGGAACGTTCCAAAAAGTCCAGCAACAATCGAGATTAATAAGGCAGCGATTAGGGCTCGTTGAAACATCTCCCATTCAAAGTAAATTGGAAAAACGTCTCCAGGCATATATTGTCCTAGATACTCTAGCATTGGGCTGAGAACCAGAATCAACAAGTCCCCTAAACCGTCAATATCCCGATACCAAGAAAATGGTTCCATCATTTCACCTCCTTAGACTGTTGAAGCAAATCGACTGAAAACGATTCCTTCAAATTGATTCCGTTGCTAAAATTAGACAACATAAGGGAATTTGGAGACATCTCGATTTCCTCGTCCACATGGACATTACCATCGATACAAACTGCACAGTGAGTGCATCGGCTAATGGCAGTATGATCATGAGTAACCATCAAGAGAGTCTTACCTTCATTGCGACAAAGATTCTCTAAGAAACGAAGGAAATCCTTCCGGGATTCTCGATCTACGCCCACTAATGGCTCATCCAAAATCAGAATCTCAGCATTTGATGCGAGTCCACGTGCAACTACTGCTCTTTGCCGTTGTCCGCCAGACATATGTCGAATATCACGATGTTCGAGGTCTTCCAAACCAACCATTCGTATTGCATCATCAATCCGTTTGTTTCGTTCTGTTCTATTTGGCCGAATCATGTTTCTCCAAGTCAATGTGCCAAGACCAACCAGTTCTCGTACCGTAATCCTGAGATTATTAGGGATATTAGATGCCGCTTGTGACACCCAAGCGAGGCGACCACGGGTCGCCATTGAGCCAGGAGTTTCACCGAAAACAGATACTGTTCCTTCTGTTGGTTGTAATTGACCAATAATTGTCAATAATAGAGTTGACTTTCCACTACCGTTTGGTCCTACAACTCCAACGAAATCCCCCTTACGGACATCGAGGTCGATGCCATCTAGAACGATGACACCGCCTCGATGGACCTTCAATCCCCGAATGGAGATAAGGATGTCAGCATCAGACATGCTACGCCCACCGTGACCTCCCATTTCTGGGATTCGTAAGAATCACGAATTGGAGCCGATTTTCAATCAGCATTCCATGCCGGCCAGAAGGTTGTCAAGATTCTCCTTCATTAGATCAGCATATCCATCGTTTGTATCCTTAGGTGGCATCTCCATTGTGTGGAGCGTCTTCAGAATCACACCATCAGGCATAGTGCCTGATTTCGTCTGCTCGACCAGGGAATTCACTGAAGCTTCGTTAGTGTATTCTTCGACGTAGAAGATAGTGATACCTTCCTCCTCGATCTTCTCCACGACCTCTTGGATTTCCGCAGCACTAGGTTCGCCTTCGGGATCAAGTCCGTGGACTGTTACGAATTGTAGATCATAGCGCTCGGCCAGATAGGCATACGCATTGTGGTTCGCCGCAATGCTACGGGATTCACAAGCAGCAAGTCCGGACGAGAATTCCTCGTGCAAAGTTAGCAACTCAGCCATGTAGGCCTCGGCATTTGCAGTGAAATCTGCTTCGCCTTCCGGGAAGGCCTCAATCAATACATCACGGACCAATGCTGCTTGAGCACGGTAGGACAGGGGGTCGAGCCAGCTGTGTGGGTCGAAGCGGCCGAGGTCTTCTTCCTCACCATGGCCGTGGTCGTGAGCTCCAGCGCCTTCCTGGGCAATCGGTTCAATGTCCGTGCCAGCCGAGTCCTTGAGGTAGTGCTGATCGCGCTCAAACTCAGTAGGGACGTGTTGTGCATACATTGCCATGCCAGTGAATCCAGACGTGTCAATGGTGTAAGTAGTATCATCTCCAGTGCCAACATGCAACTCAAAGCAGGTTCCACTTGCTGCGATTGAAGACATCGATTCACCGTCTTCTACAACTGTGCAATCACCATCTACCAATGCATCAACACCTGATTCAAGGGAGTGCATAGTATCCTCGGTTGGTGTATCAGTTGGGATAAGAACGAGCCACATGCTTGGGTCGGCGTAATCGCCACCGACCTTTTGCATTGACCAAGTGTGAGTTGCATCGTTCATCTCAAAGATGCCCGCCCACTCAAAGCCATCAGCACCATGCTCATCTCCATGATCCGAGTGATCATCGTGACCAGAATGGTCATCATGGTCATCATGGCCGCCAGGAACGATATGCATGGTCACGTCATGAGGTAGAGCGAACCCGTAGTCACCCTCTACCTCAATATGAATTGCAATAGCGCCAAACATTCCATCATGGCGCTCATGACCATCGTGAGAGTCTTCCCATGCATGTATCGCTTCGATGAAGTGTTCCAACTCAGTCATATTGAGTAGTGAATTATTATCCATATCAGAATGGTGGAACATTGCCATTAGGTGGTTCCTCTCATCCATATCATCTTGTTGCATCCACATGAATGCATCACATGTAGCTGCAGACATATTTGGATCAGCAGCATGTGATATCGTGTTGTAACAACCAGTGAATGTCATGTCACCCCATGACATGTTCGTCATGTATACGTAGGAACCGCAAGTTGTTTCATTGTCCATGCCTGAAATCATATTCATTTCAGAGTTGAAACAAACACCCTCATCCTCGTGACCTGAGTGATTTGAGTGATCATCGTGGCCATGGTGGTCATCGTGGTCACCATCATGACGTTCACATTCCCAACCATCGGTGGCGCCAGTGGTTGAATTCGTAACTTCAGTGCATTCGTCTTCTTCGTATCCATCAGTCTCGTTGATGCTACCATCAGCATCCAACCATTCAGTCATCCAGCACTCGTAATAGTCATCATTAGAATCGATGGAGGTAGCGTTAACAGTACAACCGTCATAGAATTCATGATCGTCTTCAATCCATGCATGCCAGAATTCGTCCCATGAGATGCGGGTATCGTTATCCATATCATATTCTTGGAGTGCAAGTTCTGCGGTCATTCGTTCATCATCATGGTCGTCATGGCCATCAGAGTGATTATCATGATCGCCCTCTTCATCTGAGTGATCATCATGGTCACCTTCTTCATCTGAGTGTTCATCATGATCGCCCTCTTCATCTGAGTGATCTCCATGTCCGTGATGATCATGGTGTGCGTGACCTCCAGCCATCTTCAAGACAGACATATCGAAGGACATCATTTCCTCTGCCTCAAACTCTAGAACATAGTGACCCTCTTCCATGTGATACATCTGGATAACAGAGTCCGTAGGGCAACCTGCAGGATTATCCATTATCTCTTCAGGTGATAGGTGATCGTGTCCAGCATGCATGTCATGTTCGTCATGGTCATCAACGCCTTCTATGTCATCACCGAGGGTTATTCCATCCCCATCATCGTCATGGTCATCGTCATGCATTGGGAAGGACAATCGATGAGCGACGTGTTCAGCATGAATCTCGTTAAGGTGGCCCTCATGACTCAAATTTGAACTCTCAAAGGGACCATCTGTGAGATGCTCACAGAGGTCTGCAACCAGCATAGCTTCGTATTCTAAGACTATGCTACCATCTGGAAGCGTATGAATGGGGACAAACTCAGGAGCGTCATCACCCATGGATTCTAGCGTTGTGTTGACCCATGTCTCAAGTCCGAGTCCATGATAAAAGAACACATCTGCGTCACGAAGATAAAGCAAATCGGTGCTAGTTGGCTCGTAATCATGCACTGGGACATTACTAGGTGCGAGCAATTCTACGTTGACACGATCGCCAGCGATATTCTCGACAAGGTCTTGAACGTGCCAAGTTGAGGTGTATACGGTGCCGAGAGTAGCTTCTGTCTCGGGTTGGTCTGCTACTTCTTCGGTAGACAGGCAGCCGGCAAGGCTGGTAGCTACAAGCAAAATTGCGATCATTACAGGACGTGCCTTAGGGTAGGTCATAGGCGTCCGGGGCCAATATTACATATTTAACAAATGTTATTAATTCCATTCAATACGGCATTCCATGAGCAGGATCCTATCCTTCAGTGTAGACAATGCCTTCGCAGACGATTTGGAAAAGATGGTTCGGGACACAGGGTACAGAAATCGCAGTTTGTATCTCCGAGATGCGAGCATTCATTTCTCAGACTCAAAGCTCAGAGGGGAATTGAATGAGATGGATTCCGATGTTAAAATCACAGGAACACTTGTCATCTACTATCAGCATGAAGTCGAGCATCGATTATTGGATCTCAGACACTCGAAACTCATGACGGTCCAATCCTACCATCATAATTGTCTACCTACAAGCCATATGTGTGTAGATACAATGCAAATCGATGCTAATGCAGGGGATTTGAGGACAGCCATTTCAGAACTGAGAAACATTTCTGGCGTTGATAGAGTCGGATTCACATTGGCCCCCATTCGAAATTCAGGCTGTTGCTGAGCCTCAATGCTAACTCTATTACCCGCAGGTTGAAGGGTTCGCTCCAGAAGGCATTGTTATGCGCATACCTAGTGAGTTGACCTCCATGCTCAATGGAGAGCAAGGGCCAACCCGCCAAAAGGCTGCGAGATTAGTAGTGGATCTCGCATCAGTCGCTGGTGCTAAGCACTTCGTCCGATGCTCCGACGCACACGTAAGTGGCGTTAGTGTTCTAACAGGAGGCCATGGACTGCGGACTTTCCTTGCCGACCTCATCAAAGACCCAACAGGAACTGTCGCAATCCAGACAACTCTCAACAGTGCAGGTTGCGACCATGAGAAGATGGACGAAATGGATATCGAACATCAGGACTTTCTCGAACAGCAGTTTGAGATTATACATGCCTACATGCAACTCGGCATCAAGGCGACACTTTCGTGCACCCCCTATGATCGTGGCATTGAAACACCAGAGGGCATTGGGTCTTGGTCTGAATCTAACGCTGTCTGCTTTTCCAACTCCTACACTTCGTTGATTACAAATCGCGAATCGGGCCTCTCAGCACTTGCAACTGCTCTCACTGGATGGGCGCCCGAATGGGGCCTTCACCTAGAGGGAAACCGTTTGCCTAATCTGTTGGTAGAAGTCGAAGTCGACCTATCCGACGCGACTGATTGGAGTGTTCTAGGTGATTGGGTAGGTACTCAAAGAGGCCCTCACTGGCTAATGCCATTCGGCCCAATGCCTGTGATTCGTACTCTTAACAAAGAACCGACTTTTGAGATGCGAAAAGCCCTCACAGCTGCAGCAGCGAACCATGGTTGCCCAATGCTATGGCTAAACGATGAGGATGCAGATGCATCCAATATCCAAGACACCTTGATCTTCACCTCTGAACATCTTGATACTAGTTATGCTAATCTTGCACCAAAGGGTGAAGTCGATCTAGTAGTGATTGGGTGTCCGCAAGCCAGTATCGGAGAAGTTCGTGCCACTGCAGCCGCAGTGCGCACATGGATGGAACTAGGACACCATATCCCAGAACAACGACTCTGGGTATTCACCTCAGGACATAACCATGGAATTCTGAAATCTGATGGAACTATTGACCTCTTGGAAGAAGCCGGAGCCCTCATCCTGAAAGACACATGCCCCGAAGTCACCCCCTACAATCGGACGCGATACAATCATCTGCTCACGAATTCACTGAAAGCAGAGCATTATCTGACGAGCGGCCTCAATCGTATGCCTACAAGTGTGGCTCGAATCGAGGAATGTGTCGCCGTCGCTTTCGACCCACAACGTGTCCAAGGCGAACGCCCAAAATTGGATGCGAAAGCACACGGATCGATGCCTAGTGCCAAAACTCACCAATCCGAACTATGCTCGATTAAGGGGGCCAGTTTACCAAGCCAAACTGAATGGATGGTTGAAGGAGAGGCGCTCGTAACCGATGTCCCGATTACCTATCTTGGCTATGTCAATCGCGACACAGGTGTAATCGAAGATCCAGGTCACCCCCTAGATGGTAATGCGATTGAAAACTCGATTCTGATTTATCCGAAGGGGTCTGGATCTACTGTGGCCCCCTATGTCCTCATGGGTTTGATCTATACTGGAAAAGGCCCGAAAGCAATTGTAAATCGTGATGTTTGTCCCCTCTCAATGCCTGCAGCAAGCCTACTCGGGATCCCTTACGCTACTGGATTCGATAACGATCCATGCATGGAAGTGAACACAGGTGACCGTGTCCGAATGAGCCTTCAAAACGGAGAAGTACATCTCGAAATACTTGAGAGGACATCGCCATAATTTGGGGTGAAGCCCATACGGGGAGACCCCATCTGAAGGGTATGCGCGTTCTCGTCACAGGAGGAGCCGGCTTCCTTGGAAGTCACCTCTGTGAAGCACTTCTAGTCGATTTTCATGAGGTATGTGCTATCGATGACATGTTCAGAGGAAGGAAGAAAAATCTTGAGTCTTGCAAATCTTCTGCCGCAGAAATTGGAGTTCCATTCCACCTAGTAATGAAAGATGGAGCCGCACCGGAATCCTACGAAACGGCATTGAAACGATTGAATGGAAGCGTCGATCTAGTTTACCACCTCGCGGCGATTAATGGAACTCGTTGGTTCAACGAGCGCCCCGACCTCGTAGCTAGAGTCAATCTCTCAACTCTCCAGGCGGCACTCGACTTTGCTGTAACTAACGGTGCACGATTCGTATTCACGAGTAGCCCAGAAGCGTTTGGAGACCAGTATGAAATGCCCATCGCATCTAATTCAGATTCACATTTCAAATCCTGTGCAGAGCATCAACGCCATTCCTACGGCGCCTCAAAGTATCTTGGTGAATTATTGATTCAACACGCTGTGAGAACTCATTCACTAGATGCGCGTATCGTACGCCCGTTCAACTCCTATGGTCCACGTCTCCCAGGGGACTCTCATGGGCAGGTTGTGTCCATGATGTTGGAACGTTGCCTCGCGGAGGAACCCATAGAAATCCATGGAACGGGGGAGCAAACACGTTGTTTCACATGGGTAGAGGATATGATTAGGGGCATCAGGTCCGCTGGAGAACTCGATCAAGGATTAGATGGTTCGAATCTCACCGGCCGAGCATTCAATCTTGGATCCACCGAAGAAATCAGCATACGTAAACTAGCAGAGATATGTAGAACTGTCACAGGAACTGAAATTTCACCAATTGAAGTTGATGGACATCCCGGCGACTCTGAACGACGGGTACCAGATTGCACCGAGGCAAAAAACGCCCTCGGCTGGGAGAGTACCCTGCCTATCTTAGATGGGATTCAGAGGACTTGGGCTTGGATGAAAGCACGACATGAAGCATGAGGTGATCTATTGTCAGATGGTGAAGCCGCTAATCGATTGGAAGGACTCCGAACCGCACATGCTAGAGATCAGAATTCTCGAAGCGAGAGGATTAGTGCCCGAATCGAAGATTTCCTAGAAGTCATCCTCGAACTTGAGGACCGAGACGGGGCGGCTCGAGTATCAGATATTGCAAATCACCTCTCTGTATCCCGGCCAACTGTGGCGAAAATGCTCGCCAGGATGGCCGAAGATGGTTGGTTACACAGGGAACCTTACCGTGCGGTCAACCTGAGCCCTAAGGGGCGGGAACATGCATACTGGATGCGCAAGCGACATGGAGTCCTAGTGAGATTCCTGAAGCACCTTGGTACTGATGATGAAACAGCTCATTTTGAGACTGAAGGAATCGAACATCATCTCAGTGAATCAACCGTCTCTGCAATTGCCAAACTATGTGAACGCCTTGAGAAATAATCAGCGAACAAATTGCAGTACTCTACGATGATGTAGAATCGTCACTCAAAATGACGTCTAGGAATTTAGTTGATTCATGTGAAAATCCGAGCACAGTGACCTCGTGCCCGGATATAACGTGAGCATGGGCACCTGCAGGTCCTGCCAAGTCGTAAGCACCAGCCTTTCCCTTCCATGAATTCGATTCGATGAGTTCGGCAATCTCATCTTCAGAGAGTTGATTGAACTCTACCGTCGTACTCTCAATGGAACGATGGACGACTATATCGGCAGTTGAGAAATCGAGGACTGCAGTTCCCGACCACACCAAATGGCGCCTCCCGGAAAGGTTGGTGAGCATATGGAGAGCCGCGATTGTATCGCTTGGTTGGCCAAGAGAAAGGAATGAATCGTGAGGATCCTCTACCAAGGTGTCTGCAACTATCCAAAGATTCGCTGAGGCCGATGATTCAGTTGCTTCTTCTTTGGAACTGATGAGATGATGTTCAAGGCGAGCGCGTTCGATCTTCTGATTAAGGATGAAATCAACCTGATCGTGGACACTGCACCTGTTAGACGGTGGCAACTCTTCTCCGACGAGGCCACCGAAATCTAGGGTAATACCGGTGTATCTTTCCAACAATAATTGTCGCCGGCGGGAGGAGGAGGAGGCGAGCCGGACTATCTTGGCCATGAACGACAATTGTCAGTTGCGTTTATGTTGTCATCGTCCTTCCTTACCATCGGGTGCAGAGATGAGTGACGCAAGTAACCGGATTCCGACTTATGTGAACGGGCTTGACCAAGGGATGCAGGGCGGCATCCCGCAAGGTCACATTGTACTCCTTGCTGGTGCCAGTGGATCAATGAAGTCCAGCCTCGGATTCTCCTTGCTCTACAACGCTGTCCGCGAAGGACGTGCAAGTGGAATTTACGTTACTCTTGAGCAAGGGAAGAAATCGCTTGGAGGCCATATGGCCAACATGGGGATGGATGTCGACGATGCGAATGTCCGTTCATCAATCGCGATCATCGACCTAGCTGACCTGCGTGTCCAACTCGACGCGAGAGGAATCGACAAGGAAGTGGATTGGATGGGGCAACTCATCAAACAATTGACCAACTATCGTGAATCGATTGGATTCGATATCCTCGTTTTCGATTCTCTCGGAGCCTTCTTCACACTGACAAAAATGGATAACCCCCGCGATGAAATCTTCCGACTCTTTGAGGCAGTACGACGTCTTGGCCTAACGGCTTTCTTCATCTGCGAAATGATGGGCGAAGGTAAGAATCAGTTCGGTGAATTCGGTATTGAGGACTATCTCTCTGATGGCGTAATTCACCTTACTATGGAACGTACGGGTGATTCAATCGAACGGAAACTAGCTGTTGTGAAGATGCGTCACACCGATCATGTGCTTGGGTATTACCCTTGGACCTGGGACTCTGGGACGCAACATTTCTCAATTGAACGTAAATTCTGAAATTCACTCAACTGTGACGGACTTTGCAAGGTTCCTTGGTCGATCGACATCACGGTCTAGAGCTAGACCCGTATAGTAAGCCAGTAATTGGAGAGGTACGACGCTTAACATCGGACTAAGTGATTCTTCTGTAGAAGGAATTGTGAAGCAAACATCCCCGTGCTCTGCAATCACATCACCCTCAGTATGAATGAGTATGATACGAGCCCCACGCGCCTTACATTCCTCGATATTCGAAATCGTCTTGTCTCGATGGACATCATCCGGAGCGATTACGACGACTGGACTACCCTCCTCAAGGAGAGCAATTGGTCCATGCTTCATCTCGCCAGCGGGATATGCAAGACAGGGGATGTAAGCAATCTCCATCAATTTGAGAGCACCCTCACTTGCAACAGGGGCAGAGAAACCACGCCCTAGGAAAAGGACTGATTTCGCATCCTTCAGAAGTTCCACCGCTGCGGAGTAAGGTGCCTTATCCTCAATGACGGATTGCACTTGGTCGGGCAAAGCACGGAGAGCTTTCACCATCGTACGACCTGTAGTACGTGGCATGTCGCGTGCTCGGCCAATCTGGAGTGCGAATAGATTGAGGGCGGCGACCATGTTCGTGAATGCCTTGGTAGATGCCACTGCCTGCTCGGGTCCCGAATGAATGTAAACGCCCTGACCACATTGGCGTGCGATTGAGGATGCAACGACATTGATCACACCCATAACCTCAGCATCCTTGGCTTGGATGGCTTTGACTGCAGCAAGCGTATCAGCGGTCTCTCCTGATTGACTCACAGCGAAATATACAGCCTTAGAATCGATGACAGGGTCATTGTTTCTGAACTCACTCGCTACATGAGCAAAGGAGGGGACTCGAGCAAGATGTTCGATTGCTAATCGCCCCACTTGCGCAGCATATAGTGCGGTGCCACAACCAATTAAACGGACATGAGGAAGCAAACGTAGACGCTTTGCACTCAACGAAAGGCCACCTAGGCGTGCGTTACCCTCGCTGACTAGGGTACGTCCTGAGATACACTGGCGAATCGCTTCAGGTTGCTCATGTATTTCCTTGAGCATGAAATGAGGATAATCTCCCATATCTGAATCGCCCCATTGATCTTCGATTGTCACGATCATGTGATCTGTCGGGCCGTCGGTACGATGCGTTTCAACACCTGAACGTGAAATGACAGCTATGTCTCCGTCATCAAGAAAAATGACACGTGAGGTGTGAGAACTCAACGGATGTGGATCACTGGAGATATACATCTCCCCCTCGCCAATACCAATGACCAGTGGAGAGCCATTTCGTGCACAGATAACCTCGTCGTATCCATGTATCATCACAGCAACCCCCCAAGTTCCACGCAGAAGCATAAGGGTACGACGAACCGCTTCAAGTGGCGTCCTTCCTGCTTCAATCTCACGTGAAATTAGATGTACAATTACCTCTGTATCGGTCTCTGATCGGAATTCAATTCCAGTTTCAATGAGGCGTTGACGGAGGTTACCTGCATTCTCAATGATTCCATTGTGAACGACTGCAATACTCTGATCCATAGACATATGTGGATGAGCATTTTCTTCAGTAACACCTCCATGCGTTGCCCACCTAGTATGTGCAATACCCATTGTCCCAGAAGATACAGGGGGGACTACACGTTCAAGATCAGCAATACGCCCTACAGTCTTGTGAAGAGCAATTGTATCCTCCATCACTGCGACACCTGCAGAGTCATAGCCTCGGTATTCTAGACGCCTTAAACCATCAATGAGAATAGGCATGGCTGGCTTCTCACCTATGTAGCCAATGATACCACACATGCTCATACCTCAAGACTCTCGTCGCATACTGGGCAGGAGATACGCATCAAATGCGCCCCCTTGACATTGAATACAGCCCCACACGCTGAGCAAGATACTTCTCTATTGAGCACACCCATTGACGATGGATCTGGCGGGGGTGGAAGACCGCTAATACTCGGGTCACCTGGAGGTGGAGGAAGAGGCATACTACCCGAATCAAGAGCAAGTTCACCGGGCGAAGGAGGTGGAGGAAGATCTCGAAGCAAGGAAGCCTGCTTCTCCTTCTCAGCCCTTCGACGGCGGCGTTCGGCACGCTCTGACAGCGGCTCAGATGATTCAGAATCAGTATCTCCCTCTATATCGGGTTCAACTACATCATCCTCGATAACAACCGAAACATCACCACGTACATCCTCATCTTCCAGACGAACCGAAATCGCTTCCTCTGGGAGCACCTCTATGTCGTCCGAATCAGTACCCATAACAACACTGATTTCACTAGTGGATGACCGGCGACGAATGATGAAGAGACCAAGTAAAAGCAAGTTTGCTAAGATGCAGAGCCCCCCACCAGCCAAGCTAATCGTTCTCCATGTGGAAGCATCCACGCCAAGAGCCACCCTCAGACGATCAAAGATGTTCGAAGACGAAGTATCAGTAGGGGAATCGTATACTAAACCACGAAGACGGTGATCGGAATCACCGCGAGTGTACAAGATAACGAGTTTGTCTGATTCCGAGGAATAATCAGCATCGACGAGCGTCCCCAACATCAACCGAATACCAAAACCTGCTCCATCTTCTGATATCGAACCTAAACCAATCTGAGATTCACCAAGAGGATCGAGAGAATCCATCACAACGAGAATCTCATCATCTACCGTCACTAGTAACACACGGTTGATTCCAGGGGCAAGAATAGAGGTCTCATTGGTAATCTGCCACGAAGAGTCCGCCTCGGTGATGACTAGGCGGTCGAGGTCTCCTTCATCCACAATCCATGTTGTGAAAATCTCGTCCCCCTCCTCCGAGGATTGAACCGCAAGTACTGGATGGTGCGCAGAAGGGCCAACAAATTGTGTAAACAACCAGTTCGATTGGCCTAGTTCTCCGTGAGCATACCAGATACCGGGATTATCCACATGATTTCGTGTGTAAAGCAGATGGATGAAATCCTCACCAATCTCGACATCTAAGGGATGAATAGTTCCGGGAAGTGTTGGTACATCTGCAATTACAGGCTTCGTTACAGTCCAGTTATCTTCATCGTAGGCAGTATCTGAATGAGCCAAGAAGATATCTGTGCTCTGCTGATAGGCACCTCCTGCGAAGATATCACGGTGATACCCTGCGACAACAACGGTGCCGTCCTCAACCTCGAGGTCGATACCGAAATAGGACCCTTCCGAAGCAAGGAGAGGAGGCATCAAGTCGATGGACGGGGGTGATTGACAGGATTCATCGATAGTGGTGTACCTGAGATGTGTTCGGAAGAAACCAAACTCATCCACTACACGGCCAGTCCACACGATATGACTCAAACCATCGTTTGAGGTAGCTGTGGCCAATGAACCGCCCCAGCGACCCTCTAGATCAGTTCGGCAGGTCTGGACATCCAGTAGGTCATTCACACGATGTACGCTGAGTTGATTTGCATCGACGCTAATCATGTGCCCCTCAGAGCCAGAAATGGTGTGAGATAACGGGACGCCATCGGAACCAAGGACTCCGATNGAGCGAGAACCTGCGAGTGTNCCCTCAATCACAGGTACCCAATAGGTCTGAGCATTGTTNTCCCAATCAAGGTCAATAGNAGGTTGTGCGGTAATCCGAAGATGCATTAGGCCTGGGTCACTAGCAAGCAGAGTAATCTTGACCTTGCTCAATGCGCCACCAGGAATAACAGAAATGTTGACTTCCTGAAGAATCTCCCATCCAAGATCTGATTCATATTCCACCTTCAACGCAATAGAAGTGGCCGCCTCGGAACCGATATTGTAAACAGGAATCTCAAGGTCAAAGAAGGTAGAAGGGTAAGGAATATCTGGCGATGTACGGATAGTACCTGGCAATACTGAGAGATCAACACCTGCAGGTCTCTCATTGATTGTGAAATCAATACTCACAGTGTTACCAAACTCAGAATCCTGTGTGTTCGTATTCGCCGGGTCAATAACCACTTCAAGGGTCTTTACCCCAGATGTCGTCGGATTCCAGTACAATGAAATCCAGGTAGATTCACCGGCTTCAAGAATTGGAAGATTGACCTCATTTCGAAGCGCACTATCCTCTCGAAGTTGTATCGGGACATCACGAATCTTGGCATCGCCAATGTTCTGTATCTCAACATCGATTTTGAGGTATGTTTCTTTGAACGCAGATGACTTCTCGACTCCATTCTGAGAAATCATGACGTTTGGCGATAAGATAAGTTCGGGAGCAGGGGGGTCATTGTCAATAATCACATCACGCTCGATTATGTCGCTGACGTAGTCATTTTCACCGACCAAGCGCAACTCGATTGTATGCCGACCGTCAGGAAGAATCCGTTCACCATCAGATTCCTCTGCTGTATCCCAATTCACTGACCACGGTTCTTCATTATCCTGAGGAGCATCCTCATCACATTCTTGATTGCCTGCTGTTTCCATGCAATCCCAATCCGGATCAGAAGAGAAGTTTTGCAAAGTATTCCAAGGGTCATCATCATCCAACCTCATCTCGAGGGCATATTCCCCGAATCCGGTCCGATCTCCACTGACATCAACCACGCCATCTAGAGAGGTAATACCAGTTGGAGTATCCATTGTCACCCCATATCGGCCATACAAAAAGTCGAAGAATACCGGAATTTCATTACTGGCCCCTGTTGAGTTCAAGCCCTTCAGGGATAAGCGCATCAAGACTACTGGATCATTGTCACTATGGATGTCGTCTGGAATAGGAATCGTGAGGAAGAATATCCCATCAGATTGAATCGGGACAGTCCCATTTGGATTTTCAAGAATTGTCCACCTTGCGCTGCTCTCGCTCTTCGATAACTCATCTATTCTCTGATAGAAAATCTCGTAAGATACCTGAGCAGTGTCATTATTTGCCAATGTTGTCAGATTCCCACGCAAACCTGCATTTGTGCCCGCGATCAGATAATCAGAACCATCATTATGATTCTGAAGAATCATCCACCCTTCTGAACGAGTGCTTGGACCATCGATCCACATTGTTGCATCAACCATTCCGAATCCATAGTTCTCGTTCCAAACGGAACTCAAATCAGGATGCGTAACAGCACCCTTCTGCTCGGAATTGTCTTCTAGCATCTCACGAACTTTCGCGGGATCTCTATCACCAACACTGACAGCTGTTGCATCCAAAGCGGGGTACTTCTGCAACATGATTGCAACCATCCCGGCTACGTGAGGAGTAGCCATACTCGTTCCATCCAGGCTCTGATACTCATTGTCTGCGAGTTCTGAGTCCCCTATTGGCACCGGATTTGGTTCTGCCCATCGAGGTGCCATAATTCCTGACCCAGGAGCAGTAACGGTTGGTTTGAGTTCGTCCCATTCATCATCATCACCATCGTCATCTCGAGGCCCCCAGTTCGAATACCCTGCAATATCATCGTCAGACCGATCTGTCGTATCTCTGTCATCAATGGCGCCAACTGCGATTGCATGATCTGCAGATGCAGGAGAAGGTACTCGCTTCTGGCCATCATTACCCATTGCAGCTATCACTACAATGCCTTCATCATGAGCCCTGTTTGACATTACAGCACTGATTCCACTGCCATTATCTCCGGTGTCGTCTTGATTAACAGGATTCCCAAAAGCACCGAGTGACATAGAAATAATCTGGATACCTTGCGCAGAATTGTTTGAAAGTGGGCTGGTGGAATCTCCGCCCCAATCCGTTCTCGCATTGTTAATTGCCCACTGAATTCCTAATGAGGTAGAATCGCTGTTTGTACCGCCAGTTCCTGTCAAGACCTTGACATCGACGAGATACGCACCAGGTGCTGTGCCAACATATTGCCGTTCAGAACCCCCAGTGCCTAGAGCGGTACCTGCAACATGAGTCCCATGCCCATTCTCATCATCGGGGTCCTCACAATCTTGACGATTAGGGTCTGCCCCAAACTGAGTTGCATCGAACCCACAAACGAATTTTGGATCTGCATAATTAGAGGCATCAGAATCAGGGTCATCGTTAACATCATCAAAATCGTTCAAAGAACGATGCTCGTTGTCAACGCCTGTGTCAAGAATCGCAATGACTACTCCGTCCCCTCTCAATGAAGGATCCATCTCGTGAGCACGAGGAATACCAGATTCATCAGCTCGAACATTAGTGGTTGGAACACTCTTATCCAACATTGGAACCATGACATTCTGCTGTTCAACAACGACTACTCCATCTAAACTCCAGACGTCGAGTAGAGCACTAACTGGCACTTTGTCCACGGTTACTCGATCCACAGAATCAAAGACAAACAATCGTGATCCTTGATCCTGGCCGACCCATCCATGAGAATACAGGAGTTCCTCGAGGAGTATCACATCAGATTCACTTGGGTGCCACGCATAGTCAACCACAATTGCGACCGTCTTACGACCATCTGGCCCCATGATAGCGGTAGGCGATACAGACTCATATTCACCAACAATTATCCGTTGAAGGCGATCATCCATCCCATTCCAATCTTGGTCTGGGCCGTAAGCATACCACCAACCATGATCCTCGACTGGCATCAAACGATCTTCTGGTAAACTCTCATGAGAACGATCCTTCAGTGGGCAGACCAACTCGCCGCACATGAGTGGAGGGATTCCTTCGACAATTTTTGCCTGCAGTGTTGAAGCAGTTGTTGTAGGGCCAGAATCAACCTGTTGAAGCGTTAGGTCTGTGGCCTGAGACGCAGATGAAAACAGAAAGAGGGCAACGATGAGAAGATGGCAGACCTTCAATTGAACG
>PATD01000030.1 GCA_002713585.1 Methanobacteriota archaeon
CCAGACATGCGAGAAATTTCGAGTAGACCTTCAAATCCTCCTTCTTTGAAGATAAACGAGGTGCTTGCAACGATGTGGATACGACCTTCGAGAGAATACTTTGCTTCCTTACGAGTTAAGCGGCCATAACTCCAACTTGTAAACGCCTCAGACCGGGGGCGTCCATCATGACCCGTTCTACCCAATCGCAAGGGCTGACCAATACGTTCTGAGAGGCTGAATAGGGCTGGCATGTCAATCCAGTCCCCCTGTTCAGTGAGAATAACATGGGGATCGAAAGAATCTATAATTCGGTGAAGACGAGAAAGAGCTGCTCTCGGTTTTGATTCCACATTACTGATTCGCCATTCTATGTCATCCGATTTCAGATCAATCCAATCAATCGCTGCTTCAGGTGAACGATGACCACTCACATCTCGACACTCAACATGAATCTCAAGCACACGAAACTTTGGAAGACAATTCGATTGAGAGATACGACAATCCAGCGGAATCAATCGCTCTTCTGCAATCCGAACGCGCCCTAAAGGATGCAGACCTTGATCCAATAGATAGCGTTGTGAGGCAGCGGGGTCTATCGAAAATATCTCAAGATGATGCCATGACCCTGCAGCAAGAATACTCTGTGCTAGAGCAGGAATCTTATCACAACGGGCAACATCAATGGCGAGGACCTCTTTACAATCATTTGATTCGATATCTACGCGATGTTGCTCAAATCGACAGGATTCGATTGAGAAGGCGTTTTTGTATTCAAGACGCTGCAGTGTTTCAGAGAGTACTACTAGACGATGTCTTTCACCTCGCACGTGAACAGTGCAAGTCCACGAATCTTCGAATCGATGTGTGACTCCATCTTCATCCACTATCCAAGAGATCATTCGCCCGGTCTGCTTGTCAAATCGAACATCAAGAATGAATCCCTCAATCATCCATTCTCCTCCATCTGGTCAATACGTTGACGAAGTCGATCTATCTCCATCTGCTGTTCAAGAAGGACGCAGAGAAATATTGGCTCAAGGGGGTCTGCGGAAGGAAGGAGTCCACCTGCAGAAGCATGCAAACGAATCGCTGTTTGAATTCGATCAAAGGATAACTTCTCCTCGATACTCAAAGGGCGACGAAAATCCTGCCAACGCTCCATCCATTGCTCGATACGCAAGCGCCAGGTCGCAACTGTTCGCCCCATAGAATTGGGAATCAGATGGCCTTACTTTCAATCAATGCGAACAGACTGGGAGGGGAATCTGAAAGTGATCATAGCACAAGGTGTATCACCGTGCGAATGGCTTTGAACGGGGTTGTCGGATGGATAGGTAATGGGTGAGGAACAGCGGAGTACTATCGGCCGGATTCTGGATGCAGTTGACCAAAGTGGGATACACTATGGGATGGGGTTCCCGATGATTGCCAGTGAGAACGTAATCTCCCCCTTAGTCAGACAAGCATGTGACAGCGACTTACATGGAAGATATGCCGAGGGGCTTCCTGGTAAGCGCTACTATCAGGGCTGTGACGACTTCGATACAATTGAGGAAATAGGAATCGAACTTGCTCAGAAGGTGTTTAATGCATCCTTTGCCAACATCCAACCTACCTCCGGAACCGTATCGAACATAGGGGCACTCAAGGCCCTAGTCAAGCCAGGAGATCGAATTACCGCTGTTTCTACAGCAGATGGAGGGCATATATCTCACGCACAAATGGGAGCAGTCGGTCTCCGTGGCCTAGACCTCCACACATATCCATGGGATGTTGACAGAATGGAACCTGATATCGATGCTGCTGCTGAAATGATTCGAGACACTAAACCGGCTCTCGCATTATTCGGTGCTTCTGTATTTTTATTCCCCACTCCTCTCAAAGAACTCTCTGATGTAGCTCATGAGGTAGGAGCCCGCGTCATGTATGACGGTGCACACGTTCTCGGCTTAATCGCAGGTGGTGTGTTCCAAGACCCTCTCCGTGAAGGTGCCGATGTGATGACTGGATCATCACACAAAACATTCCCTGGACCTCAAGGAGGATTCCTGCTATCCAATGATGGTGATGAGAAGTTTCATCGTCGTCTAAACAATGCAGTATTCCCTGGAACTAACTCTTCCTATCACCTACATCACGTCGCAGGGAAAGTTGTAGCTCTATCCGAGTTCGAAGCCTTTGGAGTGCAATACGCTCGCGACACTGTAAGTAACGCGAAGGCACTTGCAGCCGCTCTAGCATCGGAAGGATTCGATGTCCTTGCCGAAGATAGAGGTTACACTGCGAGTCACCAGGTTCTGACCCGTCACGGCGATACGGATTCGGGTGCTGGCCAAGCTGCTGCTGCCAAACTCGAAGATGCTGGAATCATAACGAACATGAATATGCTCCCAGGTGACACAAAAGCCATGACTCCGTCTGGTCTTCGTCTAGGCGTACAGGAACTAACTCGACACGGGATGGGAACGACGCAAATGGAAGAAGTCGCNAACTGCTTCAGACGAGTCCTAATCGATCATGAAGACCCTGCCTCAGTCAAGGCAAGAGTGAATGAGATACGATCCGACTTCACAGAAGTGCGTTACTGCTTCTCTGAATAATCAGATCCAGACATCATTCTCTGCAGTCATTTCACTGTTTACATCACCAGTATTCACGACGTCTCTGGGCTCAATAATTACAATCCAGCATTCCTCATCTGCCACAGTTCGGTGACGAACCCCTTTGGGGACAATGTGAATTTCGCCCTCATCGAGAGACACGTAATGATCATCATACTCAATGCGCATCGAACCTTGAACAACAAGGAAAAATTCGTCAGTATGGTCGTGCTGATGCCAGACGAACTCTCCTTCAATCTTCGCAAGTTTNACTTGATAATCGTTAATNTCTCCAACGACTTTGGGGCTCCAAAGATCAGTGAATAACTCNAATTTCTGTCTAAGATTCATCATACTAATCNAACCCCTATCATCCNTTCTAAGTGAACAACAACATCCATTTCCCATCATCCAAGACATGGCATTCCTTCACACCATTCACATCAAATGATGTCAGTATGAACATCACCTTTTGATATCCAATGTGAGGTATTGGACTTGTCAAAACAAGATAATTACCATCGCCTGAACGATCAATCTTATCGATATGCCAAATTGTTTGGGGGTCGTCTGGGAAGCTACGCTGGCCAATCGCTTGGATTTTATCTTGAATCGAATCGGAACCACTCATGTCTTGCACTGAGGATTGAACTTTGTAATAGACAGGATGGCCATAAGGGTGAGGTTTCCCAGTAAAATTCAACATTATTAGATTCGCTACATCGGATGGTTGTTTCCCAGTATCTGCATCTAAATTCTGATCAAAAAATTTCCTTCGATGCAGAATCAGATGACTAGGTCCACTTCCGATATTTGTCAATTGCCACATCACTGGAGGATTGTCTACCGACTCCTGCGTAAGTAGACGTATCATCATCCATGCTTCCATCTCAGTAGTTATCTCTGGAAACATCTGGGTGATAGATGGGTCATTGAGATAGTATGAACCGGGGCCATGAAGGAGATTTCCTAGGCCGTATTTGCCCCAATCCGAGTCAGCCATTCAATCATCCACCGATCTTTCTTTTCTTCCAGCCTTGTATGCCTGTATCACAGCTTTTGCAATCTCACTTGGGTCATTGATGACTTGAGTTCCAATTCGATTCGAACCCGCATATACATCACCAGAAAAGGCTGAATCTTGAATGTTGAACTTGGAATCGCCACCTTCGGCCACAATATTCTCAGTGATTGTGGCAACCTCGTCTCTAACTTGACTCATCTCGTTAAGTTCGACATCCTTCTTCTCAATCGTTTCTTCAAGGACAACAATCTGCTCCTTAGTATCCTGAAGTTCATCTTTGAGTGCATGCGCCTCCTCTCTCGCTTCTCGAATCTGCTCTTCCAACATCTCGAGAACCTTGTCCATTTGGAGTGTTCCATCCTCTTCAGCGAAGACTCCTCCAAGTTCTGAAACCGATGGGATGTATTCGTTTGGTAAGGCCGAACTTATTGGGGTTACTTCCGTCAAAGCTTCAGATGAATTGTCATTGTCTCTGACCATGATAAACATCGGAATTATTGCCAATAGCATGAGTAACATCTGCAACAATAACCCAATTGTGATACTTAGTTGCCAATCATTGAAATTTGAATGTCTCAAATCCGTGGTTTGCGAATGATGATTTTGGTTAATGATGCAACTATCTGTGTCACCCCCACAAATATCGTTCAGATATGGAATTAATGCTTCGTCATTCGACATTCCGAACTGAAACATGGAATAATCCCATGAATCATCGTGTGCCGTTCTTTGCGGCTTATAGTACGATGAGGCAGCAAAGACCGAAAAGAGGAGGAATAGGGATAGAAGGATAGCACAATATCGAACATGAGGAGGATGTTCCGGTACTACTGGAAGCAATGGCTCGACTTTACCTTCAATCAAAGCATTTGGATTAAGAGAAATTGCTTGAACGAACTTGATTTCATCAATTCTGCGTGAGATCTCAGCGGAGTAAACCTTGCTGATTCTGTATCCAAGATGTGTACTGAGAACTATTGCTCCTATTGAGAATAACATCGTTACAATCCATGGAAATGGGCTATCGATTCCAACAATAGATGTGCTCATGTATCCATTGTACATCGTGGATGAATAAGGGCCAGAAGTGTCCCAAACATAATTCTCATAGTAGTAATTTGAGCCGCTGCCTTCGCCCCAATTTACGTTAACCATTTCGTAATGGAAAAACTTCCAACCATCTGGACGGCCATCTATATCTGCACAGGAGGAGCTATGATCGGAGAATCCTTCCATACAATCCCATCTAGTCTTAGCCTCGACCGCCTCAGTCCATGTTTCGAGCATAATGGCCGAGTGCAATAGTAAGAAGACGGAACACACTGTTGACATAATGAACACGAGAGTACTAACTGAGATACTAGTTGGAACAGGTTTTCTTGAACCAAGGAGTGATGTCTTGTTCACTTTTTCTTTAAGAGAATACTCATCCAAGTCATTTTCATCTCCTGCTGATTTTACAGAAGCAAGAGCGATGGAGAACTCCTCGGGATCGATTGTCCCATCATCATCGAGATCAATGGCTTTCAGGATGGTGTACGCCGTTAGTGGAGCGACTTCTGTACCGATAAGAGCCTGGAGCCCATTCGTGAATTCCCTTCTATCGATTCGACCATCTTCATTGGCATCCATACCATTGAAGACAGTCATCCAATCCAATCCTTTCTGCTTGATTGCAGATTTAATGACGAAGAAAGCATCCTCTGATGTGTGGACTCCTGCTAAGGAAAGGATTGCTTCAGTACGGGTCTGATTCGTTGAGCGTTCCGTAACAAAATATTCTCTTCCACCGGAGAAGCGTCTTCGTAAAAGAACGATTAAAAGCGCGACATAAGGGGTGACAAGGAAGAACATTCCAAGGATTCCAAGGATGATTATTACTCCATCCACATTGTCTAGATTCGGGGGATCAAAGTCAAAATCAGTAGAGTCTCTAAGCAGAATCTGACTAGGCCACCCGCCTTCATATCCGAAGAAAATTATCAAACTAAGGACGCCCACTATACCCATGAAATCATTATCGATAAGAAAAGATGCTGCCCCAAGACCACTAATCAGAACGCCTGTCAATCCACCTTGTTTAAGATGAAATGGATTCTCTCCATTTCCATATTTGAGCGCGATTACAAACACAAATATGACGTATAAAATGACTGGCGTGACCAATAATCCGGAGTCCATGGGCTAATATGAGAATGAATGTAACATAAGCATTCAGGATGAATACAAACCAAACTTAATTTGAGAATATTTGAATGAAATTAAGCGAAAACGATGATGAATCAAATAATGACACGATGGTTTTCTTAACAACTGAACATTTATCCCCCGACAATTAGGATAGGAGAGGATAATAGGGGACTTGAAGATGGAAATCGAGGCTTTAGACGACTACTTCGGCTACACTGAGAAGGGTAGCTCATTTGAGAACGAAATTAGAGCAGGAGTTGCGACATTCCTAACGATGGCGTATATCCTTGTGGTGAATCCTGCCATGCTCAGTTTGGCAGGAATCCCATTCGATGATGCACTGTTCGCCACTGCGCTAGCAGCCTTCATCGGTTGTATGGTGATGGGGCTTTGGGCGAATCTACCATTTGCTCTAGCGCCTGGAATGGGACTTAACGCATTCTTCGTGTTCGGTGTTGTCTTTACAATGGGCATCGGATGGGAACTCGCTCTCGCCGCAGTATTCGTTGAAGGTATCTTCTTCTTGATTATTTCACTACCACAAGTTGGATGGCGCAGTGCGATGATTAACTCAATCCCAAAGGACCTTAAAATTGCAACAGGAGCAGGTATTGGAACCTTCCTTGCAATCATAGGTCTACGCGAAATGGGATGGATCGTTGACCACCCAGCAACCTTGGTTTCACTAGGACCCACAGGGGGTTTCTTTTGGAATACAGCCGCAACTGGCGATGGACACATGCACGGTGCAATCATTGCAATGGTCGCACTACTTGCAATTGCAGTAATGCTCGCACGCGGGATGAAGGGAGCAATCATCTATGGAGTCCTTGGAGCATCAATAGTCGGATGGCTTACGAGCGCATATGATCCTTGGCTAGACAATGCCGCTGGCCTCGGCACAGATGGTTGGGTTTGTATCCCTCTAGACGGCGGAGGATATCTTGATCCAAGTTGTGTATATGCATCCGCCCCTGCACTAGGTGACATCTTCGGATTCGTAGGCATGCCTACGCAGAGTATGGGTGCATTCGTAGGCGCCCTAGGCGACATCGGTAGCAACCTCGACACATTCATCCTCGTGATGGTTGCCTTCCTATTCGTAGACATCTTCGACACTGCTGGCACCCTCTACTCCGTTGGACGCCAGGCTGGCTACGTTGACGAGGATGACAAGCTCGAGAAGGCCGATGAGGCATTCATGGCTGACGCTGCAGCAACTATTGTCGGTGCAGCCCTAGGAACAAGCACTACTACCACATACATCGAATCCGCAGCAGGAATCGAAGAGGGTGGAAAGACGGGGCTCGTTGCTGTAACAGTCGGCGTCCTCATGCTCTCCGGACTGTTCCTAGCAGGCCTATTCAAGGCAATCCCGCAATTCGCTGCAGCCTGTGCACTTGTCGCTATCGGCGCTATGATGATGCGCCAAGCTGCTGATATCGATTGGAAGAACAAGGAGATGGCCTTGCCTGCATTCCTCACGATTGTTATGATGCCATTTACCTACTCGATTGCAGTCGGTATCGCTGCTGGATGTGTCAGCTGGGTCCTCATCAAGATGGGGATGCAGAAGTTCGAGGAAGTCAGCCCTGTGATGTATGGAATCGCAGCCTTCCTAGTTCTGTATTACATCGGCCCTGGTGATGGAAACACATTCCAGTGGATCTTCTCATACATCTTCTGAGAAACCGAAAAATGGGTTTAATGACCCTACTGTGGAGCGGTTAGCATGAGTGATGATTTCCTCTTACGACTCCGTGAATCTGTGCGCACCGTACCAGATTTCCCTATTGATGGGATCATGTTCAGAGACATCACACCTGTACTGGCAGATGGAGCTCTTCTGAGCTCGGTCGTGGACCGAATGGTCTCAGACTTAGAGGATCTAGGATGGAGCCCTACTCATATTGTAGGGCCGGAGAGTCGCGGATTCATTTTCGGATCGATGGTCGCATTGAGATTAGGAATCGGTTTTATCCCCGTAAGGAAACCCGGTAAATTACCCCATGAGATTGAACGAGTTGAATATAGCCTTGAGTATGGCGAGAATGTTTTGGAGATTCACAAAGATGCGTTATCTGAAGGTAATCGTGTTGTGATAGTAGACGATCTATTGGCAACTGGAGGCACCGTTGCAGCATCGGTTCACCTTTGTGAATCCATAGGCGCCTCCGTCATAGGTGGACTATTCATGATTGAACTGGAGGGTCTGAATGGAACTACTAATACAGGTATCGAAACACATGCTCTCCTCGATTACCCCGCTTGATTCAAGGATATACTACTAAGTCAAGTCGTGATACTAAGACAAATGTGCGAACCATTGCGGCGGGTCTATTCATCCTCCTCCTCTTGGTACCACTTGCTCAGGCGCAGAGCCTCAATGAAGTATTTCAGGAATGTCCGGGGACAATAGTTGGCAATACCGAACCACGACAAATCCACCTACAGGTAACCAATGACCCTGCGACAATGAATGTGATCTGGGCCACAGAAGGTCGTGCAACTGGCGAAGTAGAATGGAATGGACAAACAGCAGTAGCAGAGGATTACTGCTACAACCATGACATGGCATTCCATATGGCGACGATGACTGGACTCATTCCAGGCGAGGAAGTCACATATCGAGTTGGATCTGGAAACGCATGGTCCAATGACTACACTTTCACACCAATAGACCCGGATGCCATACACTTCGAATGGATTTCTATTGCAGATCATGGAGAATCAAGTGAAGGAATGGATGTTTCTGATGCTATTATTGCCGATACTGATGCCCAACTAGTAACCCTCTCTGGCGACATCTCCTATGCAGATGGAGAACAATCTACCTGGGATATTTGGTTCGACTATCAAGAAGATAGCATGACTGAAATACCTTGGGTGACTGCTGTTGGGAACCACGAAAACGAACCAGGATATGGCTTCACACCTTACGAACATAGATTCGATTCAGATGGCCAAATTGAATCTGAGATTTTTTGGTACAGTCGACAATATCCCGGAGTGCATATGGTCTTCATGTCCACCGAACATGATTACGAACCAGGGAGTTCTCAATACACTTGGTTAGATCAGGAACTAGCTTCAATCGACCGTGAGAAGACCCCATTCCTCATTGTCTACGGACACAGCCCGATGTACTCAAGCAACAGTTACCATGGTTCGGAGGTCGAACTACGAGACGCATTGGAGAGCCTATACGTAGAACATGGGGTAGACCTAGTCATCGCAGGACACGATCACTTCTATGAGAGAACTTGGCCNGTATCATCTGAATCTGTAATGGACAAAGGAATGGATGATAGATTTGGCCGTGGCCATGGCCCCATCCACCTAGTAATCGGTATTGCAGGACGATCATCTTACGAGGAATTGGATGATCCTCAACCAGAATGGAGTGCTTTTCGTGAGAATAGTACCTATGGTTGGACTCGTTGGGTATACGATGGAGATGTAAGAGAAATCTCGATGACTCATCATCGAACCGATGGAACAATCGGAGATCAGTTTACACTTCAAGAAGCGCCGATTGAAGACGAATCCGAGGATGAATTCCTTGGAGTACCTGGATTCGGATCCTTGCTTCCAATTCTCGCGATGTTAGGAGCTTCATTGAATGAATACCGTAGGGAAAGAGATCTAAACTAGGTTCATTAGCATATTATTAGTATTGTTTAAAATGTTAATAACAAGCGCTGAGTTATGTCCNATGACACTGGCGGCTTAATCGATAGATCAGTTCAAGAGAGTGAGACNAAGACGTATGATGTCATTATAGTCGGTGCCGGTGCAGCAGGCATAGGAGTCGCAATTGCTCTTGCAGATGCAGGAGTTGAGAACTTCCTCATTGTCGATCGTGATACTGTTGGGAGTTCATTTTCCTCATGGCCTGAAGATACTCGATTCATTACGCCATCATTTCCAAGCAACTCCATTGGGATGCTTGATTTGAATTCGATTGCGGTGGGCGTATCTCCAGGATACAGTATGAAGATTGAGCACCCGACGGGNGCTGATTTTGCTNAACACCTACAAGATCTAGCTCGATATTTCGAACTCCCAATTCAAGAGAACACTAATGTCAAAGTGATTGAGAAACAGCAAGATTTGTTTTATCTCACAACAGATGAACGAATTCTCACCTCAACGAATGTGATTTGGGCAGCTGGTGAATATCAATACCCAAATATGGACGTGTTTTTGGGTAGTGAACTGTGCCGTCATACGGCAACTGTTGACAAATATGCCAGCTTAGAGGGTGATGATTTTCTGATTATAGGTGGTTACGAGAGTGGAATTGACGCAGCATATCACCTTTCAAATCTAAACAAGAAGGTCAGTGTATTTGACATCAATAACCCATGGGATTCTACCACATCTGATCCAAGTGTTTCATTGTCAGTATTTTCATTTGAACGCATGCGTAGTCCGAATTTTCACAAAAAAACTGAACTGTTTCCAGGAACAGAAGTGAATTCCGTAACGTTGGATAATGGAGTATACGAATTGGAAACTGAAGATGGCCGGAAATTCCATTCAGAAGTGCAACCGCTTTTAGCTGGCGGATTTAGTGGAAGTCATAATTTCGTCTCCCATTTATTCGAACAAAGAGAAGATAACTTTCCCTTACTTTCTGAGTGTGACGAATCAACAAAAGTACCCGGCATGTATCTTTGTGGCCCCTCAGTTCGTCACGAAGGACACGTGTTTTGTTTCATCTACAAATATCGTCAACGATTTGCCATAGTTGCTAATGCAATCGCTACATCTCTAGGTATTGAAACTGATGAATTCGTTAAGAATTACAAGAGTTGGGGCATGTACCTNGATGACCTATCTTGCTGTGGACAGGAGTGTTTGACATGTTGACAAAAAAAGAATTGAGAATTACAAAAATGCTCAGTTTGGAATGGCTCGGTCAAACCCTAGCTAGTCTTTGTTGGATCATCAGCGTATTTGCCTATGGAATTANTTCAACTGGNGACTGGTTGCAATTAGGCGCTGCATCGTCTTGGATGTTGTCAAACATCGCTACTATTGTAGCCATCAATCCTAGANAAAAAANAAGCGGGTAATACCTGATTATTCTGTAACTGCAGAAATCCCGCCAAGNCCTTCCCAAACAGAGCGAATCTCATCAACATCATCGTGGAGGCCTTCCCATCTTTCTTCGATTCCATCAGATGACACGAATACTACGACTGGTATACCGAGAACCTCGAGACCACTGGCGAGGTCAGGAGCATGTATGAACGGATGAGAAAGGCTTCGGTTGAGTTCGCCCTCCATATCCGTATGCCACTTGGCCATGTCGTCATTTCCATCACGACCATCTTTATTCAAAACTAGGAGTGAACCATTCGGGATAACCACATCGAGTGCACCAAGTGTTGGCTTGCAGTGTGTACACCATGAAGCAGAGAAGTATGCTACGTATGGGGTCTGCATCTCATCAGAAGACCAAGACTGGTTCTGATGATCTTTCAAATTGAATTCAGGGAATACTGGTAGAGTGACTTCCGCGATGACATCCACCGGTTCCGAAGTATCAGAGGATGCCCATGTTAGACACCCACTCAATGGCAGCATCCCAACAATCAGAAAGATGAGAAGACGCCGTCTCATCATAAATATCAATTGTTAGGAGAAATAAATCAAGATAATGGCATGAATACATTGGGGGAGGCATTTACAACGAGAAATCAACAATCTCCCATCAATGAAGCTCTCATAGCCAAATGAATGTGAACTTGATCTATCATTCCAGGAACTCCTGCTGCATAATACCCGTAGGTATCGAACCCCTCGCCTACACTTTGATCAANGATTTGTGAACAATCNCCTTGGAAATACACGGGAACNGGCCGATTAGTGTGACTTTGGCCACCATATGGATTGGATTTACTGGGCCCCCAAAAATGCCCCATATCCTCCACATTACCTCCAAGTGTAAGATTCAATGCGTTGTCGTTTCGAATCAATGCTGGGAAGTTCTCGG
>PATD01000031.1 GCA_002713585.1 Methanobacteriota archaeon
AAGTACATCACGTGCTCGTCATCGTGTACTTCGGTTTCATCTTGGACGAACCTATCTATCGATACCGTCGGGAATGTTGGACGTATGCCTTCAATAGAGGTTGATTCAAACGATGATTTGCACATCTCATACCGTGACGACACCGGCTGGGGACTCAAATATGCATGGTGTTCTTCTTCGTGTACAACGGCTTCCTCTTGGTCAAATACAACCATTGCAAACGGTTCGTCATACGGTACAGGTTCTACTCTTGTCGGGTTTTATTCTGACCTTGCCTTTGATTCCGATGGCCACATGCACATTACACACATTGATTGGTCCAAGCGTTGGCTGCTCTACTCTACCTGCTCTTCGTCTTGCTCCACCAATTCATCTTGGAGTCACAGTGTGTTGATGTCTGATTATGATGTGCTTAACCTCCAGCATCTTGTCATTGATTCGAACGATGAACTCAACATCGTGTTCTATGATTATGATGATAAGGACCTCGAATTCATGCTTCTTGATGCCACTTCCCAACCTTACGAATATTCCATCAGCCCTGACCTGCCGACTGGCTTGAGCATTGACCCAACAACAGGTACGATTTCAGGTACGCCAAGGGAGCTTTTGACCAATACAACGTTCACGATTACGGTACGAAATTCGGGTGGCACAAATACGACGACCATCACCATCGAGGTTCTCGACCAGTTGCCTGGCTTGAACATTAGTCCAGAGAACACGACAGCAACGAATAACACCGCCATCTCGACAATCACCATCACTACTGTGGGTCCTGGAGAGATAGACACATGGGAGTTGGAAGGAACCCTACCTACAGGCCTCACATGGACATCTACGAATCAGACCATTTGGGGTACTCCTACTGAATTGATGGCCACGACTCAATATACGGTCTGGGCGAACAACAGTGGTGGTGCTATTTCGTCTACGTTCAACATCACCGTTAACGATCAGTTACCTGGACTGAACATCAGTCCAGAGAACACGACAGCAACGAACAATACTGCAATCACAACAATCGTAATCACGACTGTTGGATTGGGTGAAATAGTCAGTTGGGAGCTTGAAGGGTCCTTACCCTCAGGCTTGACTTGGACGCCAGCAAATCAGACAATTTGGGGGACACCAACTGAATTGATGACAGTCAAGGAGTACACAGTTTGGGCCAACAACTCAGGAGGATCAATCTCAGCGAATCTCAATATCACAGTTAATGACCAGTTACCGATTAGCCTAACGATTACTCCTGAAAATACGACAGCAACGAACAATACCGCAATCACGACAATTGCCATCACTACAGTGGGTCCAGGCGAGATAGTAACTTGGGAACTTGAAGGAACATTACCTTCAGGCTTGACTTGGACGCCAGCAAATCAATCGATATGGGGTACGCCGACGGCCCTCATGTCTACGACTCAGTTCACAGTGTGGGCGAACAACTCAGGAGGAACAGTCTCAGCAACTCTGAACATTACCGTCAACGATCAGGTGCCCACTCTATCCTATCCGACAAACACGTTGAATCTCATAGTGAACACTACGAGTTCCGATATCCCTCTAGTTCCAATTCTCACAGGACCGGGGGAGATCACTAGTTGGGAAATCAATGGTAGTCAATGGCCACCGGGACTCTACTTTGAGAGTTCGAATGGTACCATTATGGGGATGCCGAATGGGACCATGTCATCTACAACATTCACAGTATGGGCTAACAATAGCGGTGGTTCAACATCAACCGCGGTAACCATCGTCATCGTAGATCAGGTTCCAACGAGTCTCACAATTAGTCCAGAAAACACGACTGCGACGAATAACTCTGCCATTATCCCAATAGTCATTTCATCGAATGGTCCTGGCCAAATCATCACTTGGGAACTTGAAGGAACTCTCCCAGTTGGGCTTACTTTTACTTCTTCAAACCAAACTATCTGGGGTATACCAACTGAATTGATGATTAATTCACAATACACAATCTGGGCGAATAATACTGGAGGCTCCGTATCTGCGACACTAAACATCACTGTTGAAGATCAGGTGCCCGGATTGAACATTAGTCCAGAGAATACGACAGCGATTAACAACACCGCCATTGCCCCGATTATCATTACATCAACCGGACCCGGAGAAATCGTAACGTGGGAGTTGGAGGGCACGTTGCCATCTGGACTCACATGGACATCTGCGAATCAGACCATATGGGGTACACCAACTGAATTGATGCCTACAGTGCAGTATACGATTTGGGCGAACAACAGCGGTGGTTCCGTATTCGCAACTCTGAATATTACAGTCAACGATCAGGTGCCAACAAGCCTAACGTTCCTGAACAGTAGCATTGTTCTTACCAATAACACAGCGATGATTCCCGAAGAGGCCAGTCTTACAGGTCCAGGCGAAATTCTAACTTGGGAGATTGATGGAATCCTGCCGTCAGGAATCGTATTTGGCTCTAACAATGGAACGATTTGGGGTACACCGAATGAACTGTGGACCATGACGAATTACACAATCTGGGCAAACAATACAGGTGGATCAATCTCGATACAGGTTCACCTCACCGTCGTTGATCATTTACCTACTATCAACTACGATTACACCTCATTGGTGTTGACGAATAATACTGCAGATTCTCGCTTACCACTAAATCCAGTTCTGTCAGGCCCGGGCGAGATTCTAACTTGGCAAATTAGTGGAGCATTGCCAAATGGCCTTGTCTTCAGTCAATCTAACGGATCTCTGAATGGAACTCCTGTAGAGCTTTGGCCCTCTACTACCTACACAATTTGGGCGAATAATAGCGGAGGTCACAGAACGTTCAGTTTGACACTGGAAGTATTAGACCAAGTTCCAAGCAATATTGTCTTTGATGGCGGGTCAATTATTCTCACAAATAACACAGTAATGATTCCTGAAACCCCATCTATCACCGGACCAGGTGAGATTACTAGTTGGTATGTCAATGGAACTCTACCCTCGGGCGTGAACCTTGATTCGAACACCGGCATCATATCCGGAACACCAACCGAACTCTGGCCGGTGCAAACGTACACGGTTTGGGCCAACAATTCGGGCGGTTCGGTTGAGTTCACTTTCGATCTCACGGTTATTGCAGAGAATCCTGATGTTACCTTCCCGTCCAATTCGCTTTCATTGACCGTTGGTCAAGCGATGTCACCCCTNCTNCCATCNAGNGATGGTGGNGAAGTAGTGTCTTGGGAGATTGAGCCNGCATTACCAGATGGACTGGGTATGGATTCAGTTACAGGTGAGATTAGTGGTACTCCGACGACACCACAATCCACAGAGTCCTATACAATATGGGCAAACAACACAGGTGGTTCAATGACGCAAACACTCACGATAACCATAGTCGATGTGCCGGCTACACCTTCAATCTCAGTGACTGAGCTTACGCTCACTATCGATGTGGTGATGGCACCGTTCACAATTACGATTACCGGTGGCGAAGTTGTCGAATGGGGCCTCCATCCAGAATTACCTCTGGGTCTAACTTTCAATGAGGAGACTGGATCAATTTCAGGTATACCGACGGTGCTATCCGAGGAACAGACATACACAATTTGGGCGAACAATAGTGGCGGCTCGCAATCTGTATCCTTTACAATCGAGGTTGTGGATGAACCGCCGATTATCGAGTATGTCGAAGAGGAGTTTGTATTGTATGCGAACGTTACAGAAGTTAGTATCGAGGCAATCTCTAGTGGTGGAGACGTTATTGGATTCAGTGTGAGCCCTGAATTAGACAATGGTCTACAATTCTCAGATACAAATGGTACAATTTGGGGNANCCCAGATANCACACATGAGCGCATGACATTCACGGTTACAGCNACGAATTCTGGCGGTTCATCCGTTTCGACAGTGAACATCACCGTCCTTCCTTCAGTGGGCTGTACAGATTCTCTAGCCGAGAATTATGACCCAATCGCGATTGAGGATGATGCTTCATGCGTTTACACAGATACAGATGGAGACGGAGTTCCAGATATCGACGAGGTCTTCGGTTGTACAGATCCAGACGCCTTCAATCATAATGCGGCCGCTACAGAAGATGATGGATCATGCATTGCCGTCCTTGAGGTGGTATATCCAGAAGTTACGCTAAACCTCACAGTCGACGAATCTGTTGTTGCAATGATTCCAACTGTTTACAATCAAACGGTTGAGACTTGGANGGTAGAACCCGAATTACCGGATGGGTTAGAGTTCAATCGTCTAATCCAGAATGGTGTTTTGGTTCTTGACAAGGGAACAATCCAAGGTATCCCGACCGAGACTATCGATGCTAGAATCTTCACAGTCACAGCAACAGATCTTGATACAGGTCAAACAGCTACTATTCTGCTAACCATTGAGGTGATTGATCCCAATGCGATTTCCGTCGGGAACATTACTCCGATTCCAGAACCAATCACAGATACGGATGGGGACGGTTACGAAGACGACTTTGAATTGGAATGTGGAACCGATCCAGAAAATAGCGCACAGTATCCTCTGAGTGACGATTTGGCAACTTGTAAGGTGGGATTAACAGGGCCTGATACGCCCCCAGGTAACCTATTCCTTTGGTTCCTGATGCCCTTATTTATCCTGATTTTGATTGCTCTTTACACGATGATTTTCTTGATTAAAGATAAGGATGAAGAAGATAAGGAAGANGAAAAATCATCCTAGAATTAAACCGTTTATCGTTGCCCTGGGCGCCAGAATTGAAGAGGAATAGGATCATCATCTCCTTGACCGCGGTAAGCAAGGTGATCGGCTCGTTCATTCCAGCGATGTCCCGAATGTGCTTTGACGTGAGCATTGTGTAAATCTACAACTTGTGCGACTTCTTTCCATAATTCTTGAGAGAGGTGAGCCAGTTTCTTGTTTGCCTTCGCTGACCAAGCCCCGTCAGTAATCCGAAGTGCATACATTGAATCAGCGCGAATGGTAACTTCACCCTTTGAACAATTAACGAGAATCCATCGAAGGGCATGCACCATCGCAGATAGTTCCCCGGTGTTGTTTGATCCAACCTCAGCCCCTAACCATTCATCCGAGTTCGGATTAGTAATCACAGGACCTGAAGATTCGTGCATGAGGTCGCCTGTCCCGCGGCCTACACCCCGGTCACCTATTACGACGACAAAACCCCAACCGGCAGCAGTATCAGCAGTCACGTTCCGATTCTCTATACATGATCCATCAATGTAGATTGAAACCGGAGGGGTATCGACCACAGCAGAATTCACTCTCCGATGACGGCAGCGTAACCGGCTGCGTCAAGGAGACCTTCGACGTCTGCCATGTTGTTAGGTCGGAAACGAGCAATCCACCCATCTTCGTAAGGGGATTGATTGATTGTTTCAGGAGCGTCTTCAAGATCCATATTCAGTGCCGCTATTGTTCCGGCAATAGGGGCGTAAATCTCACTCACAGATTTGACAGATTCTACACTACAGAAAGCTTCCATTTCTGCAACGGTTGAACCTTCCATGTCTGGGTCCATTTCAACCCACACAACATCTGTTAGAGCATTCTGCGCAAAATCAGTGATACCGATGACGACTTCGTCTCCATCAATTCNCACCCATTCGTGTTCTTTTGTGTACTTCAGGTCTTCAGGGATGTCGGACATGTCCTCTCCTCAATTACAAGGGGCCCGAGAAGATGGGTCAAGGTTTCGCTTGAGGTATAGGCGTGAATTCTCACATCAAAGACATAAGCAGGACGCGACTCCGCGCGTCATGCCCGAGGTACCAAAGCGTTTCTCGAACCTCGCAATCGGGTTCACGCCGTATCTGGTCANGCCCTCCGAGGATGTCATTCGTTGGACTGTCGGAGAACCTGGATTTGACACACCTCGACCCGTGGTTGATGCTGCAATTGAGGCACTTGAAGCGGGTCAGACAAAGTACACGCGCGGCCCAGGNTCAATGGAGTTGTGCACTCAAATTTCAGAACAACTGAACCGCATGTGGGATCTTGNGTCTACACCTGAGACAGNGATGGTCACACCCGGAGCCAAGCAAGCTCTGTTGTACGCAATGATGGTCACAATGGAAGCTGGTGATGAGTTACTAGTGCCCGCTCCTGCTTGGCCAACCTATGAGGGTCAAACAGCTCTTCTAGGAATCAATATCGTGTTCACTGAGACCAATGATATCTTCCATCCGATTGTAGAATCGATNCGCACCTCTATCACGGACAAGACCAAAGCAATCTTGCTGAATTCACCGAATAATCCGACTGGAGCGGTTTACACTCCTGAGGAGATTGAGGAAATTGTCGCTTTAGCGGTCGAACACGATCTTTGGATAATCAGTGACGANATCTACGCTCGTCTTCTTTGGGTAGATTGGCCNCACATTTCTCCAGCGAGCATTCCTGGTGGAGCAGAGCGAACCATGGTAGTCACTGGCTTCTCGAAGTCATTTGCGATGACAGGGTGGCGCCTGGGAGTTCTCACTGGGCCTAAGGAAGCGATGAAAGCTGCCTTCGCATGTCAGGCGAATGCAAACTCACATGTCCCCACTTTCTTGATGCCAGCAGCGTCTGTTGCCTTGACTCAGGATGCAGCTGTCGATGAGTTTTGTACACAGTACGACCGGCGACGCTCTATCTTGATGGAAGGCATCGCCTCAATTCCAGGTATGAAACTGGTAGAACCAGAAGGTGCCTTCTATGCCTTCATCGATATCACAAGTTCAGGCATGACATCGATTGAATTTGCAGATGGTGCTCTCTCAGAAGCTCGTGTTCAACTCATTCCGGGTTCACTAATCGAGGGTGGTGAAGGATTTGTTCGAGTATCATATGCAACAGATGAGGAAGATATCCGAGAAGGTATTGCCCGACTTAAGGCCTGGTTGTCTTGATTTAGAACGGAGGCAAGAACTCTGTGCATGACTCCGAGATTCGTAGGAGTTGATTGTACTTTGATGTGCGATCGGATCGTGCAGGAGCACCCGTCTTGATTTGACCAGTTCGTGCACCGACCGCAAGATCAGCGATTGTGTCATCGCTAGTTTCTCCGGAACGATGACTCATCACAGTCCCGAACCCGTGACTCTTCGCCATCTCGATACATTCTAGCGTCTCGGTGACGGTTCCAATCTGGTTAGGCTTGATTAGAATTGCATTTGCAGCAGCTCGATCAATTCCATCTGACAGTCGATTCACGTTTGTCACGAATAAGTCATCACCAACAATCTGGACTCGATCTCCGATTTCTGCAGTTAGCGTTGACCAAGAATTCCAATCGTCTTCACCGAATGGATCCTCGATGGATACGATAGGATGCTCGTCAGCCCAAGTTGCATAGGTTTCAACGAGTTGGTCGCCGGTTAGGACCGCGCCATCAATATGGTAGCCATCATCGTGTAGGAATTCCTGTGCAGCTACGTCTAATGCGATACCTAGCTCGTCTCCAGGAGAGTACCCTGCACGTTCGATTGCTTGGGTCAATAGCCCAAGGCCTTCGGCGTTACTTGGGAGATTGGGTGCAAAACCGCCCTCATCCCCGATACCCCCGAGGAGCCCCTTCTCTTTGAGGACGGAACGAAGAGAATGGTAGGTTTCGACCCCTGCTCGAAGTGCTTCAGAAAAGTCATCAAAGCCATGGGGTACGACCATGAACTCCTGAACATCCACGTCACTTGCAGCATGGGCGCCTCCGTTGAGTATGTTCATCAGTGGTACTGGGAGGCTACCTCCAGACAGCCCTCCGATGTAACGCCAGAGGGGCTGAGCATGGATGTTTGCGCCTGCGTGGAGGCAAGCGAGTGATGCACCAAGCGTTGCATTAGCACCAAGAGTGGCTTTGTTTGGTGAATCATCAAGATCGAGAATACACTGATCGATGGCGGCTTGATCATCAACGGGCAGTCCCACCAAAGCTTCCTGAATTACTTCGACGACATTTTGGACGGCTAAATCAACACCCTTCCCCATCCAACGGTCTCCTCCATCNCTCAATTCGACTGCCTCGTGACTCCCTGTACTTGCACCAGAAGGCACAGCAGCACGCCCAGCCAAGGCTCCATTCACGAAGCATTCGACTTCGACAGTTGGGTTCCCTCTTGAATCAAGGATTGCCCGCGCCATGAGGCCGGTGATGTAGGCATCCATGCGCAGGCCTTCTCGTGACGGGTTCATGAATCAAGCGAATCAGGAATTGAGGTATCTGAGCCAGCGTGCAGTTCTCGCTTGGAGTCGTGGTACATCCCCTTCAAGGTGGGAACCCACACTCCAATTCAACTGTTCTTCGCAGGGTGAGATTGAGAATAATTCTGCAAAGAAAACAGGGTCCTTTGAGGTATTACTGCTTTCAGAAAGCGGCTTCCGCCCCGAACGGTTTTCAACAAAACAGTGGATTAGATGCTTGGGATAATGCTTGATGCGCTGAGAATCTGGGCAACAGTGTATGACGCTGTTTCGTAAGAAGA
The DNA here is from genome assembly GCA_002713585.1 of Methanobacteriota archaeon. GTDB lineage: Archaea > Thermoplasmatota > Poseidoniia > Poseidoniales > Thalassarchaeaceae > MGIIb-N2. Next base: position 8,463 of record PATD01000031.1, read on the forward strand.
GAAGGGAGCACCCCGTCTCGTCGTCAATCTCGTGATCGACGATGTCAATATCCTGGATCATTGTAGAGACGTCCATTGTATACCAGTCACGAGTTTTTGTATTCAAATCGAGATCTGAGATGCCATCGAGGAACTCTTGGACCTGAAGTTGACCTTCGCCCCCCGCAGGTGTCATGAGAACCAGAACCACTTGGGGTCCATATGAAGCCGATGGATTTTACAAACTCATCTAAAGGTATGAATTACGCATTCTGACATGTAGGGGCCGCTCGTGGTTTTGATATACGACGGCACTCACGAGCGGTCAACGCACAGGTAGCAAAGCCCGGTTACGCGATGGACTGCAAATCCATTTTACAGGGGTTCGAATCCCCTCCTGTGCTCCATTTATTCCTCTTCAATACGGCTTGTGAGCATCTGTTCCTCGAGCTTTGCCCATCCTTCACCCATGCCTTCGACATCGTCGTTTATCGTCTCAGCATCAAGTCGAACTTCTTCTTCGGTGCGGTCGTCTAAGACCATTGAAATCCATGAACTTCGATTTGATGAGCGTGCAAACCATGCTTGAGTTACAAGAATCCCTAGCAGGGCAGCGAGTGCAAGAAGCGCTCGCCCTACGTCCACCGATGTGGATTCAGCACAAGTGATTGCAACATCGAGATTGTCGTTACAAGCGGATGCTTCAATCAATAGGAAACCAGCACCGAAGGCTGAACCGACTGTAGCTAGAGTGAACAACCTCTCAATGGTCCGAGCAGGCGTATCCATGCCCCTAGACTCGCTATCCTATGCATGAAGTCAACGGCGGTTAGTAGGTCTCGCGCATTAGCTTGTGAATCTTGTAAGGAAGCAGAGCCCGATTGACCGGGGTCACCTCAAGTATCCGTGCATCATCCCTTCTACGAATGTCCTGAAGAAGTGGATGTCGCGATTTTTTGGCGAGTGTCATAACAGTCGGTTTGTCAAGTTCAAGCGCCGCTCGAACAATCTCAACGAATTCATCGGATTCAACACTGAACTTTCCAATCTCATCGATTACGATGACTTCGGCCTCTTCCATTGCAGTTCGGATTGCAGGGATCGCAACGGTGTTCATCGTTTCCTTATCGATTCCGAATCCAAATACGCGTGTTCGGGTATCGATGTCTTTGTGAGCCATGACGGCTTCCTCTCCGGTAACAATATCGATACAGCGGTATCCTTTGCGTTCGCCATCTTCAATGAGAGGCTCTGTCCGCATACCAGCAATAATTCGGATTGCATCAGGGTTCTCACCACGTGCACGAATCTCACCCGTCCTTTCGTTGACGAGCATTTCGATCACTTTCTGCATTACTGCAGATTTCCCACTGCGCGGAAGACCTGTGATTCCAATCTTAGGGTGAACTCCCATACTACCGCTCACCCCGAATTGCTCGTGCTAGGTGTCGCGATGTGAAGTTCTACCCTATGAAGAATCTGTATCATTGAGGAATTATCTAACCTCTGAGAAATGAAAGTGCATTCGCGGAAATCGGAATTATTTCTGCGCTTCCTCAATTATTTTAGCAGTTGAATGCTAATCATCGTCATTTTCTGTATATTTTCCAATATCTTGATTCCTGATTCCGAGGAATCTCCGAGATTTTTCAATCCACGTCCATCCTTGATCTACCCATTTGAGAACTTTAGCTAAGGTATCTTCATCCACATCTGCATGAATCGCGAGCTGCTTCAAAAATTCGATTTCTTCTTCTTGGAACTCACCATCACAAGCCCCAACGATGGCGGCATCTCTCAGAGCTAAACGCAATGCGGGAACCCCCATCCCATCGATTATCTCCGAGAGGTCGATGCTTCTCTTCAGTTCTTGTCGGAATACGTTTCTGCGATGTGGCGGAATTAGCGCACGCCCCATCGCGGCTTCGATTGCAGCAGTTTCCTCACGGACAAGAGTACCGTCTGCTCCAGCTAGGGAGATTAGAATACGAACATAGCCTTCCCGATCGTTCTCATCGAGCCGATCGATGACATCCGGCAGCAATCGTCCACCTCAGGAAGCGTCGAGAATTTTAAGCCCTCGATCCATCCAATCGTAGCCTTCCATAACCCAGTCGAGGAGATCATCGACAACGTCTTCTTTCATTCCAAGGCCCGCGGCAATCTTACCGAGAACTTCGAATTCCGCTTCATCCACGGTTCCATCAGCAGCTGACATCATGATTGCATCACGAAGGGCTAGCTTACCTGCACGGCCATCTGAAGTATCCTTTAAATCGCTAATACATTCTTTTAGCGTTGGTGGATTTTTGAGGTAATCTCGAATCGCTGAACGCTGGTTTGGAGAGAGAAGCGCAGTCCCCATCCGCTGTTCAAACATGGCCATTTCGTCGACTGTGACTTCATCATCGACCTTCGTGATATAGGCTAGGAGTTTGGCGTAAGCGAACCTCTCATTCTGAGGGAGGGTGTGCAGCGTGTCCGGAAGCATGCGACTGACTCCGTGTCGTTCCCCATCAATCTGCCGTCGAATGAGTATCAATCATCGTTGGTCGTGACATCTGATGGTTTTCCCGTGAGTACAGACCGTAAGCGGGCATTGTCTGCTTGAATCGCCTCCATCCAATCATACTTCACGCCGAGATTGTCAGCGAGCACACGGAGTGCATTACTGTCCTTGGGAAGGCACTTCCCTCCAAACCCTCGATTGAGACCAAAGATAGGATCGAGATGTGACGGACCAATCGGCTGTGCTTGAGGTGCTGTGATGATTTCACTCACCTTGTACCAATCCGCATTAAGCCCCTGACAAATGTCGTACATCTGGTTCGCAAAGATGACCTTGAGTGCGTAAAAGGTGTTTTTCGAATACTTCACCATCTCTGCGACAGCTGGCTCGACATGAAAGGTCTGGTCGGATTTGATGACACCAGCTTCGCGGTGTTGTTGAAAGACACGTTCAGCTACATCTGCATGATGCGTTCCGCAGACAAGGATGTCCTGGTTTCCGAAATCTTCCAGATGCCGCCTCTCGACAAGGAATTCAGGAGAATAGGCAATCTTGAGGTGTGGATACTCTTCATGGAAACGTTGTGTTGTGCCAGGCACTACTGTACTCTTGATTACAGCAGTGAAGCCTTCAGGGAGTTCGCTGAGGATGGAGGTTACAATCGAGAGATCACAAGATCCGTCCGTCTCTGACATTGGTGTTGGGACTGCGATGTAAGCCATGTCCACATGATCGGTTACATTGGCGAGCGTTGTTCCTCTGACAGGATCATGAATGAATAAATCGTGGACTGGGCCGAACCAATGTTCGATAGCTCCTCCGACAATTCCTGCCCCGATTATACCCACTTTCATACACAAATCACCCTTCTCTGCCTTGTAAGTTCTAGCACGTCACTTTCGTGGTATTGGGTCATTTTCCCGAAGATTGCATGGTTCAGGCGATAGGCGCCCTTCTTTTGCAAGTCCTGACGCCCTTAACAGGGCATCAGTAGTTCCACAATCGAGCCATTCTTCATTGCCTAAATCCTTCATTTGTGCCGCACCCATTTCGATGTATTTTCGATTTAGATCGGTGATGGAGAAACCTTCTTTTTCAGTGCCATAGCATTCGTCAAGTAGTTTCCAAAAGTGTTCATCATAGAGGTAGATACCCCCTATTGCAAGGTCACTAGGGGGATTTTCTGGTTTCTCGATAATATCCGTAAGTTCCCCTTCTTCATTGAGCACAGCCACACCGAAGGCACGAGGGTCTTCGACCGAGCGTCCAAGGAGTAAACATCCCGGGGGCTCCTCTGAGTTTTTCCAGTGATTCGCCTCTTCAGTGAGTTCTGCTGTGGTGATGTTGTCGGAGAAGTAAACCATTAGCCGACTCCCTTCGATATGAGGTCGTGCGAGATTCAGGGCATATGCAACACCTTGCGGTTTTTCCTCAATCACATAGTGAATATTCTCTCCAGGGAGCCCGACACCAACGTGTTGAGCGATTTGACCAATGAACCGATTTCCGATGATTGTGATATCCTTAATGCCCGCCCGTCGAATGAATCCCAGCGCGTAATCGATCACAGGACGATGGTATAGCGGAAGCATGGCTTTGTGCATATACCGTGTGAAAGGCAGCATGCGGGAACCAAGTCCTCCCGCCACGAGTACGGCCTTCATTGGAGGGGGGGCCATGGTATTCTTCACCTGACTCTGGTAAATGGACTTTCATGGCGTTACAATCAGTTTTCAGGAGTGCGTCCACCGAAATGCCCGGTACCTACGAGGTCACCCAAACGCTCCACTCCGGCTTCTATGAGCTCGGGGTCATTCTTCTCAGCCTCTTCCCAAGCTTTCTGCGCATCATCTGCAACAATTTCGTCAGCCTCGATTTTGACTTCGTGACTCTTTCTTAGTTCCCCTTCTAACCCTTCATGCTCTGGTCGCAAATCCATCCCGTCAATTTGGGGGTTCCTGGGGTCGAAGGTATCAGCTCCTCCACCTTCAGCGACCCCTTTTGGATCTCGTCCACGGGTCATGTAAACAGCCCCTCCAGATGGAGACATAGTCTTCTGTAGCGGGTTATCTGGAGCGTCTTCGATAATCTGGTCGACAACAGTCTCAACTTCAATCGTATTTTCTTCCACCATCGGCTCCATTCGTACTTGGTGATCTGCACCAGCCCATGCGATAATGAGGAGCATTGGGAAAAGGAATCCGATGAGGAATGCGACAGGAACTCCCACCGCATCGATAAGCGGGCCGATATCGAATATCATGATGATTAGACCGACGAGCGCAATCTGAGTGACGATACCAATAACGAGACGCCGCATTGTTTTTGCAAACTCAAATTCTGCGTTTCGGCCCCTTTCTTCTAAGGATGCCAACCCCTCACCGATGCCCTCATCGATGTCGCTCATGTCCACTGAATTCAGCCCAAGTCCTCTTCAAGTGCTCGGACCCATGAGTCAATATTTTGTGCAGGTAGTTCAGGAAGCCGAATCCCGATAGATTCCTTTGCTTCTGACATTAGAACAGAATCGTTCAGTTGGATGGTTTGCTCACGAGGGATACGAGCCATCTGTGTAACGATTTCAGAAAGAAAGTCCTGGATGGTTCGGTTATTTCGTGTCACTTCATCGTTAGAACGTCGAGTATCCGCCATTACACGTGCATGAGCCGTTTCCGTCCTCCGGGCTTGACCATCAAGGAGACGTTCGATACTTGTCATCATCTGCTCCCAACGTTCCACTCCATTGTCTTGAGTAGTGCTAATCCGATCAAGGAGTGATTGATTCTGTTGCATGACTCGATGCTGTTGGGACAGCATCCGCTTTGCTTCTCTCAATGCCTCGGATTGGAGCGACATTGCACGTCTTTGTTCATCCAATAGGCGACGAGCTTCAGGTGCGCCGACAGCATCTCTGCGCTCTAATTCCGTCTGCATCGACTGGGCTGAATGCTCAAGATCGATGTAGGCACGACGGTTGGTTCGCAATTGTCTATTCAGTCGTTCCATATCCTTAGATTGCATCGTAGACATTTTTCTGAAATGTCGATGGCGACTCGCATGATGAGGGGCGTCGACTAAAATCATCAATACAAGCCCAAATGTGACAGCTGCGTAATGGCCACGAGGATACTCTTGAATGAGAAGTCCAGCCCCAGCGATTCCGATTAGGAGCGCTCGAGTCCGCGGCATGATTTACATTCGTGCCTCATGGTATATGACCAGTCGATGGGGACCCCCCGGGCCCCATCAATCTGCAAAGCCGTAGATTCCATCACCTAGGTGAGAAATCTGATTTGCGACAATTAGGTGTTCTATTGCTTCACGGACTTCGGACTCATCGAATCCAACAGCCGCACAGATTTCCATGAGGTCATCTTCGTGCGCAGCCCCGTCTCCCGATTCTTCCATTTCTTGAAGGATATGTTCGCAGCAAATGTGTAGGATTGGATCATCAATCCCATTTTCGATGTCATCGATGGTCTCGTCGATTGGTACCTCTGCCTTCTGAATCTCGATTGGAATCTTCACTGGTTCGTTGTATGCTTCGAAGAGATTCTTCTGATGAGGGTCAGAAATGCGTTTCGGCTCACTAATCTGGCGTTCGACACGCTCGATAAGACGCTCAACCCTGTGCCGACGATGTTCTAGCCTTAGGGCCTCATCATTGAGTTTTGAGACAAGTAGTTCTGCTTCTTCTTCTGCCCGAGAAATAAGCCAATCTTCAAAACTCCAGTTAGGATCGATTCTGAGCATACTCTCCCAAAGATCTCGCACCACTTGGGGCAGAGATGAAGGATTAATCCTCCCGGAGGTTGAATCCTCCGAGGAACCGAGTTCATCCATACCCAGTCGATTCGTTATCCCCGTCTATGAACGATTCCCCTCTCGGGTTGCACCCGCTGACTTTGATTCAAATCTCAGACAGGGGCATTCATCAAGGTGGACCGGATGCCCCTCACATGGCCCTTCATCGGATTACGGCTCTGCCCGGGGATGGAACAGGCCGAGAGGTCATGACTGAAGCGATGAAGTTGCTTAGGACCATTGAATCGAACTCTCCGATGGACTTTCAAATTACAGAAATCCAATGTGGTGGCCAGCATTATCTCAAGACAGGAGAAGAATGGCCAGAGGGCTCCTTCGAATATTGCCGAGATGAATCAGATGCAATCCTCCTTGGAGCGATTGGGTGGCCCGGTGCCACGATGCCTAATGGTGACCTAGCCGGCGGGCAGGTCATTCTTGGCCTTCGTTCCGGCTTGGACCTCTACGCCAATGTCCGCCCAATCAAACTCTACAAGGGTATACAACACAAGATCCATGGGGGCTTCAAACAGGTTTGGTCGCCGGACCTTGTGGACATGGTTGTCGTCCGTGAGAACACTGAAGGCCTGTATCAGACGCTTTTGTCTAGGTCTTCACATGCAGCTCAGGGTATTCCATACCCGAGTGTGCCTGAAATTGAGATTCCAGGTATGGATGGCGAGTTTGCTTGGGACCCCCGTCCAATCAGTCGAAAAGGCTCTGAACGTGTAATCCGTTTTGCATTCGATATAGCCGAACGTCGCTCAGGGACTCCATCTGATGGAACATCTAGGGTGAGTTGTATTGACAAGAGCAATGTCACACGCGGTTGCCAGCTTTTCCGCTCAATCTATTTGGAAATCGCAGAAAATCATCCAGACATAGAGACCGATATGGCATACATCGATGCTTTTACCATGTGGCTGGTCCGTCAGCCGGAGTTTTACGATGTGGTTGTAACATCAAACATGTTTGGCGACATCGCCACGGACCTTGCAAGCACACTTCAGGGAGGCATGGGCATGGCTGCGAGTGCAAATATTGGTGATGACCATATGATGTTCGAACCAGTGCATGGGTCCAGCCCGAAGTACGCTGGTAAAGGCGTGGTTAATCCAATCGCTATGTTGAGCAGTGTCCAAATGATGCTCGATTGGCTTGGCCGGCGTAGTGGTGATACGGATGCAACAGTTGCAGCTGAAATCGTCGAATCAGCCATTGAAAATCAGGTCAGCGAGGGAGCAACACTCACCTATGATCTCGGCGGAGAAGCATCAACTTCAGAGGTTTCTGATGCCATTTGTGCGCGAGTTGCCTCTATGTTGGCAACGCACTATGCTTCGGCTTAATCTCGCTCCAATGCCTCGAGCATCACCTCAAGGACGGCACGCCGTGAAGCGGCCGCATCGAAGTGTGGATCTGAGTCCTTGGGATTATTAAGTCGAGACAGGAGAGCCGATGTTGTGCGTTGCACTTCATCTACGATGCATATTGTTGCTGTTTTTGCAGTTCTTGATAGTGGATTCAAATCAATCACAAATACTTGCTTTCCCATCGCTACTAGCGCTTCGCATCGATCTCCATCTTCAAGCGGTACGAGAACTACATCCGCTCCAAGGATGCCCTCTTGGCAGCAGTTCGCTCGTGGTCCATCAAGACCGGGAATCCGCCCATTTGGGTTGGCACCAAGAATCTCAACATGATTCAGATGGAGAGCAGTAGCACGCTCTTCTATTCTTCCGAGAAGTCCTGCCATTCGTTCTGGCGTTCGATAGTAAATGTTGACTTCGAGAGGGCATCTGAGTGTATCGGCGATTTGCAGAAGTTCGTCACAGGCGAGGGCAACAGTGTTGCCATTTACAGAGATTACCGGCTGTTTAGCGATAAGCAACCTCGCTGCAACTTCAGTGATAGCCGCAGTTGCACCAGCCGTAGTTTGCTCTCCGAGTAGATAGTCGAAAGCCTCCCCCCGACCATGGGCAATGAGGGCCGAATCGGCAAGGAGCCCCTCTTTCATGGCATCCACAAGTCGCTGTCGTGACATGAGGGAGGCATAACGTGGATGAGATTCGGGTACCTCACCCATGGTCATTGGACCATGGAGTACATCATCAGTCTTCCGAGGGAAGAGTCCTGACTCCAGATTCATCGACGAGCATGCTGATATCGATTGATCGCACGCCCATGTTCATCGAACTCGTGGATAGGACGTCAACTCCAGTTGTCATCCAATCATCGAGGTCTTCGAAATGGATATTCCCACTTGCTTCAGTGCAAATCCATTGATTGTAACCGTGGGACTGAATGTCGAGAACTGCTTCCTTCGTCTTGGCCGGGCCCATGTTATCTAGCATGATGACAAGGATTCGATCCTCTTCAGTCTCCATCATTCGATTACACCAGGCCTTTGCAATCATGTTTGCCATTGATATCGTGTCCACTTCGATGACAGTGAAGGCACCGTGGTTGTTGAGATCCGTTGTCGCAATCCAGTTTTTCATAGTGTCTTTTTTCGATTCACCATGATTCATCTTGAGAACAGTCTGATCATTTTCTTTAATCATCCAAGCATCACTTTTGCGCAGCCGATGTGTCAGGCCGCCACCAATGTGGACTGCCCATTTGTCCAAGATTCCCCATGCCGTCTTACGAGTAGAAGCCACTCGAAGTCCATTCAATCGATTTACCCAACGTTCGGTCTCTGTTGCTATACCAGACATCCGACCGATGAGATTGATTAGAACACGTTCGACGGCAAGAATTTCCAAGGCTGCACCATCGAGTATCAAGAGCGTATCATCAATATGGAATCGCTCGCCTTCTCGCTTATGCCAGGACATTTGCACATCTGGAAGTCGTGTCCTTAGCAAATGGTTGACGACGTGACTTCCACACAGTACACCTTCTTGCTTCGCGATGACACGCGCTCGCACTAGGACCCTTGTCTGTCCAACTGGACGGTAGCCGTCGTCTTCTAACAAGGTCCTCGTCCATCGTTCCATACTCTCGGTCAGAATGGGGCTGGGTGAATTGTCTATCCAGAGATCAGAGGCACGGTCATGAGGAAGTCGAACACGGTGAGCCGTTGTGGCGAGCACCTCCTCCCCGACGTCGGGGGTTTCGGAGTGTCCGAATTCCGTCACTGAGCCGCGGACTCTCCCATTGCACTTGAAGGATTGTGGATTAAACTCATTCAATTTGTTCAAGGGTGGCTTCAACCGCAGCGATGCATGCAAGAATATCATCCATCGTGTTTCGTAGTGTTCGCATGCTGTCACTTTGGACGGTAATTCGCATTTCTACGGCTTCATGGTCCATTTTGATAGAGAAAGCATCAGGATCATCTACAGATATCGAAGCCTTCAGAGTCAAAAGGCGCTCGATCGACTCGCCCCTTAACACGAGAACCGCCTCATGTGCTGTCATCAGTTCTACTTCGGAGGCAATCGCTATGGATGCTCCGGCTACGGTGAACCACGATGAGCGGGCTATCCAAATCCGTTCAGGGGCGCATCTTGGACTGGTACGACGCTGAGGCCCGTGATCTACCATGGAGGAGTGATCCGAATCCATGGGCTGTCCTTGTTTCCGAGTTTGTGTTACAACAGACGCAGATGAAAGTCGGCCTTGCTCATTGGTATCGAATGATGGAACGCTTTCCGACAATAGAATCCATGGCTTCTGCCCCTGTTGAGGATGTCTTAGAGGCTTGGCAGGGTTGTGGGTATTATGCAAGGGCACGCAATCTGCACGCGCTGTCTGTAGAAATCGCCTCTCGAAACCCTCCATCTCTACCTTCTAATCCTCGAGAATTGCAGAATTTACCAGGAATCGGCCCATACACATCAGCAGCAGTGTCTTCTATTGCATTCGGCTATCCCATTGCAGCTGTGGATGGCAACATCCGCCGGATTTATGCCCGAATATCGGCGGAGGAACAACCAAAAGATCGTGATACCCAAACATGGGCAGACGAATCCTTGTATCGGAATCGGCCAGGGGATTGGAATCAGGCTTTAATGGAACTTGGTGCAACCGTTTGTACGCCTCGCCGTCCCTCATGTGATAGATGTCCTGCCGAGGAAGTATGCCTTGCCGTACAAACTGATGAGCCCACTAAATTCCCTGCACCACGTAAACGGAATTCGAAAAGAATCGAGGGACACGCACTCGTTATCCGTACTCCATTTGGAATCCATTTGACAAAAAGAAAAGGTTCGAGGTTGGGGGGGTTGTGGGGTGTGCCAATAACCGAGGACCCTGAGGGCTTAGATGTGCTGTGCGAGAATCACCAAGTCGAAAAACACAGATCCGTAGGTCGGATTCGGCACGCTTTCAGTCACAGAGACTGGGACCTTGAGGTATGGGTTGCGGAACGAAGCGACGGGGGTTTGGACCCGACTTCCGTTCCGATTTCTAAATTGGATGAACGCATCCTCGAAACCGCGGGGTGGATTCGAGCATGAAGGACCCGGATTGGGATCCAATCCCATTGATTGCAGGTTCCGGGGGCGTTCTAACCGAAGAATTGCGGACCTCTCATGCAGGCCGTCGAGCATTGATGCTGACCCGTGATGAAAATCCGAAAGAGTTCCTTGCACTTGCTGATACAATGGATATCCAAGTCGTTGAAATCGTTGCTCAGCGTGGTAGATCTGACAAACGAACACATCTAGGTCGTGGCCGACTTGAAGCAATCCGTGATGAATTACGTATGGCTCCCGAAAGTCACCCATGGTTTGGGATAGACCTTGTTCTTGTGAATGCGAATCTAAGTGCTCGTCAATTAGTGAACATGACTGATATGTTGCAATGTGAGACTTGGGATCGTGTTCGTCTTCTTCTAGAACTCTTTACTCAGCATGCTTCATCGGTTGAAGCACGTAATCAAGTGCGAATTGCACGTTTGAACGCAGATCGTAACGTTTTGCGTGAATTGGTGAATCGAGAGACAACCGGAGAACGCCTTGGTTACGGAGCTGGGGGTCGAACTGGTTGGAATGTTGCATTGAATGCTCTGAATAGAGAATTGAAGACGCTTCGTGGCCGTCAGCGAAGATATAGTCGAGCAATCAAGGAGCGTCAAAGACAGCGTAGAGCTAGTGGGGCCCGAACGGTGGGGTTAGCTGGATATACCAACGCTGGAAAATCGAGCTTATTCGCTTCACTCTGTGGCAAACCAGTTATCGTTGAGGACCGCTATTTTTCGACGTTGGAGACAACTGTCGGACGGATGCAGTTTAGTCCACGTGTATTACTCGTTGACACAATTGGTTTCATCGACGATATTCCTTCAGATCTTCTTGATGCGTTTTCTGCAACTCTCGAAGAGAGCCTTGAGTGCGATCTACTGCTCCTTTTGTTGGATTGCTCGGATCCAGTGGAGGAGGTTGTTCGGAAGTTTGAGACCTCACGCAGGGAACTATTTGATCGTAGTAATCCAGATTCGGGTTCGTACGATTTACTTGTGGTTTTGACCAAGCAGGATTCGTGCAGTGAATCACACGTTTCTGCTGTAACTAGTACATTGGATTCTTTCGGAGTTTCCGAGACAATCCTAACATCATCAACCTCATCTGAGGGTATTGAACGCCTTCGTTCTAGCATTTTGACACGCCTCCACGGCCCTCCAATTTCGTTTCTGGTTTTGCCACCTAATGGTGTATCTGACCGTCCCATCGCTGCTATTGAGTCAGAGATTCGTCGTAATTCGATGGTTGGAGAACGAAGGATGACTGACGAAGGCTTGCACCTAGTGGCATGGGTAGATCCGGCCGATTGGGGGCGTCTTAACCGTTCCTTGGGCGATAGGATACACAGAGAAGCGGACCAGCCCTCGCAAGCGGAATAAAGGACGCCTTCCATCCATGCTCATGGAGGACAGTACTGAGGGACCGTTGGAGACCTCGGATTCTCCCAGCGTCATGATTCCCGAAGAGGAACCAATATTTTCGTCTACAGGAGCAACACTCCAGTTGCCTAAGGATGCTCCAAGAGACCCTCGGATGCATGTAGCCCTCTTGTTCATCCTCGTCGCAGGAATATTTGGCGTTATCAACGGCCTCGATTTCATTGACGGTGATCGTGGCCTTGTGACCGATCGAGGCTTCATTTACAGCCAAACACAGACAGCCTCTTTCATCAGTCAATCCTCGCCGGGATCAGCAATCCTCACGGGTACCTTAACCCTGCATGATGGTAGTCCTGGCTCAAACTTCACAATCGAAGTTGTGACAACAGTCGTAGAGAATGGAACGCAGAGAATCACTCGCCCATCAAATGTGACCGACGCGGAAGGCCGCTTTCGTCTTGAGGGTTTGAATCCAGGTCTCATGACGATGTTTGTGGTTAACAATACCCACGATTCAGAAGGTATGACACATCGAATCATCCTATCCCCTGGTGCTTTGTTTGAACCGTATGGATTCACTCATTTGGAGGTTGATTACGAATCCCCTGCTACATTCGATGCTGTTGAGGAGGAAAATAATGGATTAACACGTTGGATTGACTTATCTGAAGAGCAGCGCGGTCGTGAGTTGTACGATCCAACTGCAGCAGCCGTCTACGATATTGTAGGAGCCATCTTCTTTGGAATTGGATTGATTGCGATTATCCTCGCCATAATGGGTTGGAAAGCAAAGAGTGCTTTGCTTCTCCGGACTGCAGGAGGACTCGTGTTCTTTAGCCAAGGTCACTTTTACTCAGCTTGTTGCCTTGGGATGCTTGCGATGATTTCCACTTACGGTCTCAACGTTAGTGATGGATAATTAAGCAGCAACGCCTTTCATGCGTTTGAACCAACTCATCCCTTCTTTATGATCCTCAATGTGACGAAATGCCTTCGGATGCATCTCAATCGATCGCATGTAACCATAGACGATTAGGTCAACAAGATCGGGCTCGTTGCCACCGAAAAACTGCTGTTCACCAATTTCACCAGTCCATTTATCCAGAAGATGATGCCAGAGTTGCTTCGGATTCATGCCGGTGTTTTTCGTTCGTTTCCGCGCGATAATACCCCACATGATTGGAAACCCTGCCCACGCGTACAATCGTCCAGTCATTAGTCCAAATTTCTCATGCCGTGAGACAGAGCGAGTGGTACTCAGGGCTGACCCAATGCTGCCGTATAGAATCGGGATGGTGGCATTCTTGACGTGTAGGTCTGCCCATTCAATCCATTCATCACGCCGGGCTAAATTGGAAGAAGATGCCAATTGACCATCGTTGTGTACCTCGTCGATGCGCATCATGATTGGAGTGGAGTCGACAACGACTTCACCATCATGCATCTTCCAGACTGGCGTCTTACCCCAGTCGCCGGCGAAGGAGACGCTTTTCTTGATTCGCATGGGGTTAACTTGCACACGGTTGTGAGGGAGATTGAGATAATCGAGAAGGGCTCGAACCTTCCAGGTAAAGGGGCAGGTGTTGAGCATGTACAATGTGCCGACCTTGGGCGTAGCATCAGACATGCTTCATCGTCCACCTCATCCTTTGTGAACGGTTCGTTTCCTTCACATGGCGTACATTTCAAGCACAGACAAATCAATCACTTCGAGTGTCCTTGTATGTGTGGCTTCAAGATCGACAGGAGGCGCACACCCCTCTTCCCACGCTTCCTTCCATCGCGTTGCACACAGGCACCACCTGTCTCCTGGATTGAGCCCCGGAAATCGGAATTCTGGCCGCGGTGTCGAAAGGTCGTTGCCAGCATTAGCACTGAACGTCAAGAACGCTTCATCGACTACGACACAGACGGTATGCATGCCTCTATCAGAATCGTCAGTGTTGCAACACCCGTCACGGAACCAGCCAGTGAGAGGTTCTTCGTTGCAGGTCTTCAGTGGGGTCCCAAGGACGTTGATGGATGGGTGCATGTCTAAGGCTAGGATGATTCGCATAGATGAGTACTCGTCATCCTCAACCCTCAAGTGAGGCGGGNATGAGTGGCTCCCATGAGCGACGTGCCTGCATCGGTTATCGCAGAATTGAACGCCTTAGATGGGTACGAGAAAATGCTTGCAATAGATCGTGTAACNGTCGAACATGGAGTATCATCAGATGAGCTCCTGCGTCTTATGGAAATGGCCTCATCTGGAACGACAATGAGCGCTAACGAACCGGAATGGGACATGTCAATTTCGAGATCTAAAGGAGGTGTTGATCCAATGATGGAAACTACCCCTCCTCCCCGTACAGGGGCCGAGGCTCTTTCTGAAGCCCACCGNTACCGTATGGGGTATGATCCGAGTAGTGAGGGGCGTTCACGCCAGTCACAGGTCGAGCAAGCTATTGTCTGTCCCGCTTGCAGATCGCCTCTCGGCATTCCCTCGGTTCGACCGATTAAAGTGACATGCCCACAGTGTATGACTGAGACATTATTTGAGTCCTGATTAGACTCCCCAGAACTTTCCTTGAATCTCTTGTCGAGTGGACCAAGAGCGTATGCCTGTCCGAACCATCCACCATACGACAATAGTCACTAGAACGAGCCCCCAATCGCTGTAAATTACTCCAGGGTCAAGTTCGTAGGTTTCGCCTTGAGCAATTTTACGTGCTACATCGAGACTCGCTTCCGCAAATGAGTAGATTACAGCACCTCCTGCAACAAGTTGGAAGATTCGCCCCGATAGCGTACCACGCCTCCAGCGTAGGACAAGCATGGACATAGCCACAGCAAGGGAGGCTAGTACAATCCACTGTAAACCACTGTCCATTGCTTCCACACCGATTTCAAACCCACTCATATCGGAACTAGCTTGAGCAATCTCTCGATATACCTCAAGAATCGCGAGGAGGCTTGCGAACGATGCAAAGGCCCACAATAGAGAGGAAACAATGCCACCCATCGCACTTTCCCGCATGTCGACTATGAGGCGTTCGAATTGTGTCTCAGCCCCTAAGCCCTTGGCGAGTAGCCATAGTCCTACGAACAATGGCATAGCTCCAATCAGAACGCCTCCACCAGGGATAATCATGCCTAGTCCAATGATCATCATGAAAACGGAGAGTGGAACTAGTAGACGGGCCCGCCATTTCGGGTCCTCGATTGCCTTCATGATGTAGTAGAATGTACCTTCGATACCCTTGCTTTGGCGTACGATGATTTTCTCGACGTAATCGATTCGGACTCGACTTTGGAGAATAGGCATTACCGCCTCATCCTCTGCTCCATCAGTAACAAGTATCGCACAGTCAGGTTGGAATTCAGCGATGACTTCTTCCAACTGCTTTGCAATTGCCCGGTCTGACCGGGAGCCAACTCTCTCATCTCCAGTTAGAATAGCAACTTCGACCGCATCATTTGGCTCACCTGAATCGAGAATTCGGTCGTGGTGATGCAGTGCTCCAAGGATTGCGTTTGTATCGCTTTCCTCTGGATCAGCAAGCCCTAGTCGAAGTGCAGCACTGAGAGTCGCCTTCCTACCGATGACGGGCCCCCGAAGGCCTGCCTTAATCCCGAGATCATTGTCTCGGTCGATGGTCAACACTAGCGTTCGTGTCATGTGCTTCGATGAGCCCTTATCGGGCTGTCCTAATCAAGGGTTGGCAGGTTCCTTGGGTTGCGTTGTGGATTCTTCCTGCTCTTCTTCTGGTCGTTGACCCCGGTCTCTCTGCTTCCACCAGACGTAAGACAGTGGATGTTTCATCTTCGGTTTGTCGCATATGAAATCGTCTCCTTTGGAGACCGGGCAGCGTCCATCGAGCTTTAGCCGGCTGCAGCCTGCAGGGGTATACTCTCGATCATAGATGTGGCTGATTTGGTAGCGTGTTGTATCCAGATTAAAATCCGGAGCGCCTGAGAAGAATCCAGCACATTGGTCAATATCAATACCGATTGCGGCGGACATAGCTGCAAGGAAGACACGACCTGCATGATTCACGTTCTCTCCCATAGCAAGTTCGGCAATTGCTGACTCCATGCAAGGGGGCCAGTCGGAACGAGTTGCATCACCTGCATTGAAATCCATTTTTGCACGAGACTGAAGGATAGTTAGAACAGCACCAACTGGCTCACTTAGCCGTTCAGCAAAACTCTCATCGATGCGCTCCATTCGCTCATCACAGCGCTTTCTCAAATCTTCTCTGATTCTTTCTTTCAANAATCTAGCAAGGCGTTGTTTCGAGTTCTCTCCTGAATGGGCATTCATCGTAACCCAGCCATGGTCGAGAGGACGGTTTGGAAGCCGCCAGTAATCTCCACTAATACGCGGACCCAATTCGATGAAGTCGGTCATAGGGATGCTGTAGACTAATACTCCATCTATCTGTTCAGATCGGAGATCCGAGATGTAAGTGCGGGCAATAATATCGAAAGCGTCGCTATCTAACCCAAGAATTGCATCTGCTCGACTCGCTTCTCCTTCTGCCCATCGGGCTGTAACTCTCTCCTCAAAGGTAGAACAAGCCACTAGCATAGCATAGAGGAAAGACAAACTCTCAGTCATTCGGCCGAGATCAGTACTGATATCAGATGTGGGGACTCCAATACCGTCATCATGTAATATTGACTCCTTGACTCGCAAGTCTCCTCTTCTCCGAATGTCACTCAACCACCCATCTGTCAATAGCCCCTCCATGGTGACTCCATTGTTTTCAAGGATGCTACGAGTATGCTCTACAGCCTGTGGAAGGAAAGGGTACCTCGCGAGGATACGAGGGTCCTCGATGACAGGTGGATGTGGTGGCATNGGCATCCGGGTTCACTCTATGATTGAACACTGGGGTTCTTCAACGCGACCGGTCAAGACCAACCATGGGTCCTCATGAGGTCCGGGCTATCGCTATGCGCGTTCAAGACCGTGTCCGAGCCCAGTTTGATTGGTCGTTGCACCAGGATCTTCATGTGGCGAATCTTCTCTGTGAACGAGTCGATATGGAGTCCTCCAATCGACAGACATGGAGCGTTTCAGGTCGTGAAGAATCTCTTGAATCTCTCATCGATAGGCTAGAAGATGGACCAATTGCCACAGTTGGCGCGGCTGCTGAGCCGCAAGAAGTCGAAACCGCCTTGTCTGAAGGCCATCGGTTANTATTCGCTGACGGCTCTATTGGTGTGATAGGTGAACTGTCTGAGGAATNCCAGGAAGAAGCGTGGTCCAACACCTTGCTT
This sequence comes from Methanobacteriota archaeon, assembly GCA_002713585.1. Classification (GTDB taxonomy): domain Archaea; phylum Thermoplasmatota; class Poseidoniia; order Poseidoniales; family Thalassarchaeaceae; genus MGIIb-N2. The sequence goes on from PATD01000031.1 coordinate 25,874, forward strand.
CTTGTCAGCGATGGTGACGGCGATCCACATATCGCTGAAGCGGCCCAACGCGGCGTTTTGCATGCTATTCACGCTCATGGTGACAATGAGGAATCACTGATTTCGATGATTGACCGATTGGCCGCACTCGAAACACCACCAGCAATTTTTCTCACCCATCAGACACCGAATCGAATCGATGGCATGCTCAATCCAGGTGGTTTCACTGATGGCGATAGAGCCGTTTGTTTGTGTGCATTCCTCGGAGTACCGATTGCGAATATACGTCTCATTGGTTACACAACTTCTGAGATTGGTCGATGGACTGGTAGCACTGATCCAATCCGCAAGATGAGGAAACTCACATTCATGCAGGAAGTCCTCGATGGATTGGGTGTAGGGGGAGCGTTATGACCGAAAAGAAAGATCGTTCTGTTGCGACTGCCATCATCACCTTCGTCCTACTGAATCTGATATGGACAGGGGCATTACAAGCGACAGCGGATCAACAACTAATTGCACCTGGAAGCGATATTGTTCAGGATTATCCATTCACTATACCTGACCTCCATGGTAGGGACATACCTCTGCATNTCATGTTCACCGTTGAGACNCTAGAAGGAGCGGCAAATACCGATGTAGTCTTGGTGTTGGAGGATTCGAATGGTGAACGCACAACCCTCTACACCTCTTCTTCTGAAGGGAGTGAAGAACGCTGGATTACAATGCCTCCTGGCTCCTCGATGTTCATTCTAATTGTGTCCAATAGCACTGGACAAATATCCCTTCCAAAGCAGCATGTTGTTATCGATTTAGAGACCGAGATGGATCTCTACGGTCCCATTCAGATGGAGGGTTATATCGCCGCCAATATTCTCGCTCTTACACTTCTTATCTCAGATCGAGCGATTCGAAGCTTGNTCAAATCGAGGCNAANAAAGCGTTCCAATCCAATGATGCGGAAGTTGCGTGAGGATTGGAAGGCAACAGAAAAGGCATTGAGTGGAGGTGATGCGGTGGATGTNGAAGATCTCACTTCATCGTTAGCAGCCTCGGCTCAAACTAGCAGCATCGGGAAGAGGCGTGCATGGTCAATAGAGGCGGAGGACGTAGATGAGTCCGAGCATGAGAAGGGCGATCAGGATATTGAAGATGCAGATGCAATTGCCGATGAGCTTGATGCACTTGGTGAAGGTGATGAGAGCCGTCTTCAGGGCAAGGCGGAGATCGATGAGGATCTGAAGACTGTGAGTGACCTTTGGGACAGGATGAATGACGATACGAAGCGTCGTTAATCAGAGGAAGTCATCTAGTGTGAATACCGTAACACGGTCGTTTTGGAAGAGGGACTCTACACTAATCGCCATCCAATCCACATACTGCTGGGTGTAGTCATCGATTCCAAAGCTGTCAATCACGTGATCGATTACACCCAGATACTTCCGTACTGCACCTTGGGAGACAGTGAGGATAAGGTTCCCCCCGCAACGACTCTTTTCTCCGCCGGAAGATCGATGACCATGTAAGCCACCTATTGAATCAATCATCTGGATNCACTTACCAGCCAAGGGCATACGACGATAGGAATGATTGCAACTCCCACATCGGACCTTTTGTCGACTGAATGCGTTGAGATTACCCCGTACATCTGGGAGTAAATGGGAGCCAATAACTGACGAAGCAACGACTTGAGCGTCAACCCCCCGAAGTCGACGGCCAAGGGATAGTTGGGCACTCATCTTGTCCGCCATACTACCCAACGTCTTGTATGCGGAGTTCACAGGGCCATCATCCAGTGATGATGTTTCGTGAGTGTAACCGTAACCGCGAACTGCACCGATTTCTCCGATTCGGGAGAGAACGAGGTCCACCTCCCCAAGCAAATCTTTTGGATGCGGCATCGATTTTGTTGCTTCAAAGAATCCAGTAGAATAGAACCATCCTGCGTCCACATGNAGAGCCTCCTTGTCAAGTTCCATTGGGTTAAGTCGTGTTGTCAGAGTTAGTGGCGCGTCCATCTGCCCACCTCTCGATGAGGGCAGAATCTTCCTGCTGAAGTTTAACAGCCCGTCTAGGAGCAGCATAATGCAGTCTTCGTCTCCATCGCAATTCCGGCGTTTAGCAGCATGGAAGAGTGTGTGAGCATAGCCTGCCGAGGCGCCAGTCCATCCGATTAGGCGACAGAGGACGCCACCAGAGGTGTGTGGTGCTAGGGCGATTCCTAACTGCCCCACAAGATCATCAATTGTCTTAGCATTGTATATCGGTTCGAGTTCGTAATATCGAACGAGGAGGTCATCGATGAACTGACTAGCCTTCAGTAGGTGTTCTCCACCATCTCGGCTGGGGATGAAGTCCTGAGGGAAGAGTTCGAGGATTTGATTGTCGGCAACCAATTCGTTTCCTCTCACATCATGAGTATATCCCATCTCGATTAATTGCTCGATAGATGTGCCAATTTCTCTTGGCTGGAAATGAGTAACTGGTACATCGATCATGTCGTAGCGGACTGTACCGTCTTTGAATGCGGTGATATCGTGAACTGCTCTCAAAATCCCCTTCTCAATTGGCTCCGGTGTTTGAGCACGAGAAGTCAAACCCTTCATCGCCTTGATTCCGGTTGGTAGACGATCCAGCCCGAGTGCGATTCTCTTTACCTCAAGAATATCGGCGAGGGGGATTGTAGTCAACTCTCCCTGACGATTCCTCATCTGGGAACCCCGCCTCTCAGCAGGTGTAGTCCTACCGCCACACTCCTTTGGTTCTGAGGGTACAACTCGATGATGACAACGCACGTGTGGAGTTTCCTTGTCACAACGCAAGCAACGCCGCGGTCCGACAGTGACTCGAATACTACCTTCACGAGAGACAGCAGTCTCAAGGAGACGCTGCGGTCCACCGAAGTTCATGATCGGATAGAGTGCGTGCGCCCTCTGTTTCATCTCTCGTGGCGCCGATTTTTCTGGCCTCCCCATCCTACACCCAATTCGACAAGGCGCAGCATCTTCCCATCGGTTGTCAGTAATTTCTCGGACGATGGACAATGAACCATCGACATCATTGTCATCAAGAATCTGTTTGGCAACATTGAGTGCTTTCAGATCTTCAGGCCCTGAATTTGCGATTGCATCTTCTGCCTTTTTTCCGGCTGCTTCAGTTGCAGCGATTCCTTCTCCACGCTGCCGAGCCGCGGTTTCTGCTGCAATCCGTGCAATTCGACGTTCATCTTCAAGAGCTGCTGTACGGGCTTCTTCTTTCTTCACAATGGAATACGCTTCGATAGATTGTTGAATTCGTTCCTCGATTGTGTTTTGTACACCTTTCCGGAGTNTTAGACCTGCTTCTTTGGATTCTAATCCTAGCCCATGCAATAGAGCCTGCCATCCATTTTCGACGACAATGTCTCCTCCATTGTGAACATGCTCGATTCCGAGTGCCATTAGACTGGCCTTCACAATACCGTGCTCAGCCAAAGAGAGATGCCCGTCCCATTCTTTTGTTGGATGATCAGGGACTATCCAGACACTTTTTGATGAATCCGCTTCGTCCATCTCCTTTACTCGTCTTTTCAGTTGCCTTTCACGTCGAATGGATTGATCCGTGCTTGCGACGGAATCAATCTTCACGCTCGGAGCAATCCATCCTTTGGCGGCCCCCGGAATCCGGAGTGAATTTCCTTCAATTAGTGCACCAGCTACAGCATCGTGGATGTGTGGGAGTAAGGCGATTGGTATGTCGGACCAACATAGGTTATGATTGGGATGGATGGCTATTCCGAATCGTTCGGCACAGGCAATGGTTGCTTCCCAAGTGGGACTTACTTTTCTGAGGAATCGGTGCCAGTCTCGTAGAGCCCACTCATTTTCTAATCGGTGTTCCTTACTTCGGAGCCTGCGTCGCAGGACACCAGGCGGCTCAGTGTTAGGTGCGCCATCCGTTTCGAAATGCTTGGTTACGAATTCTAGATCTTCTTGAATCTTCATCGAATCAAGTAACTCGCTTGCCCACCAGTCGGTAGTATAGGAAGCTGGAACCAGATTCTTGTTGTTCTCAAGAAATTCTCCGAAACCCAGCATCAATTCGCCATTATCCCAGATTGCACGGACCTCAGATTCGACTCGCAACCAATCCTCTTCGGTCTGAACTCGCCGAAAGGTTCCATCTTCGAGTAGGACAGAAGGTCCATCGATCTCATCTGTTGGTGTGATAGCACAGGCTTTCCCGGGGCGCTCTATTTTCATCTGAGTTCCGACGGATAGGAATTCGCCCATGGCCCTCATCGAAGCAGGATTCATTCCTGCGGCAGCAAGACCCGAAGCTCTTGGTCGACCGTAGCGTAGACGGAATCCGCCAGGTCGATTCGGCATTCCAAAGACCGGGCGTCCTGCAATGATGTCCTTCAGGAATCGCTTATCGATTGGAATTTTTCTCGATACAAATAACTCCTCATCGGTTTTACCATCGCCCTTTCCACGATTTGCAAAATCACTAATGAAGGACCAACCAGGAATCTCCAATCGTTCTACGTGCTTCTGAATCTTCGGTGCTTTGAGGCAGAGCCCCTCACCAATCACGAGTAATACGCCACCCCGTACACGTCCGTCGTCGATATTGCGCACTTCGCGAAATCCTGCACATTCCTGTTCCTCGGTAGATTCGCCATTAATCATCACAGGACAGGCCCTGACAATTACGTCAATTTCTTCGGGCGTCGGTTTGTATTGCAAACCTCCACGATAGAGGCCAAATTCCTCCTTGACCCGTTCTACTTCGGGGTCAGTCGGGTCATACTTCGCGATACCAAGTTCAGTTCGAATCATGTCTCCAATTAGGACCGCCATTGCTTGGGCGGTACCGCCAGCAGCACGAATTGGACCACAGAAATCAATGGATAAGAAAGTGGTTCCATCTGTATTGCTGAGTAGTCTCACCTGCCCAATTCCTTCCAGAGGTGCAACCAAGATTGCCTCTGTTAGAATAGCAAGACCAGTCCTCAATCCTGCATCTATCGCCTTGATCTGATCGCCAGTCCGCTCCATCATTCTCCGAGCGACATCTTGTCCAATTTTGATTGCCGTAATCTCTCTCTCCTCTACCTTGAGCATCTCACGAATGTCCTTTGCGACTTCAAGGCCGTCGAGATATTCGGCGAGAAGCTTCTCTGTCCTATCGGCGAGATCCTCAGCACGAGGTATCTCGACTTCAGTCGACATGTCAAGTCCTTTTGCACGTGCTTCGGCAGCCACTCCGTAGAGTCGCTCCGTCTCTTCATCTAGCGCCTGATGATAACGTTCCATCTCAGCAGAGAGACGCTTTTCATCGATGGCAGACATCGTTTGGTTCGCCATTCGATGCCTCCTCGGAAATGGTAGTGAAGAATGACGCCCTTTGAACAAATCGCTACGACTGACAACCTTCATGCTTCGTCGTCGTTGCCTACAACCAATGGCGGCTCCGACGACTCCTGTAGAGGCTCGTGCCCTTCTCATCGAACGGGTTCGAAATCTCGCTTACCTGTATCAGCCGGAAGACCCCTTTACTCTTGCATCCGGGCGCATCTCGCCGCATTTCTTCGATATGAAACCGGTTATGTGCGATCCAGAGTGCGCTCATCTTCTCGGGGTTCTAACCCATGATACGCTTGAGAGCATAGGAGATATCGATGCAGTTGGGGGCCTCGAACTAGGGGCAGTTCCTTTGACTGGTATTGTGATTGCTAAAGCCCCTGCAGGTAGCGAACTTCGCGGCTTCATTATCCGGAAGGAACCCAAGGGCAGAGGGGGTCGAAAGACTGGCAATCCGCCAGGCATTGAGGGTTCGACCCTGAAGGCAGGAGATCAATGCATTATCCTCGAGGATGTCACCACTACCGGCGGTTCTGCACTAAAGGCCTGTGAGAGATTGGCAGAGATTGGCTGTAAGNTAGTCGGTTGTATCACTATCCTTGACCGAGAGGAAGGCGGTGCTGATGCCTTTAGAGATGCAGAGATCCCCCTCTATGCACTGTTACGCCTTTCCGACATCCGAGCATGATGCATGAGGCTAAATCCCACCCCTGTCTGGTTGAGCCATGGCTGGAACCAACGTAGTGATGAAGACGAGTGCAGGCGACATCAAGATTGAACTCTTCACGGATACGATGCCGGTGACTGCAGGCAATTTTCTTGCTCTCGCTTTAGATGGCTACTACGATGGCCTTCACTTCCATCGCGTCATTCAGGGTTTCATGCTTCAGGGCGGTTGTCCGCACTCTGCCGATCCAAACTCCTCTCGAGCTGGAACCGGTGGTCCAAAGGGTGGAGGCACTTACACAACTACTGACGGGCAGTCCATTGTCCGTGACCGCGGCGGTAATATCCCTGACGAATTGACTCAACGGTTCTCTAACGAGGTCGGCACACTCTCGATGGCAAATACAGGTAGGCCAAACAGCGGTGGTTCTCAATTCTTCATCAATACGCAGCACAATGATTTTCTCGATTGGTTTGGGCGTGGCGCATCTGCTCATCCAGTATTTGGAAAGGTCATCGAAGGAATGGATGTAGTGAAAGCGATTGAAACGACTCCTACTGGTCACGGCGATCGGCCTCAAACCCCTCAACAAATCGAGTCCATCACTCTCGCAATTTGATTGGTATGGCCCTACTGAATATGTGGTCAGTTGGCCACCTCTTGCAATGGTTTGGGTTTGGCTTCTTCACGAGGATTGGTTGGCCATTGTTCCTGTTCCTATCGGTTGGATGGGAGATTTTGGAAATTTTCCTTCCATACGAGTTTACAGAGGAGGTTTGGGAGAACAAAATTTCAGATCTTGTGGTTAACACCGTTGGCTTCCAAATTGGTCGCTGGTGTCACCTTAGAAGGTTCCAAGGTGGGCCTGAAGCCATCGCTTCAAGCATCAAGGATAAGTGACTCCCCTGTGCGTAGTGATAGTATGCGAAAATGGATTCCATGGGTGGCTATCCTCGCTGTAGCCGTAGCGGTGATGCTTACCCTACCTAACACAGTGGACCCAATTGTGACGAGGACTGTAGCCGATGTTCCGTTGCCTCCATCGCCTCCATGTCCGCCTGGAAGTGATTGTGCTGATACACATCCATGCTCTGCAGAAACGATGCCATCAGATGAGTTTGAGACTCGGTGGACCGCTGTAGGATATAATCGCATGATGTCCTCTCCTCATGCAACCGATCTCAATGGGGATTCTGTCCTTGACATTGTTGTTGGGACAGGTGCTGAAGAGTCACACTCCGGCTCGATTATCGCAGTTGATGGCGCTTCTGGAAATTTACTTTGGGAAGCGGAAACCGACGGCGAGATGTTCGCATCCGCGCAGTTTGAAGATCTCAATGGCGACAATGTCGACGACATTGCTCTTGGAGGAAGAGATCAGCAAATGTTCGCAGTGAATGGTGCAACCGGAGAGATCCTTTGGAGTTTCGATAAGACCTCCACACTTCGTGAGGCATGGTACCAGTTTTACTCTGGACAGTTCATTGATGACATCAATGATGACGAAGTCCCCGATTGGTTAGTGGCCAATGGTGGGGACCCAATGAAGGAACCCGATGATGAGAGAGATAATGGGTATCTGATGATTCTTTCAGGAGCAGATGGGCAACCTCTAGGCGTCGCGGATCTTCCAGATGGTCGTGAGACGTATATGTCTCCTTTACTCTACAGACCTCATCCTGATATGGCCACCGAGGTTCTCTACGGAACTGGTGGAGAGACGTGGGATGGAAGCCTTTGGTCTACAAGTATAGATTCCATTATGCAAGGCGATCTTAGCACTTCGACCCAAATTGTAGCACCGACTCCAAACGTGAAAAAGGGCTTCATGACTCCCCCCGCGATTGCAGACCTTACTCTCGATGGGATCCAAGATATTGTGGTATCTTCCTTTGATGGTCGATTGATTCTAGTGGATGGTCGTAATTACACACACACATGGACCATCGATATGCATGCAGTTGTTGAAAATGGAACTACTTCTGGCCTCGAGTCTTGGGCCTCGCCCACAGTAGGATACTTCACCTCTGATTCAGTTCCTGATGTATTCGTCAACTATGTCATCGGNGTCTTCCCCCAGTATTCGTCATCTTACTATGCGCTTGTGGATGGAGCTACGGGCGACATCCTTTGGAGTGAGANGACAGAACATACAATCTTCACGAGTCCCCTTTCTGTGGATCTCGATTCCAATGGTCGAGACGACATTGTCCTTGTTCGAGGGGTTGAAGAATGGAGGGAAGAAGGCTCACTCTCTTACAATTCTGCGAGCGTTCTTGAGACCTGTAGTATGAACACCATTTCACTCTACAATCGAACGAATCTCAGTATTGGAACNCCGTTGATTGCGGATCTTGATATGGATGGTGATTTGGAGATGATTACTACGACTACTACGGGATATCTGAGCGAGACAGAGGGCTGGACACTGACACGCATGGACCTCAATGCATCTACTCCATTGCGTATTGGCTGGGGTGCATATATGGGCTCACAATACGATGGCTTATTCCTTGATTGAAGGGCCTCTTGAAGGGTCTAATTCCAAAATTTAGAGGGGAATCCTCAAGCATCGGCAAATGACCTAATGAATTTGTGGAACTGAGCGTAGATGAGGCATTGACCCTGTCCAATCTTGTCCGTTCAGATCGTACAATTCCTGGAATTACTAGGATGGCAAAGGAGTCTTCAGGGGACGGCCCAATTGATTGGATCTTCAAAACAGCCGATGGAAAAGTGTTGACGGACATAGATAGGATTGCGGAAATCAATGCACTTGCTATTCCACCAGCTTGGACGGAGGTATGGGTATGCCCCAATGANCGTGGACATATCCAAGCTACAGGTGTCGACGGAAAAGGGCGTTTGCAATACAGATATCACCCTGATTGGATTTTAATGAAGACCCGAATGAAGTTCGCAGGCATTGCGGGATTTGCAGAGGTGCTCCCCGCATTAAGGAAGAAAATCACTCGAGATTTGAAGCGCGATTCTATGGATCTCGAAAAGGTCAGTGCTCTTGTTGTCCGTCTTATGGACCTCTACAACATCCGGGTTGGTAGTGACGAATATGCTAGAACAAACGAATCCTACGGCCTAACCACACTTCGTAATGGCCACATGGTTAGGAAGACGGGAGAGAACGCCGAAGGTAGACATGATGCTGTATTCTCATTCACAGGTAAGTCCGGCAAGTCATGGGAGATTCTGATTGAGGACGACAATCTCGTTGATCTCCTCCTTGAAACNCGTAAGTTGGGTTCAAGANGCAAGGACACAGATCTTTTCCANTTCGTGAATCTAGAGACTGAAAATGAGAACGATCTGAAGGCTGAGCACATCAATCAATACATCCAGGATGCAACTGGAGAATCTTACACAGCGAAGAATTTCCGTACATGGGCTGCGACATGGAAATGTGCGTATCGCCTCGCCTTTATCGACAACGACGCTGAAGGAAGCGAACTTGAGAAATTCATTAGGTCATTGCCTGCTAATGAGAATCTCCAGAACCTCGTGAATGATGAGGGGCGAATCCCTCTTGATTCAGATACTGCGAGAAATAAGGCGATGCTTGCTGTTGTTGACACAGTTGCCTCAAACCTAGGAAACACTCGGGCTGTTTGCCGTTCATCCTACATTCATCCCATCTTCCTCGAATCTTTCCTCGATGAAAGCATCGGAAAGAAGTGGTCTGAAGGTCAACAAGGGCCGCGAACGATCGGCCTCTCCGATGAAGAGTCAATTGCGCTTAACGTCCTCCGTCAATGAGGTTGAGGACGAAACTCCATAGCCCGATTGTGAGGTCATTGATTCATGGAAGAACGGATCGAACGCGACACCATGGGTACACTTTCGGTGCCAAGCGATCGTTACTGGGGGGCACAAACCGCTCGTTCCTTGATGAATTTCGATATCGGCGAGGATGCAATGCCCGAAGGCGTAATTCGCGCTTTTGGCATTCTCAAGATGTCTGCGGCAGAGACAAACAAGGCTCTCGGGACATTNGATGGCGATGTTGCGGATNTGATTATCGCCGCTGCATCCGAGGTCGCCTCTGGCTCGTTGAATGATCATTTCCCTCTCCGTGTGTGGCAGACAGGGTCGGGCACACAGTCTAACATGAATGCGAATGAGGTAATCGCAAATCGAGCAATAGAGATGGCTGGAGGCGTGTTAGGTAGTAAGGACCCAGTCCACCCCAACGATCACGTCAATAAGGCCCAGTCCAGTAACGACACTTTCCCCACAGCGATGCATATTTCTGCTGCTGAAGCCATAATGCACAGTGTGATTCCATCTGTTAAATCTCTCCGAAACTCGCTCCAGGAAAAGTCAGAGGAATGGTCAGATATTGTGAAAATTGGCAGGACTCATTTGATGGATGCAGTACCTCTGACTCTCGGCCAAGAGGTTGGAGGCTGGGTTGCTCAGATTGACGCTTCTCTCTCTCGTATCGAGGCGTCGATGGACGATCTCTACGAGATTGCTCTTGGAGGCACCGCGGTCGGCACTGGTCTAAACACTCATCCTGATTTTGCCGCAGGAGTTGCCTCAAAGATTGCAGGCCATACCGGCCTACCTTTCCGCAGTGCTCCAAACAAGTTCGCTCAACTAGCAGCTCACGATGCAATCGTCGCGACAAGTGGAACGTTGAGTGTCCTTGCTGTTTCTCTAATGAAGATCGCCAATGATGTTCGATGGCTCGGCTCAGGTCCAAGGAGCGGCCTTGGTGAGTTAGAGTTGCCAGCGAATGAGCCGGGTTCATCGATTATGCCTGGAAAGGTCAATCCTACTCAATGTGAAGCGTTGACGATGGTCTGTGCACAGGTCATGGGGAATCACACAGCCGTAACCGTTGGCGGGTCGCAAGGCAATTTCGAACTGAATGTGTACAAACCTATGATGATACACAACCTACTGCACTCCGCACGCATTTTGACAGATTCCTGCCATTCATTCCGAGAGCGTTGTATCGATGGCCTTCAGCCGAATCGCGAGAATATTCGAGAGCACCTCGACAATTCGTTGATGCTCGTTACGGCTCTGAATAACCACATTGGATATGATGCGGCTGCTAAGATTGCGAAGAACGCTCATGAGAACGGGTTGACATTGAAGCAGAGTGCCCTTGAGTTAGGACTCCTTACCGAGGCCCAATTTGACGAATGGGTTCGTCCAGAAGATATGACTGGGCCGAAGTAAACAGTTTCTTTCGTTAAGATCCTCTGTCCAAAGAGGTAAAGGAGAATCTCTTCATCCAGTGTCCATGGACGCTTACCTAGAGTTGCTTTCAAAGCAGAAAGACATTGAGACGATTGGCCAAATATCGGGACTCCTTGGATGGGATCAAGAAGTTATGATGCCACCAAAGGCGGCACCGCTACGCGCCGAACAACTTGCATGGCTCTCCAAAACTCGACATGGTATGATGACGAATCCCCAAATGGGTGATTTGCTATCCTCTGCTGAAGCCGAAGATGATGGTACTAATCCAACTCGTTCTGGAAATCTACGACTCATACGAGATGCTTACGATAAGGCGACTAAGCAACCTACCGATTTTGTAGAACGATTAGCTCGGCACAAGTCAAAGTCAATTGTATCGTGGACAGAGGCACGCGCCAAAAATGACTTCTCGATTTTCCGCGATGATCTTGCAACGATGGTTGATTTAGCTCGCGAACTTGCTGATCATCTTGGATACGAAACACTTCGCTACGATGCACTTCTTGACCTCTATGAATCAGGTCTAACAGTTGCTCGGCTTGATCCTCTCTTCGCTGGACTCCGCGAGTCCTCAGTCCCTCTTATTCAGGGAGTAAATGTAGATGATGGGGCACATGATTGGGTCTATCGTCATGAGTGGTCGAAAGAAGGACAGGAGAATCTCAGCCAGGCTCTTTCGGAAGCTGTTGGCTTTGATTTTGGAGCAGGCCGTAGAGACGAATCAACTCATCCGTTCTGCGGTGGAGCGAATCCTGACGATGTCCGTTGGACTACTCGCTACGACTCCCGTGAACCGTGGGGGGCGATCTTCGGAACCTTGCATGAAACTGGACATGCTCTCTACGAGCAGGGCCGTCCGAGAAACTTGGATTTTGAACCCAGTGGACACGCTAACGGATTAGGTGTACATGAGAGTCAAAGCCGTCTTTGGGAGAATCAGGTTGGTCGCAGCCTTGCGTTCTGTGAATGGAGCCTCCCTATGTGGAAAGAACACTTCCCTGAGAATATGGATGGCGTAAGTGCAGAAATGCTCTGGAGGGCAATCAATCAGGTTGAACCGAGTTTAATTCGAGTCGAAGCTGATGAAGCTACATACAATCTCCACATCATGATTAGGTACGAGGTGGAGAAACTACTCATCTCAGGCGAACTCGATGTTGATGATTTACCAGATGCCTGGGATGATATGTACGAACGCTACCTCGGCATCCGTTCCCCCGATCGTAAACAAGGAGTACTCCAAGATATTCACTGGTCGATGGGAGCATTTGGATACTTCCCGACCTATACATTGGGTAATCTATACGCGGCTCAACTTCTTGTCGCAGCTCGTCAGGACCTCGAATCTGTAGGTCATACTTTAGAGGATGATTGGCGTGAAGGCACCTTCACTCCTCTCTTAGGATGGATGCGTGAACACGTCCATGGTCGTGGCTCAATACTAACGCCTGCAGGTCTCATCGAGGAGGCTACGGGAGAAGCACCTACACCGGACCCATTCGTCAATTACCTACGGGATAAGATTGGCACAATCTACGGTTCTGTTTGATTGCAACGATTGGACATAGGAACGAGGCGTCCTTATGCGCCGTCTCCTCTGAATCGAACTATGGACGGGCCGCGGACACTTGCTGCAGAATCCGTTGCATGGATGGAAAGACGAATGCCTCAGAGTATTTCTGCTGTCCATATCGATGATTCGTTGATTCTTGCAGGAGATTGGAATGGGGCCATCGTCGCTTGGAACTTAGAGGGGGAGGAGTTGTGGTCAGCAGATGTAGGGGATCGGGTCACGTCCTTCAAAATAGACCCAACCGATCAGGATATTCGTTGTATAGCCGGGCGAGAAGCAATGAGAATCAATCCAATGGACGGAAGCATCCCATGGCGGACTGAATTCGATGGTTCAACGGATATCTTGGCTTGTACAGAAGAAGGAAGATGTTGGGTTTCATCTTCTGTCTATGATATTGAGTTGAATGATTTCATAATTTGCGCAATCACACTTATCGATGCAGATGGAGAAATCATACACAGGCTCGAATTTGATGAACGCCCCTGGTCGCTTCACATCTTACCATCTGGAGGCATCGCTCTAGGTCTTGGGCGACCTAGAGGAGGGTTGTTGCGTCTGAAGCCAGATGGCAGCCACTTGATGGATGATCACCTCAATTTAGGTGAATCGCCCATATGTTGTGGTACCGGTCAGGACGAAATTCTTCTAGGGCATATCGATGGCAGTATCACAGAAATCAACATAGATGGTAAAGCAGAATCTCTCCCTTCAATCACTAAGGAAACAATCGAATGCATGGTCAAAGGCGAATCTTGCATCTTGGTGGGGACGTCTGAAGGGAGTGCTATTTGCTATCGTGATGGTAGCGCCTCTTGGTCCATCGATCTAGAAGCCGAGATTGAGAATATTTGCTACTTTAATGGAGAGTGGGCTTGGTTCAGTACTTGGTCAGGAAGAGATGGCATACTTTCACTTTTAGATGTGGACAACGGGGAGGTTATCGCTAATCTCACATTATCAGAACGCCTCAGAGATATCGCCGTTTACGAAGGGTTTACTGTAATTGGAATAGATGATGGTCGCTTACTTGTATTTCAGGAAGAGATGCTCACAAGACGAATTGATTCAGGCCCAACTGAGGTAAACGATCGTTCTGATTTGAGGGACCGACTCCGCGCGTTACGAAAATAGAATTTAACAAATCTGCATCGGAAATAAGGGTTGTATAACGTTAATTTCCTTAGAAAAGTGCTGTTTTCTTGCAAAAGTTAATAGACGTCCCTTGCTTATGCTAAGTTACCGCTCCGGGGGAGTGGCGTGACGGGGCAACCTGTTGCGGGGACTCCGGTCCGGAACCGCGAACCTGAGCGGTTCCGATCACTCGGCAACGAGTGGACGGAAGGTCGATCATTCCGATGAGAGGCCTGGAGACGACGGCGAAGGGAAACCAACGCTGGAACGAATCGTGAAGCTACGGCAGAACGAGGAGGACGCAACCAAACGCAGCAATGCGGAGGGGGCTCGCTCCAAATCCGGTATCCGGGAATGAACAGAGGGGAAACCCGAAGGGAATGAACGAGAGAGAGAGGAGAAGCAGGCAACTGCCGAACCAATCGACTGGAAAGACGACTGGAAATCGAAGGGCAACCGGAGAGGAACAGGAGTCAACCGCGGAGTTGAGCAGAGGGGGCGAAGTCCACCCGACGGAACCCCCTCTGCTCGCTCCCACCTGTCCTCTTGGACGATTGGAATCCTCATCTTCTGCTAATCAATCATTGTGGTTTTGATTACCCTCAAATGGGTGTTTTCGAAAGATTCTTGCGATTGCCAAAATTGGTATTCATTACCAAGATTTCCAGCATCTACTTCAGCATCATTCGGAGCTCTTCAACCGAGCGCATTTCATCGAAGTAGATGGTTTCCAATGAATCGTAGAGTTCTTTGTCACCTAACGTTTCAATCATAGGTAGGATTTGCCCATATGTTTCACTTGCTTTCATCTCAGTTTTGTAAGCCTCTTTCAGCATCTCAGTGTAATCCATTGTATGGATAATCTCAGTATCTGCTCGATCTGTAGTTGCTACCCCATCCAATTTTACAATTGCAGCTCGGACAGCAGCAGCATGTGTGGTGGATTCCGTGACTTCTTCGGAAAAATGTGCAGAAAGTTGTAGTCTATGAATCCCAGATACATAGGCAGAATAGTGCGCATACATCGCAATGGCACGTAATTCCCAAGCAAGTGCACCATTGAGCGCATCGATAATCCCTGAACGATTCATTGTCATCAGTTGTCGCTTAACACGGAATCGAATAAACCATTGGAATATACTGTTTTGACCCATATTGAATCGGTCTTACAGCCGGTAGGCTTGAAATCGAGGGGCTTGACCGCTAAACATGGCTGTCAGGCGGGTTCGAGCAATCCTACTGACTCTCATTCTATTTCTTGCGCCTCTTGCAGGATGTTTCGGTTCGACTCAAGAAGAGCCTCAAACAGAACCGACTCATTGGCTCCCTCCTGTAGAGGAGCGTTTCGATATGATTTACCAAGCGGATGATGTGTTTTCACGTGTTTCATGGAATGGTTCGTATGGTATCGATGAACCCCTATCCGTCTTTGTCCCAGTTCCAGAGATTGATGCTTCGGATGGAGGAGCAGGAGTTACTGGTGGCGCTGAGGTACATCTCGGTCTTTGGCTTCCAATCATCGAGGGTTGTGATTGGGGCTCTGCTGAACTGCCTGCTGAATGCCAGGTGCCAGTCATAGCAGAAATCGGTCCTTACTACGATGATGGTGACGTTGATGCGTTGACTCCCGCGGATCGGCTTGGACGCTTCCTCATCGAGAATTTCGTTCCTCACGGCTATGGTGTGGCCCAGGTATCTGTTTTTGGGACAGGAGAATCAAATCACTGCATGGATTTGATGGGTTACGATGAACAGGCTGGAATCAAGGCAGCGGTCGATTGGCTTGGTTCTCAAGCATGGTCAAACGGTCGTGTTGGCGCAATAGGCAAGTCCTACGATGGTAGCACACCTTGGAATGCCGCTGCATCAGGTTCTGACCATCTTGCTACAATCGTTCCAATGTCAGGCCTTATCGGAGTCCATGATTTGATGTGGAGAAACGGTAGCATGGAGGCTCGAGGTGCAATCATGCACAACGGTGTGTACGGTTCTTTCGGTCTTGATGGCGATAGTGGTGATATCGAAAATGCCTGTGAAGGTTATGTCGAGGGATATTATGCTGGACCTGCAGCTTACATGACTGGAGACAACCTTGGTTGGACAGGTTCAGATTATTGGGAGGAGCGTCATTTCCTTACTGGTGCTCTTGATGTGTACAATGGTTCGATCTACATCATCCACGGGATGCAGGACTGGAATGTTGATCCCCACATGGCTTTCCCTGCACATCAGATGTCTATCGACGCTGGTTTCGATGTCAAGGGACTTTACGGTCAATGGGCACACGATTACCCTGATAGAGAGAGCGGACATTCCTCTCTATCGAGTGGACGTGGCGCAGAAGCGTATCCATACACGTTGCGATGGGATTGGGCCGATGACCTCCTTGAGTGGTTCGATTTCTATCTAAGAGATGTTGGCCCACAGCCTCGACTAATAGCTGAGATTCAGGATAATATGGGCGGTTGGCGAGCAGAATCAACTTACCCTCCAGAGGATACCGAGTGGCTAATGTTGGGTATGGATGAATGTGAGGTTCTTTCTGGTGGAGCAACGATTACCTCTACGAGCCAGACGACCATTGAATGCCCAATTTTTGAGAATGAAACTCGTATAATTGGAACGCCGACTTTTCATGTTGAGGCACAAATCTCCCTATTGGCAACCTCGGGCCATCTCTTCGTAGAGATGGTTCGCGCATCCGATGGAATGCATCTTGGACATGCGGTTATGGATCTCAGATTCCACGCTGGTGGCAAGGACGGGCAAGTCCTAACACCTGGAAGCACAGTGATTGCTAAAATGGAGTTCTTTGGCATGGATGTCGTTGTTCCAGCGGGAGATGGGATTCAGTTACTCGTTAGCCAAACCGGAGAGGATTACATCCCAAGTCCAGTTTCAACTCAAGCAGTTACAATTTCGCTTGATGGAAATAGCGCCCTTGGCCTCTCAACAGTGGATCGGGCCTGTGAAGACCTCTTCCTTCCACCTATGCATGAGATGTATCCACAATGTTCCATGGATGATAACTCAGAAGAGTAATCGCTATTGAAACAGTATATTTTTGACTGAATTACTGTAATTCTCCACAATGGGTTGGAAGCACATAGTGGCATCTAGTGCCGCAACTGGAGCATTATTGGCAATTTTCATCCTTGGAGTATTTGTCCTAGCCGAGATAGATCCAGGTTCATTTGGGGGATTATGTGGTGGTTTTTTTGCGCTATCGGCGCTTTCAGCTTACATCGTCAATGAGATATCGAAACGGGTCGATTGGCCAGAAGTAGGTCTCAAAACCCTCATTCCTGTGGCATTTATTACATCGATAATTCCCCTATTTGGACCTCTATTTGGATTACCAAATAACGAACCAATTACATTAGTCACAGTGGTCCTTTTTGGTGCGGTTGGAGGAGCATTTTGGAGTATTCCTTTTGCAGGTTGGGCATTTTACAGTGAAAGAAAAACCACACAAATAGTCGGCCCATCTACACCTATGCCAGTGATATTGACCGAATCAGAGTGATTGGTTTGAACGTGACATCAAGAAGTTCGGGTGTGAACCTCAGCGCCTGGGTCTTAGTTGGCTTGTTATTCGCTCATTCTGCCATAGTGCCTGCGGCCGCAGAGGAGCGGTCTTCACCGACGATTACACATGCCATCGACCGTCATGATTGGCATTCAAACGAGGTAATCGAGGTTACAACCTTCATCTCGAATTCACCTTACAATGCGCTTTACACAATCCAATGGTCTCTTTTCGGTTCTGGAACTACTCCATTACTTCAGGGCAATCAGATATTCCAGACTTCAGGCTCTTCGGATTCAACCATTTTTGATATCTATGGTTTCTACATGGGTGATCGGTTATACAGTATCGAAATCGAAGTTTTGGATTCAGTTGGTTCACTCATTGAATCTACAGAAATCACCTTTTTTGTTATTGGACAGACCGTTACTCCTTCCTACTCAGATTTGCTTGTCTTCGGTGATTCTCTTAGCGATATGGGCAATGCTCGTTCAGCCCTCAATGTCCCTGATGTCCCCCCATATTGGCAAGGTCGATTCTCAAATGGCCCCGTGTGGGTTGAGCATGTTAGTGACCGTATGGGACTTTCAACCTCAATAGGCACAGGTTCTTCGGCTGGTGACAATCGAGCCTTTGGCGGCTCACAAACTGGAGCTGGTAACTCCTACATTGTACTCCCCAATGTTGGGACCCAGATTACGGCGTATTTTGCAAACGTACAGGCTACTGTTCCACCAGGCTCCATAGTATCCCTTTGGGCCGGAGGAAATGATTTCCTCTACGGGTCAGCTAATTCCAATGTAATCGTCACGAATATGGAAGCCCATATCCGTCAATTATCGACGGCAGGGGCGACCGAGTTCATCATTCCAAATCTCCCTCCTCTAGAATTGACTCCCGAGATTTTGAGCAGGACCCAAGCACAGCAGTCCACGATACGTTCCGAAGTTATCTCGTACAATCAGAAGTTGTCAAACCTTGTAGGGAACCTCTCCGCAGAACTCAATCTTACAATTCACATGGTCGATGCGTGGTCAATATTCCATGAGATTGTTCAGAATGAGGAGCATTTTGGTTTCACAGATACACAATCCGCTGCGTGCCGAGGTGGTGTCAGCCTTCTACCTCTACCAATCTGTAATTCTGGTGATCCAATCTCTCCTAATGTGGATGAGTATCTATTCTTCGATAAGGCCCATCCTACCCGGGTGATGCATCAGACAATTGGTTATCTTGCGATTGAAGCAATTGGTGAGCTAGATATTGATGGCGATGGTATTTCTGATGCAAACGATCTCTGTAATTGGACTAGAAATGAAACCGTTGATTCTGTAGGTTGTTCATGGGAACAAAGAGATGGGGACGAAGATGGTGTACCAAATGGTGACGATGTTTGCCCGAATACCGATGCTGGGGCTAACTCAATTGATGCTTCTGGATGCGCAGATAATCAGCGTGATTCCGATCAGGATGGCTTAGTCGACTCAATTGATCCATGTCCTGACGGTCCTTCTGGCCCGGATTATGATTTGGATGGTTGTGCTGACGTGGCTGATTCCGATGATGACAATGACGGCCACGAAGACACTGACGACGAATGTCCTCGAGGAACAATCGGGCTTCATTCTGATGATTTGGATCAGGATGGTTGCAATGATTCAGAGGATGATGATGATGATGGCGATGGCCTTAGTGATGCGGACGAAGAAATTCTCGGTAGTGATGAAAGGGACTCAGACACAGACGATGATGGAATAATGGACGGAACAGACGCCTTCCCATTGGATCCAGAGGAATGGAGTGACGCCGATGGAGACGGTTGTGGAGATAATCGAGATCAGTTTCCAAGTGACCCTACTGAATGCAGGGATCGGGATGGCGATGGAGTAGGAGATATAGGCGACGCCTTCCCTGATGATTTGACTGAATGGGTAGATTCAGATGAAGACGGATTTGGAGACAACAGCGATATCTGTCCGAATGAAGCAGGAGATGCCCTCCAACCTCTAGGTTGTCCGGATCTCGATGGAGACGGATACGGTGACTCTGTTGATATCTTCCCGACAGATTCCAACGAATGGAATGATACAGATTCAGATGGCGTTGGCGACCATTCAGATATTTTCCCAGAGGACCCGTTAGATTGGGAGGATACTGATGGTGATACCCATGGCGATAATAGCGATGCCTTCCCATCGGACCCGTCGGAATGGTTGGATTCTGATGGTGACGGATATGGGGATAATCAGGACGTATTCCCAGAGGATTCCAAGGATTGGGTGGATTCTGATGGCGATGGTTGTGGGGACAATACCGATCTTTGGCCAAATAATCCGCAGGAATGTGGTGATCGAGACGGAGACGGTTTTGGAGATCGCATGGATGCTTTCCCGGATAATCCGTCAGAATGGTTTGATCAGGATGGCGACGGAATCGGAGATAACTTCGACGTTGATCCCTTCGATCCAGAACTTCGAACTCCAGAAGATCTCGCCCGCCAAGAGAATGAACGTACAGTAACTTATGCAATCATAACGATTGGATTACTTGCTCTAATTTTTGCCGCAGTTGCAGTTGTTTTCTACATTCGAATGGAAGAAGCTCGGACTAGAGACCCGTCGTCGCTCTATGATTCGGTAACGGAATTTTCAGTACCTGCTACAGCGCCCCCTACCGATATGTTCAGTGGAGGAACTGCATCTTCAGTCCAGTCGGACGAAGATGTTGAATCACGGCTTCTATGATTATGGCACAAGTTCTATCTGAAGCAAATCACTGATTTTCTCAGCAATTTCTTCTAAGCCATCTAATTCGGATTTTGCACGAATGGAAAGGCTTGTTTTTGCTTCTGTGCCAGAGTTACGAATTCCAAATGATGTCTCGATACCATCGATATCTCCTCGGAGAAGAAAGAGTCCGGGTTCTCCTTCGACACCTCTGCGCTCGAGGTTCACAGTTCGGCCCTTCAAGGCGGTCTGGATTATTTCTTCAATTCTATCTGTAATCGGACCAACCCCAGTCCATCGAGATCGATCCGTTCCACGGATGGATACACGGCGTTTCCATCCTGATGTGAATGCTGGAACAACATCCGTGGTATTGAGAGCAGCACGTGCCATCAACTGTGAGATTAGCGTGGCAGCCCCATCACCCACTAGGCTCCATTCATCATCATTGACTGGATGAGGCGAGGCGAGAACTAGGTGCCCAGAATCTTCTGCTCCAATGATTTTTGGCCAAGATTCCCCGCTCAAATCCTCTGAGCCCAATGCTTCGGTCAACCAACGATCGCCGACAGCGCATTCGTGAATAATCACCTTACTTCGGAGACGATTGATTGATGCAGTCAATGCAAGGTCGGTTTCAATTGAGAATGCAGCAGTCATTTGTTCGGTTCCACTTGCAGACCATGCCCGCATCAAATCATCAGCCATTTGGTCTCCATCGACTACCTTCGCACCACCGTTTATGGCTTCGATTAGGAGGCAACGATCTCCATCTCCGTCTAATGCGGCTCCGATGAGGCTTCCAGAAACTGGGGGTTTGGTTCCATGCAATTCACCTAGTTCTCTGAGCAATCTATGTTGATTGGTTTGCATTTCATCCC
The DNA here is from genome assembly GCA_002713585.1 of Methanobacteriota archaeon. Lineage (GTDB taxonomy): Archaea > Thermoplasmatota > Poseidoniia > Poseidoniales > Thalassarchaeaceae > MGIIb-N2. Next base: position 46,937 of record PATD01000031.1, read on the forward strand.
ATGTCCAAGAATCAGTAGGATATAGATCACCAGCCCCACAGTTCTCGTTGAGGGGGGAATTCACATCGGAGACCTCCCGAAATGGTATACCACGTCGAGCGAGCCCTGTGGCGAACCATTCTGCTGCTGCCCCCCCCGAAGAATCGAGGAGGAGTTCGGAAGTGCCAAGCGTTTCTGACCAATTGATTGATGTGTAATCAAGGGAAAAATCATCAGCAATTCCATCAAATCGTTTTGCAAGTGTGTTTCGATGCCCTCGTTCTGCATTGACCATCTTATCTGGAAGGCATAACTCCGGATCTGGTTCTCTGTTTTCTTCAAGATGAGCGATCCTCCACACTGTATCAGCAACACGCCGCTCAAAGGTAGGCATGGATTTCCGCCCTGTTGCATCGAAGAACTTCACTCCGGAATCGGAGGACGGATTGTGACTTGCTGTTACCATGAGTCCGGCATCAGCTCGAGTGCCGATAACTGAATTGTGTAGACCAGGAGTTGCAACAAGCCCACCATGGATGACCTCTGCCCCAACTTGGTGGAGGCCATCAGTCAATCCTGAGACCAGCATTGCATTGCCTGGGCGCCTATCCCAACCAATCACAATTTTTGGTTGACGGCCGAGGTCTTCGTTGAGTACCTCTGCGAAAGCCATCCCGAGAAGCATGAATGCCCGACCATTTACTTCACGATACTCGACAATTGCCTTCAGAGCTTCAACATCGTTTGTAGGGGCGGCTTCGACGGCCCCCCGGATTCCATCCGTTCCATGCAACAGAGGGTGTTCCATGCCATTCATTCCTTGACCGTCTGACCGGGTTTGATCAGACCGCTCACGGTTACGTTCGGCCATGCACCGGATTCCATACCCATGATGGTACCGGGGTTCGTTACGACATTGCATCCGAGTTGCACCCCTTCACCAAGGATTGCTCCGAACTTTCTCAACCCTGAATCTTCGAGTAATTCTCCTGTATCAGCATCACGAATGAGGATGTTACGCCCATCGTTCCGGAGATTGGATAGTTTGCAACCTGCACCGAGATTGACTCCACTTCCAAGAATGGAGTCCCCAACATAGTTGAAGTGTGGAGCTTTTGCATCTGGAAGCAGCACAGAGTGCTTTGTTTCGGTGCAGTGGCCGACGACAGCACGACTACAAATCCACGATCCCTTCCGGACATAGGCACCTTGCCGAATCTCGGCATTTTCGCCGATGTACGCTGGCCCCTCAATTAGTACACCGGGGCCAATCTTGGCATTAGAATGGACATGGATGATACCGTTTGAATCATCGAAAACGGTTCCAGGTTGAGGTTCAGGCATAGCCGAACCGAGAGAAGCCAGCATTTTCTCAAGTTGGGCCATGAGCCCCTCGGTAGAATTAGGGTCAAGAACTCCCCAAATATCTCCACTCATCGCGGGCCAGTCGCCGTTACCGCTTAGCGACGGGAACAAATCCTGAACGGTGGTTCCGACCGGTGGCATGTGGGGTCATCCCCGCTGTCCATTCATGAGTCGTCCGGCTGTTCGACCATTGATTGTGGTCCTGCGGCCATCACACTCGTTGTGGCATCCTCTTCGTAACGTTCGAAATTGTCCTTGAATAGTTGAACCAAATTCTCCGCAGCCTCATCATATTCTTCTGGTTTTTTCCATGTGCTTCGCACATCGAGAATCTCTGAAGGAACACCTTCACACTTGACAGGGACTTCAAATCCGAATCGTGGGTCAACCCTCATCTCAACATCGTTGAGGGATCCATCTAGTGCTGCATTCAGCAGCGCTCGTGTCCATCGGATACGGATCCGGTCACTCTTACCGTAGCCTTCTGCAATCCATCCGGTGTTTAACATCCAGCAGGTGGCTTCATGTTCGTCGATTTTCTCAGTTAAGATATCACCATAGACACTTGGATGCATGGGCATGAAAGGTGCTCCAAAGCATGCACTAAACGTCGCTTTCGGCTCTTTGACACCCATCTCGGTGCCCGCTACTTTTGCGGTATATCCGGAGATGAAGTGGTAAGCGGCCTGAGTCGGATTTAGACGTGAGATTGGCGGTAGTACACCGAAGGCATCGCAAGTCAGGAAAACTACGTTATGGGCATGACCCGCCATGCTTTTTGGAATGCGATTTTCAATGAAGTCAATGGGGTAAGATCCTCTTGTGTTTTCTGTCAGGCTACCATCATCAAAATCCGGGATACCTTCTGCATCGAGAATTACGTTTTCAAGGATTGATCCCGGCATCCGCGTAGTTGCAAAAATTGCAGGCTCATCATCTTCACTTAACCGAATCATCTTCGCATAGCAGCCTCCTTCGAAGTTGAATACGCCTTCGTCTGACCAACCGTGTTCATCATCCCCGATTAGAGGCCGAAGTGGGTCGGCTGAGAGCGTTGTTTTTCCTGTTCCAGAAAGGCCGAAGAATACTGCAGTATCACCGGTCTCTCCGACATTGGCAGAACAGTGCATGGGCAGGTGTCCTTTACTCGGAAGAATGTGATTCATGATTGAGAAGATGGATTTCTTGATTTCACCGGCATAGCGCGTTCCACCAATTAAGACAATTCCCTCGGCGAAGGAAATGATGACGAAGACCTGTGAATTCAATCCAGGAGTATTCTTCGGTGCCTCAAAATCTGGTGCGTGTAGGATGGTAAATTCAGAAGCACGCGTTTGAATTTCTTCAGGTGCCAGCCGGAGAAACATGTTTCGTGCAAAGGATGCATGCCATGCACTGTTGGTAACAAGGCGGAGTGGTAGTCGTAGATTTGGGTCAGCTCCACAGGCAAGGTCCTGTACATGTAATTGGCTGGAAGAAGAGAGATGCGCGATAACCTTCGCTTTTAGATCAAGATAGGAATCTCGTTCAATTGGTCGGTTGACATCACCCCACCACACTGCATCTGTGAAAGGCGTCTCGTCGACGATGAATCGGTCGTTAGGTGATCGCCCAGTCCTTTCACCGGTTTCAGCGAGAAATACACCGTGTGCAGTCAAACGTCCTTCATCTCGTTGTAGAGCGTGCTGAATCAGGTCGGTAGATTCGAGATTCCAGTGTACATCGCCTTCAGGTTCAATGCCGATAGCCTGTAGCCGTGGCTCAGTCACGACCCCTGCTGTGCCCATTAGGGGCAGAACCATGGCCCAACCGGTCCACCGTCCATCCTTCAATGATTGGGCGGAATGGCGGGGGAGTTCGGTCCTTTCCTTCTCCTACCGATGATACCTTCAATTCAGTCGAATGGTAGGATGGGGCATGGAAACACCTCCTGATGAGGAGGACCGCTTTCTGCAGGAGCGGCAATTCGGCATCGGTACGGGCATTGATGTCTCTGATCTTTTGGAAGAGGTCGCAGACTCCTTCAAAGAAGCGCCTAAGCCGAAACCGCTCGATGAGGAGCCAGAGGAAGACGCTGCAATTGGAGAAATACTCGACCCCTTTGCAGAGGATGACGGAGTTGGCCCAGGTCGTGTCATGCAGGACGGCAGTGTCCCTATTGCTCCGGAACGGGATTTGATTGAGGATATCGCCGTCCAAGGTGAGATTCGTCTCAATTGGGCATTAATGGGTGCGATGATTACAGTTTACTCCGCAATTTCAATTCTAATAGGCACCGTCGTCGAAAATCCCCTCTTTGCTCTTCTTGGTTTGTTAGCTCTTGCTGGATTTGGATTTACTCTTGGAGAGCGTTGGGTTCCACGTCCAGCGATGCGACAACTCGGGATTGTCTGGCTCATTATTGCGATGAAGATCCTCTATGGTTTAGCGATTGAACTCGGGTCTTGGGAATTGTTTGGGATTTTCCCTCTCAGCGAGAATTACGTGGGTGTTCTTCTTCTGGCATTGGTAGGAGTCAATGTTGGCGTTGCTTATCGTTATGATGAGGATGCAATAGCTGCACAAGCAGTCCTAGTTCTACTTGCGATTTCTTCCACCGTGGGCTCATTCTTGGGAGAAATTGGCGTAGCTGGCATGATTTTTGGTGCTTCAGTTCTGTTTCAACTTCTTGCATTACATCGGAGAAGTGGAAATCTCGCTTCGCTCGGAATCGCCTCCTCAAATCTATGGATTGGTATGCATGCATTGACAAATGGTTTCGAAATTGGTTCGCTAACAGTCGTCCCTATTGAGACACCAATGGTCCTCTTTCTCCTATTGATCTTCACAAACGCCATCAATGCAGCCATGGCTTCCCGATTTTCGGCCTCAGAAAATTGGTTCTCAACAGGGCTAAACGTCGTCGGTCTAGGCCGCCCTGGTCTTTGGTCAGTTTCCGTTGGTTTAGGTCTAATAGGGGCGTTGATGGCCATCGGTGCAAATCGTGAAGATTCATCGTTTGCTCTTGCAATGGTCACAGGTTTGTTGACAGTGTTCAGTGGATCTTACCTTACGGTTCGTGGGGTTCCGCCTTCTAGGATTATTACCCTTAATGGAGGAGGATTATGCGTACTCACCTTCCTCCTCATCATTCTCGATGCGGGCTTGATGGAACTCCCATCATTCATCGATGCGTATGGAACGTTCACTGTGGGTGCGGTGATTATCGCTGCATGGCTGATTTTGTCGAATCAAGATAATGTCACAGATAGAGTACTTTGGACGGGCGCAGTCAGTATCGTTGTTCTTTTGACAGTCCTAATCCCATCTCAACCATCTACAGAAGGAGGGGACGGAGGGCTTCTCCTTCTCAGTTCAGTAATTTTGATGATGGTGGCAACGACTTATCTCGCAGTAAAGAGGACCTCTCCAAGCCTCTCTGGAGTTACAGCCCTACTTCCATGGACTTGGGTGTTGTTCATGGGGGCCCTCACTTCAATCGTGCAGACCTTCTCGGTTACGAATGATTTTTCGGGACTTCCCACGGTTCAATTTGACGGAACTCCTCTTACTTTCTTCCTAGGTATAAGTGCCATATTGCAACTTATTGTGAATCTGAATTACCCTGATGGTGGAGTGAATCTTGCTGAGCGCTTCCTTGGGACACAAGAGGTCTCAGCTCGTCTCCGCGATTCAGGTTTGATGAAGGTCTGGAATCTTGGTTTCATCCTTGGTTTAATCGCATTGTTATCAGTTACAGTTGAGGATGGTATGACTGGAAGCCATCTACTCGTTTTATTTTCTATATTTCTTGGAATTCACATCGGAGCAGATGCTTTCGATCGTCATCAGGAAAACCCTCGTCTTCTGTTGGTGCTGAGTGCTCTCACGATTTATGTTCTGATTTGGCGTCATGAGATGGCCGCTTACTGGATGGTCCTCCTCTTAATCGGTACCAATGCTCTGACCTGGACTCATCGGGATCGAAGTGAGGAGAGTAATCTACACATCTTGAATCTCTCAACAATAGGATTCGGCATCCTTGTTTGGGGAACCAGCATGGACAGAGTTGCAGCATATCCGATGACGGCTCCTTTCCTACTCGATGATGCTGGTACTGCTTGGATCATGCTCATTTGTACTACGATACCTATCCTCGCGTTCCTTCCTAGGATATCCCATCTGAATGAAATCATTCGCTCATCTTTTGCTGCGCTTTTCCTAATGTCAAGCATCACGGTTTCCTTCCTTCTCACTGGGCACTCAGCCTTGCATTTGTATGCGGCTCTTTTCCTGTTTGCCATATCCAGCCTAATGATCTCAGTGAACGGGGAACTGCGTTCAGAGATTAGACAGGTATCTACGCGCGATAAACAACTTTCTTCGTTAATTCAGGCGCAGGAAGTAATCCAGAAACTCTCTTCGGAGGGCGAGATTAGCGAGTCCACTTCTCAGAACCTCCTGATGTTCAGCAGTGAGGCATCTGCTGAGGCCGCCTTAGAACTCTCAGCGGAGGATCGTGCTAAGACTGCAGTTGCAAAGAGCGGTTCAGGCATGCGTATCATCGATCCAAGGATGGTTGAACTTCTTCAGAAACAGAAGAAGCGAGCAAAGGTATCGGATGCCTCTGGGATTCGAGATCTGATGGTTGGCGACATTCATCATCGCCCAGTTGTGGTGACCTCATTCCTTGGAGTAATGCTCGTCGCTGGCCTTGCTATCGCCTTCCTATTCCCGTCGGTCCTCCTGTTAGCATTAATTGGAATTGGATTGCAGAGCATTCTACTGACAATGGTATCTAGATGGAGGGCCAGTGAAAGTGATTTGACCTTGCCGGATATCGCTGGAATCGAATCACCGATTGCTATCACGATGGCCGGTCTTGCCGTAATCGTCGGTTTGGGTTCTAGTGTTGTTGGCGCATCAATGAGCGATCAGCGTCTTCTTCTCATCTTGGCTGCGATAAACTTGGTTCTCGTCGCGGTTTCACTCTTTGGCAGGAAGGATGTTCTGAAACGAATCCCTTCTGCGTTGGAATGGATGCTCGGTACACTTTTCATTGCACGTGTCCTTGGTATACCTCTTGGAGGCACACCCTCTTTTGGTAGCGTAAACGTGCTGTCTGAAGTTCACCCACTAATCGGTTGGGCGATGATATGGATGACTCTCGAAATCGTGCTTATTGGCATGGCCTTACTTTGGGATTGGATTGAAGGCAGACGTCGTGAAGCCGGTCTTGAAGACCATCGAAGTGCAGGTGGACGGGTTGTTTGGACCTTTGGAATCGCACTCCTTTCTGTAGGTCCCGCAGGACTAATCGCCTCAATCCTAGGTCTTCGTCGAGGGATTCAGTGGACCCAATCTGCAGTTCTGATGGGCACCGTGCTTAGTATCGCCATCTCAATCTCCGCTTTTTCCGCCTCGATACCAATCCTTCAGGATAATCTTGGGCATATTCTGTTGGTTATGGGTTCAGCCTCATTTATCGCGACGTTGTTCACGATTCAGGAATCTCGTCGCATTTGGACTTCAGCCCATCTTATTGATGCGCATATTTTGTTGGTTCTTGGGGTCCTAATCTCACCGTTGCCAACCATCGCTTTCCTCTCGACTTTACTTGTACTTTCGACGCTCACTTGGCTTACAGGCATCCTCCAATTACGCAAGATGCTACGGTTTTGGGGGGCAACAGATCTTGTATTTGCAGGCCTCATGGCAATTCTCACCATGGGGTCTGAACTCCTTGAACCAACGAACGCTTTCATTGCCCTGATTGTTCTCGCAATTGAACTTGGATTAGTGGTCTGGCTCGCGCAGAGTCGACAGGCAGCTATGATGGCTCAGGAGTAGCCCCCATAATCCCATTTCGTGGATAGGTTGATTCGCGGTGGAAGGAAGCCGAACTCCATGACAGGCCCATGGATTGCCGATGCTTCTGAGGAGGAGGAGCACCCGACAGTGCCTATTGGCATCAATGAGATGACGATACCACGTGTCGCACTCATCATGTCCGTCGTTACACTGGTGGCCATTCTCCTCATGGGAGGCGTCATTGGTTACTCATTCGTATCATTCCTCAATAGTATGGATGAATCGCTGGCCGCGGGCAACGATGATGTTCTCATGGAAGATGGTCGTTGGGTTTGGGAGATTCATCTCCTGTTCGATACCTGTGTTCCCCGAGATGATGCATGGACTATGCCAGAGGTGTTAGCAGATCAAGACGACGAGTACCTATATCCTGGAGAGCTTGAATGTGATTGGATACATCAGGGCGATGGCGATCGCGCAGTCGTTGTGATTCATAATCGTGGACCTAGCACGATTGATCTTATGTTGACTTCAGATCTCGATTCCATAGTATTTGGAGAGAGTGATGACACAAGTCTATTGGTACCAAGTATTGATGGAAATTCATCTTACTTTGCTATGCTTGATTTGAAGGAGGACCTCGATGAGACCACGTTTACAATCAACGCATCTCATGTGACTGTGATGGACGCGGTTGTGGGTCTGGACATCAATTTGATGCGTGGTTCAAATACAGAACCAGTCCACACAGATCCAGGAGACAGGCTCCAAGTCAACTACAAAGTATGGGATGCAGATACCGAAGTACTCCTTGATGACGGGGATCTTCCTGCAACTGCAGGTCCTGATCCAATGTGCGAGACTGGGGCACCTTGGGTCTGTTACATCGATGGATTCCCTTGGTCAATCCTTGGATTAGATATTGGTCAAGATCGAGGTGTACTTGGACCTGGGACAACACATACCACTCTATTGCCACCTCCAATTGCTTATGGTGGAAGTGAAGGACATGAACTTGAGAACTCATGGCTTAGGTTTGAACTGGAACTCACCCTTCTTGCAGCCATATGACTCGACCCGAAATGCCCATACCGTGGTACCCTGAATCGAACCCATGGGCGAAGGGCATGAGGCGGTCAATTGTGATGGCCGCGCACAAGCTTGGGCCACACGACGTTTGAAGCCCAACTCACCGCGTAGAGGCGAGCCAGCGGTCCACATGAATGACCAGATGCGACGCCTTTCGACGCCTTGGTCAATTGCTGTTGAGCGCTCAATCCGCATCTCGAATTCAGAATTCCTACCTGGAGTTCTACTCGATCCTGCTTGTGGTTCAGGTATTCATCTAGCAGCGATGTGTCTTGAGACAGGGCGTGTTGGACTCGGGATTGAATTAGATGAGGAAGCGGGAAAGTTTGCGGCTGCGAATATGAACCGCCTCTTGGAGAAAGGGGAGGGTCCCGGGCGCCTTTCAAATCGTATTCTAATCGGGGATGGCGTGGATGCAGAGGGTGCCCTCGAAACGTACCATAACTCATTGGAAGATTCTGGTATTTCTTCGACCCCTCCGGTCTCCTTGCTTCACGTCGACCCAGCTCGCCCTTTAGATGCACAGAATCACACCTTGGATGAGATGGCTCCATCCATTGGAGATCTCCTCAGATCTTGGGTTCCTTGTATGAATCAGGATGATCGTGGGCCTGCCCTTTTACTCGACCTTTCTCCACGCCTTTCAAGGAAGCAGAGAGGGGAGATTGATACAATTCTCAATGAAGTAGCCCCCGGAGCAGCGAGGACTTGGGAGTGGCTTTCCCAAGGAGGAGGTCGGATCGACCGTCTCTCTGTGTGGGTCGGACCTTTAGCGAGCGAATCGTCCCATAGAGCAATTCGGATGGGTCAAAAAACACCTCTTCGAACTGTTGAAGCTGGGAGCACGTCACCCTTTATCTCTGAGAAGCGTGGCATGCCCCCTTCTTTCGACCAATGGATTGTAATCGTAGATCCCGCTGTTGTTGAGGCACGCCTTCATGGTGCATGGCTCACTTCTTTCGATGCACCTGAGTATAATCCAATTTGGCAACGCGCATCTCTTCGCCGTCCTATCCTTGTTAGTGATACACCTCCACCGGATTCACTTCGTGAGGACCCCTTCACGGTCGCTGTGGGGCGAGTATGTGGCCATCGATTGAGTTCACCGGACATGGAAAATGCTCCCACGGTCGCGAGAGCAGCTGAGAGGTCAGGTATTGGACACCTAGTCCTTCGTTGCGAGGTCGATCCAGAATTACATCCGAAGATTCAGAAACGGTTGAACAAGGCTCTGAAGGGCGTTGAAGGAGAGCGTGGATTCATTGTTGACGTGCCAGTGAGTCGAGGTGACAACTGGCACGTAGTCCATGTAACGTGCATCGAATCCTGATCTTCTAAATCGGCGGTCCGCATCGTTCTATTCATATATGGGGGGAGAGTCGGTGGGCTGCTCGTAAGGGCCATCGGGTGACCGATGAACACGGGGGAACCGTAGAAATGAGTACCGAGAACGACTTCGGAGAAGATTTCCTGTACATCCTGCGAATCGCAGATGCTGACATTGACGGCGTGCGACCGATTGGGATGGGATTGACGAATGTAAAGGGCATTGGTCGCCGAACTGCGCGTCGTCTCTGTCAACTTGCAGAGATTGATCCTAGCAAGTTGGGTGGTCATCTAGATGATGCAGAACAAGATCGTCTCCGGAATACGATTGATACTTACCCTTCTCTTGTTCCTGGCTGGCTTGTCAATAGGGAGCGCGATCTAGAGACCAATGAGGATGCACACCTGTTTTCCCTTGAAGTCAAACTAACACGGGACGATGACATCGCCCGCCTCGCTGAGATGAAGGCATACCGTGGCCTTCGCCACCGAAGTGGTCACAAGGTTCGTGGGCAACGTCTCCGAAGCAATGGCCGCAGTGGTCTTACACTCGGTGTTGAGAGGAAGAAGGTTTGAGGAGGGGATTGAATGGGCCAACCAAAGTTTTCACGTCCTAAGACACAGACTCCCACTCACCCTTGGAAGGCTGAGCGAATCGAAGAAGAGCATGCTCTCAAGGAGCAATACGGCCTCAAGCGTATTGGTGGAATGAAGGAGATTTGGCGTGCTAAGAGTGCACTTCGTCGCCATCGACAACTTGCCATGAAGCTCATTGGGCGAGTTGATACTACAGAAGGTCACTTCATGCGAGAAAAGGGAGATTTTCTTTCCTCAATGCACCGTAAAGGTCTCATTTCGGAGGAAGCCGGATTAGATGACGTTCTACAGATCAACGTCGAGAATATGCTTGATCGCCGTCTACAGTCCCAGGTTTACTACAAGGGATTCGCACCGTCTATGCGTGCTGCACGAAATATCATCGTCCACGGCCACATTGTTCTGGGTAACCAGAGGATGAATGTGCCCGGTTACCACGTCCTACGTCAGGAAGAGGCGGAAATCGCTTACCATCCGACTTCGAAGTTCAATAATCCGGACCATTCGATGCGACAGGAGATGGAACGTCGCAGGCAGACTGTTGGCAGTGAGGAGGAGGATCCAGAAGCAATCCCTGAGACACGCGAGTGGACTGAGACCGATGTTGAGCAGATTAAGCAGGATGCTGCAGAGGCTGATGCAGTAGTTGATGCAGTAGTTGAGGAAGGGGGCGATGAATGATGGGTCATAAGGCAATAGTTCACATCTTCAGTTCTCACAACAATATCTTGCTTACAGCCACCGATTTGACCGGCGCTGAGACAATCTGCAAGGTTTCTGGTGGCATTGTCGTAGGCAAGGGTTCCGCGAAGAGTGGACAATTCTCCTCAACTCGAGCTGCTGAGCAAATTGCTGAGATGCTTACTGAGAAGGATTTCGATCAACTCATTGTGAAGTACCGTGGTGCTGGGGGAAATCGTTCACCTTCCGCACCTGGTGCAACTTCAGCTATCCGCGCTTTAACTCGTGCAGGTATGACTATCACACGCATCGAAGATGTTACTCCTATCCCGACGGATGGGACGAAGAAGAAGGGCGGACGCCGAGGACGCCGAGTCTGAGGGGGAATAGAAATGGATTGTGAAATCATTGAAGAAGAGGATAACCGGATTCGGATTCTGCTTAAGGATACGGATCACGCAGCTGTGAACGCCCTCCGCCGAACTATGATTGCGGACACCCCTAAGATGGCGATTCATCAGGTTCGCTTCACACAGTCAACCGAAGTCACCGATGATATGATTTGGGAAACTATTGGGCCAATTCCGGATGAAGTAATTGCTCACCGACTAGCAATGACTCCTATTCCATCCGATACTCAGGATTTTTCGTTTGAAGATGAGTGCATCAATTGCAAGGATATGGTCGAGTCGCAGCGTGGCTGCCCAATGTGCAACATTGTCTACACTTGTAATGTCAAAGGAACCCCTGAGGGGCGTGCCGTCAAGGCGAGCGATCTCGAGGTTTTTGGTGATCTATCGCTTTCTATCCCAGAGGAATTTGGCAATATCACCATCACCAAGCTCTACACTGGACAGATGATTTCACTCACGGCTAAGGCCAAGAAGGGCTATGGCCGAGACCATGTAAAGTGGCAACCTGTATGCGGCATAACCTTTGAAGTTCGACAGCATGCAGTCCTTAACGACAAGAAAGCAGCTAAGTCTCTATGGGGACTTGGACTAACAGTTACCGAGAAGGACTTCGGAAAGAATGGGCGCATCGAGGACATCCAAATGGTAGACAAGGTCCGCGCTGACCTCCATCATGTAGGCCCAAGTACCGACTTAGGCCGAGATTTCGGTGATGCCATTACTATGGAAGATATCGATGGTGAATTCATCCTGAGCTACGAGACGGACGGTTCAATGAAGGCCCGCACCGTCTTTGAACTCGCAACTGCATCACTCGGAGAGCGCTTTGCGTCCCTTTCCGGTGATTTGGATATCGTCCTTTGATTGAGCGTGGCCTCATGGCCGTCGTGACAACTACTGCAAAATGTGGCGGTCACATTACCTTGGCATTCACGGTTCATTCCGATTCTGAAGAACTCTATGAACAGGGTTCCATGGGAATCGGGCTTTGTATCGAGGCGGGTATTTCCACTTCTTGTCGTTCAGATCCATCACGGTCATCAGGCCTAATGGTGATTTCAAACGGGCTACCAATCGATTCCAATCTCCATCGATTAGTGCTTGAGGAATGCGCACGATTCGATCCCTCTCTTTCCTCGATGCACCACACATTCGATTTGATTAGTGAACTCCCCTTTTCACAGGGTTTTGGATTGTCTGCCGCGGGGTCAATTACCGCTGCACGTTGCTTGATTGCTCACTCAGATATCCCCTCACAATTACACGAACCTCTGGTATGGGCGATTGCTCATCGGGTTGAACGTAGACACAGCGGTGGATTGGGGGATGTTACAGCCCTACACGCAGGAGGCGTTGTCCGCCGAACCACACCTGGTGCAACACATCAGATTGAACAGATTGAACCAGTTGTAGTTGGCACCGGACCAGGCCGTTCCGACGGGTGGTCGTCTCTGATTCCATTGCTCTTAGCTTGGCGGCCTAGTGGATCAAAGCACACTTCTACGTACATCGATTCTGAGGGTTGGAGTCAGCGAATTCGAGTCGCAGGTGAGGAGGTCATGGAGACACTATCTAACAATCCGTGGGATGCGACTCGTTGGCCGGAGATAATCGATGCTGCACACTGTTTTGCTAAACAATCCGAATTAATCAAGGATTCAGAACGCGCTTCTCTTCTTGATGAGGTTCAGTGGGCATTGAAGCCCATAGAGCAAGATATCGAGGTGATGCTTTGTATGCTTGGAGAAAGTGTTGTTGTGGTCCCTCGTGAATTAGGTTCTGTAAATCGAATGGATGAGGCGGAGAACCTTCTTGGAAATCTCACATCTCTTCACTGCGCTCAAACAGTATTGAGTCCCATTTCATGAACGAGATTCGTTATGCTCAATTAATCGAGACAAATCTACGGGCATCGCATCGAGTTTCTGCGCTCCTCTCAGATGTAGTCCATCGCAGAATCCATGCCGATAGATAATCGCTCCTTGGCCGTAAACCTCCGTGTAACGATTTACTTGCTTCTGTGTCTTCTTACGTGGGAAACTAAGTGCAGAACCGAAGAAGTGCTTGGCATCAATCCATGCACACGGGATTCCATTAATCCGGAGATCATCAAGAAAGAGGAGATCCGGTGTTCGAATTGGTCGCCCTTCTGAGAGTATCTGCTCCTTCGATAGTTCCCCTTGTCGCCGGAATCGGACACCCAAGGATTCGAAGTGATCACACAGGATATCCTCGAAGAGGTCAGCGGCGAGATGTGTCTCAGATTGGTCGACGTTAGCCACGCGGTCTGCCTCTTCAGCAATTCGAAATTGCTCCTGATCTCGTTCGTTCATACGGCCAGGCTCCTTTAGCATCATCTTAATCCGATTCTTGGAATGATTCCTTGCCGTCAGAATTGCCCTGAAGACATTAACAGGGGGGCCATCTACTAATTTCGCGAGTTCAAGAATCCCAGTTCCGTTTTCGTATCTACGTCGAAGGTCCTTCTTTCGGTCCATGATTCGGCGATGCGAGTAGACAGATTTCTCTTGATTAATTGCAGCCCGGAGTGATAGCGACTGTTCTAGACCAATGGGATATTCCTCAATGATTCGAGCGATTTCATCAACTCGTTCTGTTTCTAGAAATCCAAATTCTCCACGTTTTACAATTAGCTTACCGACTGCCTTCTGGACATTAAGAGGGACTGGGTCGATAGGCCACTCAATTTCGATAGTTTGTGGTTCCGGATCGATGTTTTCAGGGATTCCCATTGCTCGATTCTTGGTCTTAAATCGCTGGATTGCCCTAAGGCATGTCTGCTCATCTTTCCCCCAAACAGAGCCCTCTCCAGTTTCATTCATGGGTATCTCTCTCTCTCATTGGCCCTCTATGAACACCTTGGATAGATTCAGAGGAAGGCGAGACCAGGTTGGAGTGGAGCTGCAAATCGTGCTTTTCCAGAGACGTCTTCTCCTTCTCCTGCCACATAGACTTCGATACTTTCGATACCTATGGCTTCGGAGATGAACAATGCGGCCGTCTTTATGCTCGCAGTTTCATCATGCTTTGAACGAATCAGGCTTTTCTCAGCATCTCGTAGAGTAAATACTCGGCCACGTGTCTTCTTACTACCAATTGTTAGAGCACGCCAGTATTGCATTACTTCACCACGCTTCGCTTCATCTGCAAACGTAGCGTGTTGCTGAATGAACGCAGTTCCTTCGCGCATAAAGTCGAATTCTGTATCAGCAAGATCCAGCGCCTCGATAAGGAGATCTCGCTTCCAATCAGGGGTTGTTTGAATCACCAAGCGAGTGACTGGTTTCTCCGAGTGTCGTTCTGCAAGTCCCTTCACGTTACGGGCTGAATCGATGAGGTCCTTGAGAGCACTTTCTTCTGAGAGGATTAAGACGTCACCATCATTGACACTCGGCTCATCGATTGTTGTCTCTGCCAGAGTTGCTTTATTTCCAAGTCGAGAATTCCATTCTTCCGCCATATGCGGTGTCGCTGGATACAGCATCGTGCCCCAAACTGTGAGATGTTTCTTCAGTTCCTTTGAACCGACTCCACCCCGACGCATTGCCCACTGAAGGTCAGTTAGCATGTCGAAATGACTGATCATAACCCCCTCTCGAATACGAACATCATCCATCGCATCCCACCATTTCTGTAGGTTTGATCGCCGTTTCGCAGCTAGCCATTCATCCATCGGTCCGAACTCATCGGAAACCTCGTCGAGGAGGTTAAGCACAGAGAAAATCTGGTGCATTTGACGGTGATTCGCTTCTACAGCAGAATCCGACCAGTCCATGCCTGCTTCGGGATTGGAACCAAAGAGGATGAATAGACGGACAGTATCAGCCCCGAATTGCTCGATCATTATTTCTGGACTCACCGTGTTACCGAGACTCTTACTCATTTTCGCTGAACGTGATCCAAGCAGTTCTCCGCATTGTGGGCAATCTCCCCCCGTTAGATCCACATGATGCTCCACATTGCAGGAGGTGCAGTAAGGCGTTGGTGCGTTTACCATGCCTTGACAGACAAGACGGGAGAATGGTTCGGACACCTTGTTCATTCCAAAGTCCCTTAGTGCCTTTGTGAAAAATCGAGCGTATAGGAGATGCATGATTGCGTGCTCGATTCCTCCAATGTATAGGTCCACGCCACCTTCCATCCAGTAGTCAATTGTCTCGCGATCATAGGGTGCATTCTCATTCATCGCATCGCAAAAACGGAGGAAGTACCATGAGGAATCATAGAAGGTATCCATGGTATCGGTTTCCCGTCTTGCCTCTCCTCCACAGGTCGGACAAGTCGTTTGGACAAATTCCGTATGTGACCCAAGCGGGTTCCCGCTGTCTTCCTCAGAGAATACCACATCGAGAGGAAGCTTCACTGGAAGGTCTTCTTTTGGAACAGGAATGACACCACATTTTGTGCAGTGGACAAATGGAATAGGTGTCCCCCAGAATCGCTGGCGTGAAAGTAACCAGTCCTTGAGTCTGAACTGTGTACTTCCTTTGCCAGCTCCCTCTGCTTCAAGAGCCTGAATCACAGCCTGTTTCGCATCGTCACCATACAGGCCATCGAAACCTTCTCTTGATGACCCAATCATCCAACCTAGTCCTTCGAAGGCCTTGCCTTCCGTCTTCGGTTCCTCTCCTTCACTTTCGCTGAGTACACGCCGAATCTGGATGTCATACTTCTCGGCGAAGTCGTGATCACGTTGGTCGTGAGCGGGCACTGCCATGACAGCTCCAGTACCATAGGATGCGACCACGAAGTTCCCTGCGTAGATTGGAATTTCCTCGCCCGACAGAGGATTACGAGCCATGCGCCCGAGAAAGACCCCTTTCTTCTCGCGGAGCATATTGATCCGTTCGAATTCGGTTAATTTTGCACATTCATCTGCAAGCGCCCGGAATTCCTCCTCTTGTTCAGTACCAGCAACGAGTTCTTCGCAGAGTGGGTGTTCGGGTGAGAGTGTAATGAAGGTGACTCCGAAGATGGTATCAGGTCGAGTAGTAAAAGCCGCGATTGTATGGTCTGAATCCACTACAGGAAAATGGATTTCTGCACCATGTGAGCGGCCAATCCAGTTTCGCTGCATAGCCTTAACGTGTTCTGGAAACCCAATATTATCGAGACCATCGAGTAATTCGTCTGCGTAGGCAGTCATCCTCAGGAACCATTGAGCCATCTCCTTCTGGACGACTTCGGAGGAGCATCTCCAACACCGATTGTTTTTGACCTGTTCATTGGCAAGAACTGTCTCGCAATCGTTGCACCAATTAACAGGAGCAGTCCTTCGTTCAACGAGTCCGGTTTCGTAGAATTTGAGGAAAATCCATTGGTTCCAGTGATAGTATCCTGCATTGCTGGTTGCTAATTCGCGGCGCCAATCGTAACTAAATCCCATACGTTGGAGATCCGCACGGATGGATTCGATATTTCCCCATGTTACATCATGAGGGTGGCCTCCCTTACTACGTGCTGCATTTTCAGCAGGCATGCCGAATGAATCGTAGCCCATTGGGTACAGGACATTGAATCCACGCAAGCGTCGATAGCGAGCAATACTGTCACCTATGCTATAGTTGCGTACATGCCCCATATGCATATGTCCAGAAGGATATGGAAACATCTCTAGGCAGTAGAACTTCGGTTTGGATTGATCGACATTGGAATCGAAGGACGCAGCATCCTTCCAGGCCAATTGCCACTTCGGTTCGATGGTATTCGGCTCATACTCTACCATCGCGCACCGCTCCTCGGATTCGGTATGAACCATCGGCCTTCCGTTCTTGAATCCGGTGGACAGGTTATGCTCTACCGCCCCATCATGCATCTAGGTCGGCGCTTTCGAGTAGGAAGAGTGCTTCACGTGTGAGCCGGTATCTGAAACGCATCCCCACCCTATCGCGTTCAATCAGACCATAGGCTTCGAGGGTCTTCAGATGGTGGCTGATGAGTTGCTGACTACTTTCTAGCCGCACAGCGAGTTCTTTTTGACTTAGGTTAACGATATCGTTACCAGTTGCATCTAGAAGATCAAGAATACGCCCCTGGAGGGAGTTAGGGTCAGGAGATAAGAGAGGGACTGGAAGGTCATTTTCATCCAATTTCGAGTCAATTGTGGAAGGATAATACCGCATCATACGTCCATCTCTTCGTCGCCAAATCATCTCGGTTTCCTCGAGAACTTTCAGGTGGTGGGCTAATTGGCCGTTACTCATGTCCAGTGCAGCCAGCAGAGCTCGGAAGTGGACCCCCGGGTTTGCTACGAGGTAGCCGACGACACGTCCGCGTTGGAAGTCACCATCGTAGTCTCGTCGACGCACCATACCAATCAGAGCGAGACCACCGTTGAGCAAGCCAATTCGAATCCATTCTGTATTTACAATGAAAAGCAATACTATCGAGAGAAGTGATGTGGTGACAACCACAGTCGTTGCTGGCGCTGTAATCTGTTGAATAAACGGTGCAGACTCGCTATCCTCACTTTCCATATCCGTGGATGTAGATTTGTCTGCAGGGGCCCATTGGCTGAGGACTTCCTCAATTACGAAACCAGGCCCCCATGCTATGCAGTGTGATTGGGTTGTGAGTGCTGCTTCGACGGTTCGATAGACGCCCTGTTCGCCATCGATAGCAGCGAAGGATGCATCGTTACTCATCTCGAGTGCTCTTTCTTCACCTGCAGGTGAGGTAAGTATCCAACATCCACCATCGTTAGTGCGGACCCTACTCCAGGTTCCTTCAATGACATCCACAGACAAAATGGTCTCCTCCTCTACAACTATGATTTCTCCATCGTCATCCAATTCCGCGTTTTCCTCTCCCGCTTCTTCAGAATCTTCGATTGTGAATGTCATACTTGTTTGGATTTCAGGAACGGATTGTAGTGTGAAGAGAATCGTGTGTTGCCCTGATACGCCATTTGAGAGTGTATGAGATAATCCTTCGAAGATGAAGGTGTCACCTTCTGACAGACGAATCATTGAATCGTCAAGTTCGCAGGCGAGCGCACTTGAACGAGGACTCTGATCATCTCCCTGTAGAGATGATTCCGACCGGATAGCACAATCGCTTGACAAGATGAAATCTACAGGTAATTCTCCGTTGTTTGTGAGGGCGAGGTCAAACCTCACTAAATCCTCGACAACTTCGAACTCCTCGACAGAGAATACGATGTCATCGATTGGTTGATTGGATGCTCTACATTCCTGTGCCCCGCTTCCGTCCAATAGCTCGAAGTATCGTATCGATGATTGACCAATTTGGGGGAGATTAGCCTGTATTGCCATGTTTGAACCAATCCAACCGCAGCCATTCGTGTCTACTGTAGACACTTGATCTGCCCACAGAATAGTTTCCTCTCCAGGCAGAAGGTTGAGTGTAGTAAGTGGCGAATCACAATTCGCGGCTTCGTATTGATCATGCATCCAAAGTCCACGTTCATCAAGGACAGAGAGTGGTGCTGCGCAATCGGCGGAGTATTCCAAGATGATTTTCGCAGGACCCATATTCTTCGCGACAACACGTACATCGATATCTGAGGCTGTAGGGGCAATCGAATCGCTGAGAGAGTGGGATTCGATACTAATCTCAACATCGGTGAGTGTTGACTCACTCACAGTATGGGCCCAGTTGAATATCTGTGCTGAAAGGTCATTTCCGATAATCCACACGCTTGCTGACCTTGGCCCTGAAACAACCGCATCATTGAGCGGTTGCTCAATCCATCCAAGGTGGTGTGAATCGCCTGCATTGATTGTGATACCTTCACCACATCCGATTCCGGCCTCCATTGGTGTGTCACCATCGAGTGACCATAGAATGTCACAGTCATCGTAACCTTCGATGCTAACAGCCTCCGTTCCATCATTATGGATAATTGCACTGATTACGAGATGATCGGATGATTCAGAGACATCTCCAGATGTAAATGGAAGGACAATCGCTTCCATGCGGACATCGGTTGGTAGTTGGGTTTTCTGTTGAATATCGATTATTTGTCGAGCCACCTCTACATCTTCACCGAATTGTGCTAAGATTTCATAGGTCCCAGTAGCTAAATCATCACCATTTGAGGTGAAGTCATATCTGACCGTGCCTACTTCCAGAATCTCACCAGAGTCTAAGGTTTCACCACGCTTTTGAACGGGGCAGAGTCGCTCTGCCTCCAAATCATAGACGACAGATCCCATTGAATCAACGATTTGGAAGGTGTAGGGGCATGTCGGATTATACTCGATACTGTGGGCTATGGAATCCGAGTTTACGGCTTGAATCTTGAACTCAACTTCTTCACCTGCGATGAAGTGAATTCCATTCATCGGTTCTAGTTCTTCGATAGAGGTGTGCGGGCCAGTTCCATTCTGTGCAGAGGCTACTCCGATGCTCGATAGCAGGAGGGCGAGAACCAGAAGGATGCCTCGCTGCCGCTGGCTCATGTAGATTCAATGTCCTCCTCCTCGTATGAACTGATTGGTGCAGTTGAATTGTGACCTCCGTGGCATCCATACGTCAAACGGGTCTGCGTTGCACATGATGCAACCAGGAGAGTTCGATCGGCGTACCCATGACGATGGCGTCGAAGTTTGGGTGACGCAAATGGGAGCGTTCATGAATATGAACACGGCTTTTATCGATCGTCAGAATGGTATTGTGGCCATCATTGACCCATTCGATTCCAATCGTTGGGTGGAGGCTTTGGATGAAGAGGGCCTCAAACCAACACATCTTCTGTACACTCATACTCATCGGGATCACACAGCAGGCTTCCAGAAAATGATCCGCAATGATTTCGGACACACCCTCGAGGTTTGGGCACATCGCGAAGCAGTGGACCCAGCTTGGTTGCGGTTCGATGTCTTTCGCCCCGTCCATGCAACCCATCTTTGGGAGCATGCCACTTGTACAGATGTTGGATGGTCTGCAGGTTCTATTCAGTTAACCATCACACATACGCCTGGACATGCACCTGGGCATGTCACGATTCATGGTCACGGAGTATACCATGCGGGAGATCTTCTGTTTACTTCTGCATGTGGTCGAGATGACCTCCCAGGAGGGGATCCTCTAACTCTTTGGAGGAGCATTGCGCATGCTAAGAATCAGTTGATTGGAATACCTAGTGATTGGCGTTTGATTCCAGGGCATCGGTATGACTGGATAGATGGGACAACGCCCGATTGGGTTTCCATCGGTGAGTGCCTTGAGCACAACTATGCCTTAAATTCACCAACATTGGATGCCATAAGTTCGATGGACTAATCAGAGATCATCCAAACTAGGAATGGATGCAAGAGCTTGCGCAGCTTCTTGTTCTTGGTGACGCTGCCATTCAGGCTTCTCAACCCAACCGAGTTCCTTCGCCTTTTCGAATTCACCAGTTTTGACATAATGGTCTATCCATGCTGCCTTCCGTTCATCTTCTTCAGCGAAAGCATCCTCCTGAACTTGCAATCGACGTTGTTCAGCGGAGAATCGTCGTTTTGCTGCTTGGCGTGAAATCATTGCCATGAGGATTGCAGCTAGTAGGAATATGACTAGGAATATCCCTCCGCC
This sequence comes from Methanobacteriota archaeon, assembly GCA_002713585.1. GTDB lineage: Archaea > Thermoplasmatota > Poseidoniia > Poseidoniales > Thalassarchaeaceae > MGIIb-N2. Next base: position 67,738 of record PATD01000031.1, read on the forward strand.
CAAAACATAAGTCATGAAATCCGTGCCACCTTGACCTTCAGTGCCTTCGTTCAAGGCAGGATCTACGATGGCACATGTCGCCCCAAATTCAGAGGCATCCGGATCGAATGGACAAGAATCTCCCTGATCAGAAACGCCATCTGAATCACTATCTAAACAACCAATCCTGTCGATGTATGATGTTCCCGGCTGAGATTTGCAATCATCGGGCTCAAATGCATCTTTGGTTCCATTGTCACCATATCCATCTCTATCGAGATCTTCGTTCTGCGTCGGGAGGAGTGGGAAAGCATCTGGCTCGTATCCAGTGCTGTTGTCACCATATCCATCTCCATCCATATCGGACCACTGTGTGGAGTCGTCAGGGAAGGCGTCTCCATACTGGACACGATTGATGACATCAATTGATTGTCCTCCATGACTGCTGTTCACTGTGACAGTAATGTTGGTGTATCCGTAGTTGTCACCGTAGCCATCGAGGTCATCATCTTCCCACTGGAGAGGGTCCTCTGGGAAGGGGTCTATTCCGTCAGAGTATCCGTCCCCATCGGTATCAGTACAACCGAACATGCCACCCAATGAGGAGTTACCTGCAAGGGTGGGGCAATCGTCCATGTTTGGCCCAATCTGGTCGGGATAACCATCTCCGTCACCATCTGACCAAGCAAAACCATCGGTCGGAAACGGGTCCTCTATGTCTGCAGTCCCATCATTATCGGAGTCGGGGCAACCTCGAACTCCTTCCTCAGTCATCGTTCCGTATTCTAGTGGGCAGATGTCAGCATCAGTACCGGTTTGATTGTCACCGAAGCCATCGGAGTCAGTATCATGCCATTGGGTTGAGTCGTTGGGGAACCAGTCACCATTGTCCCCACTGGGGACGTCACCATATCCATCTCCATCTGAGTCGGTACATTGGACACTGTCATCAATAAAGAGGTCTGGATTGTTACCGCTCGCGTTTTCACCGCAACCATCTCCGTCTCGATCAGCCCATTGTGTGGTGTCATCGGGAAATGCATCGAAGACATCTGCATAGGTATCCCCATCACGGTCTGGACACCCGAAGTGTTCCAAGTCTTCCATTTCTTGACTGGTAGTGTTGTACACTGCTGCCCATAGACTGGTACCTGCTTGTCCACATCGATCTCCTTGGAAGCCCGTGGCATTGTCTCCGTAACCATCTCCGTCTTGATCAGACCATTGACTTGCTTCGTTTGGAAAAGCGTCCGCCTCACCATTCGGGGATGCGAGGCTATTCTGGTCAGGGTCTGAATAGCCATCTCCATCGGAGTCGGGACAACCTAATCGATCCCATATGGAACGTCCAGGAGTACCAAGGCACCCATCTGAATTGGGTGAGAATTGTTGGTCTCCGACCCAATCTCCATCGTCGTCACTCCAATGATCGGGGTCTAGAGGGAAGATATCTACCTCTGAGATTTGAATTGGAGTCATCGTAGTGATGAGTTCGCCAGGCCAACTTGTTGGACGGAAATTGTATGCAGAACCATGGTTGGGATTGTTGTAGTTGTCACCGTAACCGTCCCCATCAGTATCGTTCCATTGAGTGGGATTATTCGGCAGGTAATCCAATGCGCCATAAGGGGAAGGGGAACGCCCATCGTTCACATTGTCTGGATATCCATCTCCATCAGTATCTGCCCATTGGTAGAAGTCCGTAGGATAATCGTCACCTGAATCAGACCAGCCATCCCCATCGGAGTCGATACATCCGTAGACATCTTGAGTGGAGGTGCCAGGAGTATTAGGACAGGAATCTGGCTCGTTTCCGTTTACGTTGTCACCATAACCATCTCCATCTGAATCGTCCCACTGAGTTCCATCTTCTGGGAAGGCATCGTCTGGATTTAGCACNCCGTCTCCGTCAATGTCTGGATCTACAATCCAGTGGTATATTCCTTCGTNATTTCTGCCATGAGCAGAAATAATATAGTTTCCATCAGGATGCCAGTCTATCCCGTTAATCTGTCCACAATTATTGCCTCCTCCACTACTGGTACAACCCCCAGGACGAGGAGCACTCAAAGTGTCTAATTTTGTTCCAGTTCTTGCATCAAAAATATTGATTGAAGCACCATCAGTTCGGTAGTAAGAATGGCTGAATGCAATTTGGGATGAATCAGGAGACCAAGCAGTATCGAGACAAGATGTTGAGGTCGTGTAAGAGAAAATTTGGGTTCCATTTAGGGCATGATATACGCGTGCTCTTGCATNGCTTCCGCCCCATCCTTCACAAATAGAGACCATATTGCCATCTGGTGACCATGCAACGGCATTTATGTAACTAAAATTTGGAGTAACTGTACGGTACAATGTTTGGTTACTCACATAATATATGTAGAAATTATCATTCCCTCCAATTAACAGAAATTCACCATCTGGGCTGAAATCTACAGAATAGAAATAGTCTGAAGACCCCGGACTAAAATCAGCAATTTCAGCACCAGTAGTTGAATTGAAAATTTGAACTTGTCCATTTCCATTATTTCCATCTTGATATCCAACAGCAACAATCATCGAACCATCTGGCGAGAATTCTATTTCTCCAGCANCTTCTCCATCAGTATCTGCGGTAAAATCAAGCAGTCCCGAATATGTATTGTAGACACGAATTTCTTCACTATCAGTATGAATTGCAAATCGTTCTCCATCTGGTGACCATGCAATATCTGCTGTTAGTTCACCACTCAATGATACTGTTCTTACGGTATTTCTGTTGGATGTTTCCATAACACGAACAATGGTGCTATCTTGACTACCCCATCCACCNGGATTATTCAANACTCGAAGATAGTAAGTTCCGTTTCCAGGCATGAATAGTACAGCGACCATCTCTTCGCTAGATGTTATCCGNGCATCTTCGAGGTATCCGCCATTTGCCATCACCCATGGGTCATTGAGGTCACTATTGCCGTCGCCGTCGTAATCGGGACATCCCTGCCGATCACTCGTGCTGTTCCCCCATGCATTGGGACAGTCATCTAAGCCATCCACAGTCCCATCACCATCAGTATCAGTTGACCCGCTTGCAGATACCGGGGGTATGGCCACAGATGACAAGAGAATAAACAGAATGAACAGAACCANCCCTTGATTTCGGTGCGGCTCCATGGTTTCGCGTGCCTTTATGGCAAATAAACCGTTTTCTGTATATGCATCGTAACCATCTATGNAATCTAACNCGTCTGTCCGAATTCTTCAATTCGGATGCGGANGCATCACCTGTCCATGGAGGTCGAGCCTGACAGGGTCAATGTCCCTGTAGAGGACCGTGTTCTTCTCCACCTCTTAGAGCACCTTTCAGAGCGTGACCGTCATACCGTTGAACCCGAAGTTACACGAAACGGAATTGCTCAGGCGTGTGCACTTCATCCTCCCAATGTGAGTCGTGCAATGAAGAATCTTGCTCGTCGAGAACTCGTTACATCACTCACTAGGAGTATCAAAGGTGAGAATCGCAGACAGAGAGCTTGGCAGTTGACGCCCGATGGAGAATCCCTTGCTAAGGAGCGTGAGTCTCGCCTTGCATCTTCACGAGTCTCAATTCGAGATCAAGAAGGGACGATGCTAACCGTGCGAGCCGATCAAGCCGCATCCCGAATCGAGGCACATATGAGCCTGCTTCAGGTTTTGATGCACGCACAGCACGAAGGCGTCCTCAACTATGGCGATATCCGATTCGGTTCGATACGAACAGAATCTTCCATTTTGGGGTCCTTGACTTTGCTCAAAGGTGCCCATTCAACATACCATGTTAGACCTCCACCAATCCGTCGTATTCGTGGTCGGGAAGCTGAACTTGAATCGTTAGATGATTGGTTTGAGAGTCGTGTATCAGGCATGCTTGTACATGGTATCGCAGGAGCTGGGAAGACGACCCTGATATCCCATTGGTTATCGGGGCTCCTCGACCGTATGCAGAGTCTTCGCCTCATGTTCTATCCCTGCCACCCATGGGACACACCTCTTGGCCTTGCAATCAGCCTCCTCCACCGCCTTGGAATTGAATCGCGATCAAACGATTCGTGGGATCCTCATGATTTGTTGGACACCTTACCCCGTACCGCTGGTGCCGATTTCGACATAGATCTCTTCAGGAGACGATTGACAGAGTATTTGACTGACCCTCTCGCTTTGCGAGAGCGAGTATTTCCTGATCATGAGATGGAGTCAGACATGCCCCCTTACATCCTTCTTGTAATCGATGACGCNCACCATCTCGCTGAATCTGGACGNGATCTCTTTGGGGCATTACTGCAGGTAGCTGAGATTACACCNCTGCGTCTTCTGTTTATCTCAAGGACAACGATGACATTCTACGATCGTCGGGATGTTCTTACTCGTAATAGGATGGGAGAACTGGCCCTTCCTGGTCTGAGTGAGGATGTAGTAAAGACATGGTTGAAGGATATCGATGTGTCAGAACAAGCAGACGCGTCGGAGGTACATCGGCTGACTGGAGGCCACCCGTTAGCATTGGAACTGCTTGAGATGTATGGAGATGTCATTCATGGCGATTGGTTGAGTTTCCTTGATCAGGAAATTCTGAATGTATTACCCTCATCGGATCGTGCCGTGCTAGATGTTCTTGCTGGCCGTGATAGACCGGTACCTTGGAGCGAACTTGGTGAGGAGGTTAATGCCGACGGCCCCCCTCCTGTGAGTCTAATTGAATCAGGTCTTATTTTCGAAGTCGATGGAGGATTTTGGATCCACGATGCAATTCGAGAGCGGTTACAAAGAGACCTTGGCGCTATGAAACGCGTACGCGGCGATTGATTATGTCATATGCCGGTCTAGCCATTGGTCGAACTGAGCCTTAGGCATCGCCCCAGATTGTTGATCCACTAGTTGTCCATTGTGGAATAGCAAAAGAGCCGGAATTCCCCGAATTCCGAATTTACCTGCTGAGAGTGGATTGCTGTCGGTGTTGACCTTTGCAATTGTCATTTCCCGCTCAACCGAGAGTTGTTGAAGAACAGGTGCAATCATTTTGCAAGGCCCACACCAAGGTGCCCAGAAGTCAACAAGGACCCACTCATCGCTCTTAGTTACGACATCAAAATCAGAATCTGCAGCGTCTACAATCTTGCCCATTGTCCTTCCTCACCAAATCCGTCACTGATGAACACCTATCAACATATGGACCACCCATGTAGACCGCGCAACTGCGAAGAACCCCCTCTGGGTTAGAAGTAACAATGGAGATCACTCCGAGTATCCTGACTGCTGATTTCACCCGATTGGGTGAGGTCTTAGATGCCGCCCTAGAAGCAGACATTAGATGGATTCATCTCGATGTCATGGATGGGAATTGGGTAGTAAATCGTACCATCACTTTCGGCCCTGCACTAATTCGGAGTATCCGGAATAGGTTGGGCGAGGATGTAATTCTTGACTGCCATCTGATGATTACAAATGCGGAAGAGACTTGGTCTCAGTATGTTGATGCGGGAGTCAATCTAGTGATTGCTCACATCGAAGCAGTTCAGGACCCTACCGCTTTGATTGATTCCCTCCACGCTGCAGGTGTGGGGGCAGGATTAGTTCTCAATCCGGACACTCCAGTGGATATGATTCTCCCCTATCTTCCAAATCTCGATTTGGTGTTGGTTATGTCTGTAGTACCTGGTAAGGGTGGTCAGTCCTTCATGCCAGAGGTTGAGGAGAAGGTTCGTTGTTTCCGTACTGCAATCGATCAGCAGATTTCGAATGGTGGCCGCCAGACACGTTTGATGATAGATGGAGGAATCAAAGCGCATAATGCTGCTCAAGTAGCCGATTGGGGAATCGACATTGCTGTTGTTGGAAGTGGACTGATTAACGATAAGGGCTCAATTGCAGAGAACCTCGCCGAGATTCGTGGTGAGTTAGGTCAAGCTTGAAATCGATGAACCGTAGGCAAACCTTCTCTCGTAGGTATTAGGATTAACAAAGTCGCTAATCCAAAGCAACACAGGGGGATCCCCCATTTGATCCATATGCTCTCAATCGGTTCGGCTAGAGCTAGTATTGTCGCAGCAATATGGAGAAGAATTCCTGCGATTAACTGCACCGTCATAATCGAACGGCATTGTAGATTATCCCACATGCCACTAGTACGCATTGTTTGGAGATGAATACATACGTGGCCAATTGTAGTGGATATCGCAGCGCCTTTGAGTGAGAAAGTAGGTACTAGAAGTAGACCTGCAGTGAGATTAACGGCGAGACCTACAAGGATGACACGTGCGTAAGTCGTAGTTCGATTAGACAGTTTGGTACTTTCCAACATGGGTGATGAAAGAAGTCCCCATACCCAGGCTGGTAGCATGAGCACGAAGAGTGAGACTGCATCAATCCCTTCTCCCGGTCTTGCCTCAACAAGAGAATTTGGAAAGAGTGCAGGAAGTCCAATTGTCGCGATAGGTAGTGCGACGAAGATTCCGAAGGGAGTGAGAAGTCCAACTAGACGCATTGCCCGAATCTGTTCGGTGCGAAGCGCACCTTCATTCGAAGAAGCGTCGGAGAATACAGGGAGTAGGGCTTGTTGAATCGAACGTGGGACTGCCCATCCAGCCATTAGAACAATCCAAGCGATATTGTATACCGCCACGAGTTCCAAGCCTTGGAATCCAGCAAGAAGGAACTTGTCCATTCTTGCCATCAATGGGAGGATGACGAGGGTAAGAGCGAACGGTGCAGCTCGAATTAGTAGTGCTGTCACATTTTCTTCTGGTAGGGCTTGCTGTTGAGGCAATACTGAAAGTTTGCGTTCAGATCTCCATATGGCGTAAATTGTGGAAATCATTGATGCTGCAGCATACACCATTGCGAACTCCATCAGGCCGTCTCGACCAATTGCCCATACCACTGCATATCCCCCGACCATTAGTCCCTTGTCGATTACACGTGCAACAGCTTCCTCTCTTGCTTCACCCACCGCACGTAGTGCAACGCGATGCGTCCCACTCAGATACATCAGTGCAGCACCAATCGCCAGTGATAGTATGGCGACACTTGTCCCCATATCATCGAAACCAACCCAAGCGATGAGCAGAATTGGCGGTAAGATGAGTGCTGCTATGCGGCATTGAATTCTAAGTCCGTAATGCACCATGGCGCGAATATGAGTAGGTTTTGCTGGGCCATCGCGAGCAATTAGAGTAGGGATTCCAAAATCCAGTACGAGGAGTAAAGTTGCAAACAAGTCGTAGACTATTACCCACCAACCGTACTCAACATCGAGCAGTGTGCGGGTGAGGATGATTTGTGAGATTACTCCAAGGCCAATGTTGACACCTTCAGCTCCGAGGAGGGCTTGGGCGTCACGCCCGGTCCGAGGTCGTCGTTGGATGGTCAACATCTGGTTGGTACATGTGGAATGAAATGACCATTCTCTCTTTGGGAGGGTTCAAATCCGTCATTGAGAAATGTCCGTCATGGTCACGGCGGAGTGGGTAGAGGCCGAGGTCGCCACCGTCGTCTCAGATGCCTTGGTTGAGGCAATTGATCTCAACGGGACGGGAGACCATTTCCATGTTCGAGTCATTGCTCCATCTTTCGATGGAGTACGACCGTTACAACGACAGAAACCAATCCTTGATCATTTCAAACCACACATCGCCTCAGGAGCAGTACATGCCTTGGATCTAAAGTGCATGACTCCTGAACAAGCAGAGAATGCTGGAGATACTACCTTTCATCCACATGGGGATGGAAGCGGATTCTTCGGGATCCATATTCGTAGAACAGACAAGGAGTGAACAAAATGACAGGATTTGAATGGACAGCTGATGAATTACAAGGGATTGTGGACGAACACCTCGTCGTCCTCTTCATGAAAGGATCTCCAGAGGCGCCACAGTGTGGATTTTCCAACCGTGCAGCACAGGTTTTGAACCAGTTGGGCCACCCTTACGCCTCCGTCGATGTCTTGAGCGACCGGAGAGCCATCCCCTCCATTTGCCAGTGGTCAGATTTCCCTACGATGCCTCAGGTCTTCATAGGAAGCGAATTAATTGGTGGATCCGATATTGTTCTGGAGTTACTTCAGAGTGGGGATCTGAAAACAATTGTCGAAGAGGCTCGTACCGTTCGCGGCATGGAAGCCGATTGGTCGAACGATTCCTGAGAAGGAATGGGCCATCATGCGCCTTCTCTGGATAACTCATCGTGATCTGAATCAAGATCTTACCAGAACGTCTCGTCTTGGCCTCGCTAATGCACTTGATGCTCAGGGACATGAAATCCATTGGATGTCACCTACGCCTGACCTTGATTATGTGGTTCATCGTTCGAAGCGAATAGGCTTTGGACACCGTAGTTTCACTCGTTCAGTTAGGCTGGCGTGTTCATCTTCAATCAAGGCAGATGCAGTTCTCGTCGAATGGACTGCAGTCGAAGGTTCATACAAAAGCCTCCATCACCAAGACATCCCTTGGTTCATCCTTGATCGCAGCCCCCCAGTAAGTCGTGGCATTGTGGGTTTAATTCAGCGAAGACAGCATACTCGCGCGTGGAGGATTGCACGTGAGCATGCCTGCGGTGCTATCGTGAAATCGTCACATCATCGACATCTTGCTGAACATCTTCCAGTTGCGGTGGTTCCTGCTGGTGTAGATGTGAAACGTTTCGAAGTACATCGCGATGATAGAGAAACACCTCGTTGTATCTATATTGGTTCGCTTGCGAAGGAGAGAGAATTGATTCGTGTGCATGCGATGGGTATCGACGCGATTTTCATGGGTTCTGGTAACGATGCTGACCGTTTGCGCCGTATAGGGGCCGATGTACGTCCCGCGTCAGAAATGGAAAGGATTCCTGAGATTCTAGCTACTGCTGATATCGGGATAATGCATCTACCAAATCGCATGGAATGGAGGGGGGCATCGCCACTGAAGGTCGCTGAATATGCAGCAGCTGGACTTTGCGTCGTAACATCCGATGTAGGAGATATGCCAGATCCGAGTAGTAATCCTTGGTTGAGACTTGTTCCATTAGGAGATGATACTGCGTTCATTGAAGCAGTCAATTATTTCCGGGCTCTATCTAGCGAAATGAGGCGACATCTTGGAAAGAGTGCAAAGAAATGGGCTAGAAATGAACGAGATTGGAGTGTTGTGAGCGCACCTCTCAATTCCCTAATCGAGAATCAGATTGCATAATTGAATCGTAAAGTTCTCCCCATTGAATTCGATTGGACTCTGAGTCGAGTCCTTGGACTGCTAACGGAGCCTCTTGACACATCCTTCTCCATTCATCATCGGCTTCAATGATTGATTGGATGGCATCAGCCCATGCGGAGGATTCCAATGAATCGACAACTCTTCCCCCTTTACCGATAAATTCTGCTGAGGTTGTTGATACAAGGCAGGGAAGGCCGCTAGCCAACGCATCTAGCACAACTAACGGCATACCTTCGTGGGTAGAGGGCACCAGTAGAAGCCCCGCTTTCGCTGAGATTTCTTCAAGCCGCCTTCGTTCCACCCAACCGTGCACAGAAATTCCATTTCCAGTTGTAGGGATTTCCTTATGTGAAGGCCCTAAGATGTCGAGATGGGCTTTGATTCCAAACTTATTCAGTTGATTTACTGCATCTATTGCAATGCGGTGACCTTTGCTATTATTTCCTCTGCCGACCATAAGTAATCGAAAACGATCTCGCTTCTCTGGTGGTGTATGAAGAATGTCATTCCGATATGGATTCGACATGACATAGGCTCCATCAATTCCCAAGCTCTCAATCCATTCTTTCCATTGTTGAGTTAACACAACAGGATAGACAGATGTACGTTTGAGTTCTTTGCGGATACTTCGACTTGGCCAACCTAACCAGGATTCAGTAAATTGATCAAAATCTCCAGAGTGTAGATGGACAATTGTTGGGATACCTACTTTCTGAGTTATGTGGATGCAAGCTTGCTTGCGTGCCCAGGAGAACCGTGTTGCGGCATGTATGTGAATGAGGTCAGGGGGGTCATCCCGGATTAAACGACTTAATCTTCGACGCCCAATCCTCCATGCGTTAAGAATGGTCCAAATTCCACCATCAGCGTGTGTTGGGATTGCATCAGCACTCCAACCGTCGGGGGGGTCGCTACACATTCTTCTGATTGAGGCCCCCATTCCACCTCGGGTTTCTGAGGGTCCGACATGCAGGACTCTCCGTGCCATGACTTCCGGATTCCGGATGTAGTGAAAGGTATTCGGGAATGGGGGGTAAAGATTCCATACAGACCTGTGGAATCATATCTGGTCTGTTTTAGTTTGTACCATGATCGATCCTTTAGGGGTCATCCAGATTGGTACCGGCCTCCTTGCTACCGTTCCACTCATTGATCATTGGTGGAGGATGCGGCGCGTCTCAAGACGACAAAAGATGGAGCCTCAGGAGAAAACCACTGATTCACCAATAGTTGTTGTTCTTCCAATTTGGAATGAAGAGAAGATAATCCAAATCCGTCTAGAGAATCTCGCACATCAGCAATATGCGGGAAATTGGTCCTTGATGATCGTTGATTCTGCATCAACAGATGCAAGCTTGCAAATCATCGATACTTGGTTAAGTGAAAATCCAGAAGAGTTTGCTAATATTCCATCCATCGTTCGGATGCCTCAACGTTTAGGGAAGACTGCTGCCGTGAATGTTGCGCTGGATAACATCGACCTAGAATCCATCGTAGTCCTCACCGATGCAGATGTTTTGTTTCCACCCGATTCGTTGGGTCGAATTTCCCACTGGTTCGGCTCGGATCCAACTATCGGTGCGGTAAGTGGCGCCCCCCGTCCACTTTCAAATCGATTCACATCTGCCGAGAGGAATGAAGAGACATATCGGCGATTCTATATTGATCAAAGGGTCGGGGAGAGCTTACTTGATTCAACACCAATTTCCGAAGGTTCCTTGCTTGCATTTCGAAGGGATGCGATTGGCGATTCTCGTCTTGATATGACAACAAATGCTGATGATTCACAACTTTCGGTGATGATACGAAGAACAGGTTTGAGGAGTATCTTCGATTCTAAATTGGTATTCCAAGAGCATATCCCAACAGATTCAGTAGAGAATAATCAACGTTCGATTCGTCGTGCTCGTGGGCTTCAAAACTTATTCTGGATGAATCGAGACCTATGGTTAAGCCAGAAGGAAGGCCCATTCAATCGAATCTTTAGACGTCAGGCTTGGATTCATCTCATTGCTCCAGTTTTAGTTACAATCTCATTCATGTCGATGTTTGCTCATATTGCATTGACAATGGTTCGAATTCAGAGCGGAGAAAGCGTGTTGATAGGCGACCTTGCACTCGCTTTCATGTCCTCATTAGGCATAGTGGTGTACCTGCTTGGTGATTGGATTCCATTAGGTCGCACACTCAAATCGTATCTTCGCGGTCAATCGATTTTGATGCGCGTATATCTGGATCGCATCATTCGGCGCAATGCAGCAATTTGGAAGCCAACTCAGACAAACCGAGATGCTCTATTGAAATGGAGTCAGAGAAAGAAAGAGTTCTGACCTCTGGGAAAGGCCGTGAAGGCCAATCCCAGAGGCCAAGGGATGTATCTGTGCCGTTAATTCGGCAGTGTTGTCATCAGAACGATTCTATCGCGATTCAAGCGACGTTGACGGATGGAGTCCCGGATAGGACCTGACCGTTGTACTGGACGGTGATTTCTACAGTGCACTGGCTACTGCAGATGTCCGTGTTGTACTCGTCGATGAAGACGATCTCGTCGGATTCCCACTGGGTGTCCGAATCGCCGCCGTTCTGTACAATTACGCACTCATCGCCGTCTGCTGCGTTCGCTGCGACTTCACAGTCGTAGACATTGTCGCCGATCTCGAGCTTGAAGCTCACGAAAGCCCAGTTAAGGTCTTCATCGGCGTATGTCCAGGACATGCGTAGCATTGTGTCGTCAGTTGCTGCCGACATTGCTGCGCTTGCGTCCGACGCATCGAAGTTGTTCAGGCTTGCTGCGTCTGGCTGGTCACTCGCTAGGCTGTTGGCCCAGACGTATAGTACGCCTGCTAGCACGACCGTAATCGCGACCATTAGAATGGTTGCGATGACGGGGCTCACAGCCTCATCGTTCTTGTTGTTCTTGTTCATATTCATGTTTTTGTCCTCTGCCCCAACGCTTGGAGGGGGCATCTTGCCCATAACGCTCATTGATATTAATCTGTCTGCCGTCATGAATCGTCTCAACCTATGTTTGGAAATGAAAGACGTATCCTTATATCGGCCCCATATTTTACCATTTTTGAATGGTTTTGGATTGAAAAATATCTATTATCGAGCGCGAATTTTAGAGCATTCTATTTGTAGAATTAATCGATATTGTCTGCCGACACGTCTTTTTTGGTGTACAGGGCAGAAGGACAACGCGAGGGGATGGGATGCACTCTACGAAACTTCAGGTCCCTGTACGGTAACGTATGAGGGCGGGGGAGGTATAATGGTTCGGATAGAATCCAAATCAAGGCAAAGTCATGATTTCAGGCCCACCGTCTGTGATATGAACAGTGTGCTCATATTGTCCTACAGTGCCTCCATCTGCACAGCGTAGAGCAGCGTAGGTCTCAAGGAATCGTATGTCTTGCAACTTTTTCACTAGATTATTCCATTTCCTCTGATGACTTTCCTCATCATCATTCGGGAACGGCTTTTCCAACAATGGGTATGCCCAACGTTCGGCAAAGGGCAAGGTGTTGTATCTCTCTTCGATATAGCGTGCCATTGTTGCACCTAATGGTCGAAGTTTCTTTTTCGCAACTGCGCGTCGAATATCGACATTTCCAGTAACTCGGTAGATGTTCGAAGAGTTCCTAGGAGACATGTTCTCAACCATGCCACTTGATCCAGTAGTATTGAACGGCTCAACTGCGAAGATCCCGCCGGAAGGTACAACACCTCGATATCCAGCATGATTTGGACCACAGGCATGGCTTGGGACACTTACACCCGCGTGTAGGTTGAATTTCTCTAATTGATGCCCTGAGAGGTTTCGAATAGGTTGGAAACCGGCGTCAATAGCGACCTGTTCAGCTGCAGCCCCAACTTCATGCCAAGGTGTTCCAGGGTGCATCTTCTCGATGGAGGCATCCCGTGCTTCTTTCGCAGCACGTATTTGATCAGTGTGATTCCCACCATTTCCAATCTCGATTGTGATAGCATTGTCGGCGATTGCGCCCTTGACATGGACTCCTATGTCTAACTTAACGAGGTCTCCTTTGTGGAGAACCATCTCTTCAACACCTTCGGGGGGTGTAAGTGTGTGGTCTGTAGTGAAATGGGCGGCGATATTGTTGACCGATAGAGTGCAGGGGAACGCTGGATTTCCTCCGTGTCGACGTATGTAGCGTTCAGATTTTTCGATGACGCTGTGCCACGTCATACCGGCTTCCATACTCTCCGAGATATGATTGAGAGTGCGGCGTGCCACAGCTCCTGCGTTTCTCCAACGCTTCAGTTCAGGACCTTCCATTTGTTTGCCACCTCCTCTGAACGAACGACTCCTTCTCTCACAATCTCTGGGCTATGCCCGTCAGTCAAAGAAAGGAATGCGGGGCAACGTATCAATGTGCTGGGTTCGCCCCCAGGGCATAGTTCAGAGATAGCAGCCTGTGGGGGGAGGCCTAATGCTGCGGCTGCATCAATGCAGTGGTTCTTCACATCCATTCCCGAAAGGTTTGCCGACGTCGCTGTGAGCGGTCCCACGTCCTTCAAAAGATTCCTTGCTGTTGGATGAGCCACTTTTCGTATGGCGATCCAATTTTCCCCGAGACGAGAATCCAGTGGTTCCGTTGCTTCAAGGATTGTTGTAATGGATCCTGGAGAAAAACAGTCTAGGAATTCTTCGAGATAAGGGGGGATTTGTACGAGATTAACCACCTGGCTAAATTCTGCGACTGCGATGCTTACAATCTTCAGTTCATCTCTTTTCTTGATCTCAAAGAGACGGTCCAACCCCTCCGTGGTTGGAATCACACCAAGGGCAGGTAGAGTGGTTGTTGGATAGACAATCGGGTGTGCGTTTTTGATTCGATTGAGGATGTCAGGATGAAACATACTTGCCCCTCATTCCACGAGCCAGACATCTAGATGAAGGGATGCAATACGTCGTACTTCTTCGATATCATCAGCACGTAAGAGTAACTTCCCTGAAGGGTACAGAGTGAGTTCATAATCACCTTCGAATACATGGCAGAATTTGCTTTTCAATTTACAGATGAAACCCGCCTTTTCTATCCTCTCGGTCACGGTATCCATGTTGCACGACATGGCTTCTGGGGGTACAATCGTGAATGCTGTATCTCCACTGCACACCTCGATGACGGCTTCTCTCATCGTCATCACTTCACGAATCAGATTTAGAATCATTATCCTTTGGTGGTCCAGCAGGTGGTCCCATTGGTCCAGGTCCCATTGGTGGTCCAGCAGGTGGTCCCATTGG
>PATD01000032.1 GCA_002713585.1 Methanobacteriota archaeon
GGCGAACGGCACGTGCAGGTAAAAGCGGCTCAGCCTTTGGTTTCTGTGATGATACAGAGAGCGGTTATCTTGTGGGAATTCAGAGATTACTCGGCCACGAAATCCCAGTGATTGAGGATCACCCTTACCATTTCCCTAAAGCNATNCCAAAGCCNGGTCAGAAGCCAGGNGAGGTCCGNAAGAAGAAATCACGTNNCTCNAGAGCAGCAACACGNAAGCAACCNGATCTTCGTCGTGAGCGNTCNGATCGGAGGCGGGCAGATGAAGGGCGTAGCCCTAGGGGCAATAATCCAAACCGAGGCCGACATAATCGTCCAAAAAACCATGATCCTAATTCATCTCAGAAAAGAGGTAATCGTAGCAATAAACATGGTTCAAATCGTTCAAGGAATTCAGGCGGCGGCTCTAATCGTGGCCAACGAAGGCGACGACGTTGAACCAATTATGACTCAAATCCAATCAAATCCTCTTCACGGTCAATATTGAGATGAAGTAGCGAATCATCGACTGGGATGTACACCGGATTTACTAGATCGCGCAATGGNCGATCAGGATCAGGTTCCGCCACAATTCGTTCAATATCATCTGGCATCAGGAGAATGGGGTGTCCACCTCGGCCATCNTTTGATGGAGCGCAGCATTGATTCTGTTCNGAGAGTGTACGGACTGTTTCGACACTAAATCCNGGTCNGTCAACAGGGACGANTAGNAGTCTGAACGGACGTTCTCCGCCTCTTTGAGAAATCAGATGTAGGATGCCACAACGAATTGTTCCAGTGCGCCCGAGGTCAGGAGTTGGATTCACCACTANAGTCGATTCCTGNCATNTTTGAGCGATATCGAGCATCANTTCTTGACGAGTGACAATGACTGGATTGAGCCCCACATCTTGGAGNCGATTNACCAACATTCGAANAANAGGGACACCTTCTACTTCGATGAGTGCTTTGGCTCGTCCGAGCCGCCGACTTGCTCCAGCGGCAAGTACCAGACAGCGCAACGGATGCGCCCTGCGCATCGAATCGCCTCAGAGTCCACGAACGATTTCTCGTCCGATGATCATACGCTGGACTTGGCTGCTGCCTTCATAGATCTGCATCACTTTTGCCGCACGCATGAGGCGAGCGACAGGGTACTCTTCCGAGTATCCGTATCCACCGAATACTTGCACTGCATCAGTCGTGATACGCATTGCAGCATCAGCAGNGAATCGTTTTGCATGGGCGGCAAATTCTGTGTTGCGCTGACCATTATCCATCATCCACGCTGCTTTCCAAGTAAGTAGGCGCGCAGCCTCGATTTCGGTCTTCATGTCAGCGAGCATGAACTGAATTGTCTGATGCTGGTGTAGTTTCTTTCCGAATGTAACTCTCTCATCCGCNTATTGTAGCGCATGTTCGTAGGCTGCTTGGCTAATGCCTGTGGCGTGAGCAGCGACACTAGGTCGCGAAACATCGAATGCCGCCATGGCGTTGAACCATCCTGCTCCTTCCTTGCCGCCGACGAGGTTGGCTGCAGGGACTCGTACATTTTCGAAATTGACTGCACGGGTATCAGAAGCACGTTGTCCCATGTTGTTTTCTTTCTTACCTAAGGAGACGCCATCCCAATCTGCTTCGACAATGAACCCGCTCATTCCCTTGTATCCTGCATCCTTGTCAGTGTAGGCGAGGACNAAGAACCAGTCCGCTTTTCCAGCGCCTGTGATCCACATCTTGTTTCCATTGAGGATGTAATCATCTCCATCTCGGACTGCAGTGCTTTGGATGGCCGCGACATCGCTCCCTGCACCAGGTTCGGTAACCGCATACGCGGCAATCGAAGGCTTTTCGACCAACCATCCGAGATATTTCTGCTTCTGTTCTTCTGTGCCTCCTGTGATTATGGGTGCAGCGGTGAGACCATTCGAATATGCTGCTGTAGCGAACCCTGGGTCACCCCAAGCAAGCATTTCCTGAACTACAGCTTCTGTGAGGCATCCGAAGCCCATNCCCCCATATTCCTCGGGTATGTGTAGATTCATCAGACCGAGTTCGTGGGCCTCTGCGATAGCTTCCATCGGGAATTCGCTATTCTCATCCCAATGTTCGGCCATAGGGCGGATTGAATCCCGTGCGAATTCGTGCGCGAGTTCCTTCAGCATCTCCTGCTCCTCGGACAGTGTGAGGTCGACCATGCTTGGGGCAGTCGTCGGCCCGACTTAGCATTCACCCCGCCGCTCGGAGTAATCTAGATGATGTTCGAGGCGGCGATTAGAAGCCCGACGAAGATTGCGTAGCAGCCGACAAGAACGCCACCTTCCCATCGTTGGAATTTGAAATCTGTGTACATGAAGAGCAGGCTGAGACCCGTCGTGATGATTGTCGCCGGGATAATGAGATAGAAGAAAATGTCCGACGAACCAATCGTGACTGGGTGAACTAGGGCAGTTATGCCGATAGAAAGGAGTGGATCGGTGATGTTTGAGCCGATGAGGGTACCGATGGCAACTCCTTTTGAGTGTCTAGCGGCAGTTAGAGCAACTGCGAGTTCAGGTAACGATGTACCGATGGCAGTAACCGTGGCACCGATGAATGACGGAGGTATCGACATAGCTTCCGCAATAGTTGTAGCAGAGTTCACCAGAACTGTAGCGGACCAGATTGCGAGAGAAAGACCCACTACCACACTTGCAAGCAGGACGTAATCATTCGTTTTTACAGGTGCAATATCAACTTCTGGACCCTTTAGAATGAGTTCATCCTCTCTGATATTGTCCCTCTGATGTATTAGATTCACGAGATACATCAGATACACAAGACACAAGATTAACCCCTCCATTCGATCGAGTTTCGCATCAATAAGAATCAGCATCGTCAAGACGATGACTGCTAGGAACATGAGTAGCCCATCACGAGCTAGCCAATCGGGCCGGACTTCTAAGGGGTGGATCAGGACGACAATCCCGAGAACGAGGCTAATCTGTACGAGTACAGAACCGTAGATGTTTCCAAGAGCGAAATCAGATGCACAGGCTTCCGGAGTACAACCGTTGGCAGCGACCTCTAGGGAGGAACTGACGCCAACAAGTATCTCCGGCATCGATGTTCCAATGCTTACAATGGTTAGTCCAATGATGAGTTCAGACATACCAAACCGTCGAGCGACAATTTTCACAGCGTTAACGAACATATCTGCACTTAGGATGAGTAGGCCGGTTGAGAGTAGGAGGATACAGATGGTCAACCAGAATGATTCACTTGCCATCATCAGGCCCAAGATACCCAGTGTGAAGGCGACAGTATAGGCCGCCATTTTGGGCCGACTAGACTCAGCATTCGCTTCGTCCATACCCCTTCCCCCTTGTTTGTCTATAATGGACGTGTCGGAACCAGATTGGCACCTTCATCAAATGAGGGCGCGCAGATGTCGGACCACGAGATCAACATCTGGAATCGTGTAATCCTCTAATGGGGGTGCGAATGGGACAGGTGTGTCGAGGGCCCCCACCACTATTGGGGGCGCTTCTAGAGACCAGAATGCCTCTTCCTGGATTCTACTAGATACTGTGTGAGCAAAACCACCAGTCCACTGTGCTTCTTGAAGGACAAGTAAACGACCAGTTCGCTGTACTGAATCAACACATGTTTCTGCATCGAAGGGCTGTAATGTTCTTAGATCAATTATCTCGGCTTCGATTCCTTCTGCAGCAACCCGCTCTGCAGCATGTCGTGCGACATGAACCATGGCGCCCCATGTGACGATTGTCACGTCGTTTCCGCCCCGCACGATTCTGGCTTTACCAATCTCTTTCGGCCCTTCACCTGCATCTAATCGAGAAAGTACGGTCTTAGTGTCGACTAGCTGATTGATTGAGTCGCCCCATCCAGTTTTCCCTCCACGGAGGCCATACATCCCGATGTGTTCGAGGAACACGACAGGGTCGGGAAGGGCGGCTGCCTCAACGAGGAGATCATAGGCATCTTGAGGACATGAGGGGAATAGGATAACGAGGCCTGGGTCGTTTGTGAACCAAGATTCAATCATGTTTGCATGGAACGGACCGGATCGTGTCTTTGCCCCAAGTGGAATACGCACNGTCAAGGGAACATCGGCACCCCATCTCCAACGGAGTTGTGCGGCGTTATTGATGAGCGCATTCATTGCGAGAGCTGCAAATCCTCCGAACTGAATCTCTGCCATTGGGCGCATACCGCCAAGAGCTGCACCTGTTGCAGCGTGGATGATTGCAGCCTCGGAGAGAGGCATGTCGAGTAGGAGGTCCCCATGACCTGCCGTGCGCAGAGGTATGTTCATTCCAAAGGCGCCTGCAACTTCCATGTCTTCGCCCATGAAAACCGTGGATTGACCATAGCGTTCTGCGATAGCTATCATGCCGTTCTGAATCGCTCTANCTAGAGTCCATGCGTTTCTTTCTTCAGAGAACTGTATTGCCATCTCTCCGTTGGGTACCTTCGAATCTTTCACTNTTCTACCACTTGTGGAGATGATGCGTTCNAAGCGTGCACCCTTTGGGTCTGCATCGTGAAGGCTAGTGATGCCACGTGTGACGGTTTCCGGTGTCGACCAAGGCATCGCTTCCATCTCTAGCCTCGCAGCATCGACAAGTGATTTCTCCTCTGCTTCCATGCGAAGAATCTCTTGTTCCTCAACACCCTCCGAAATCAACTGGTCTCGGTGGTTGGGCAATGGGTCCTTTGCTTCCCAATATGCGAGCAGATTTTTGTCANCATATCCTGGTGGGTTTCCGGANGGGGCTCCAAGATACAGGTCGTCGTGGTGATGCGCATGGCCGCATCCTCGCATGGTCTCTACATGAATCAGAGTGGGTCCGTGGCCNGCAAGGGCAAATTCACGTGCGACAGCTGTAGAGGCNTAGAATTGTCCTGGGTCGGATCCATCAATAGTCCAACCTGGGAAACCCATTGCAGCCGCTTTGTCTCCAAAAGTCTCCACTCCGGACTGACCGGTAACAAAAGTGTCAAGCGCAATCTGATTGTTTTGAATCATGAATCCAATCGGGAGGCTTCGAGCACCTGCGAAGTTCATCGCTTCCCAAAATTCACCTGAACTACTGCACCCTTCCCCTACCGGAGCGAGATGAAACCGTCGTGCATCGAGTCGAGATGCAGCGAGGGCGACACCTGTCAAGGTGGCTGAAGCGATGGGAAGTGGTGCAGTAGGGGGTAGCACCCGCTTGTTCCATTCCCCGATATGGAGATCTCTTCCCCCTGCGCCTGGATGNCCTCCGTCCATGTATGACCCGGATTTTCCTACTTGGGCTGCGAATATCTCGAGCGGTGTTTGGCCCATGGATAGGGCAAGGCCAACATCCCGGATCATAGGGGCGATGACATCCGCAAGATTGCGTTCTTCAGGAGGGAGATCCATAGCCCTCCTCAGAGCAGATGCGCAGGCAACTACTCCTTCTTGCCAGGTTGAGCGGAATCCCTTCCCTCCGAATCGACCTCCGTCAGGGGTCTCGATACCATTAGCAAAGAGATCCTTGAGATGTTCATCGAGGATTCGGGTACGGTGCATCCAGCGTTGCCAATCCATGCGGAGATTCACATCGATGGAGGCTGTATATGCAATACGTCGAAGGTGAAGTCGAACATCAATCATGAATCGTTGAAGCCGTCTACTAAGGTGTAGATGTCCTAGCCGACGAGGAATGACCTCTCGATCGAGCACCGATGTGAGTTGAGGTTCTGTACGGCGGGTGTCTAGGTTTGCTTCCAACGAATCGGTGAACTCCTCCATGACGCTGTGGAATGCGGCTCCATCCCAATGTATGGTGTCAGGGTATGTCTCATCCCAGAGGTGGGCCACTAAACGGAGATGCCCGTCGTGTCGCTCTGCGATGAAACGGAGTAGGTCATCTCGGACATTCTGTGAGGAAATTGAATGATGAAAATCCAGATGGCGACGCGGGCGCCACTCCGNACCAGGAACCGGATTCAGATCGCCTTGCATTCCGGTGCCTCAAACTTACCAGACGAAGCCGCCATTCAAACGATTCGGCCTCAATCCTTGTTGCGGCCGAGCGCATCCAGGGCATCAGATGCCATTTGCGCAGCATCTTGGACTTGGGTTAGGAGTGTGGTATCCTCAATCCGGCCAGGTAGTCCAAGTTCGAACAGTAGTTCTTCGAACATTTCTAGGCTTAATCTCGTCATATTGAGAGCATTCGGGTCAACCTTCTCATACTCGGTTTCGTCCGTAATAATCGCTACTTCATCTGGCATAACCATGAGACGTTCGAGCGAGATTGCGATTTCATCTTCGAGTTCCTTTGCACGCTTTTCCATCGCTTCAATCATCTTGCTACTAACTCGAGCACTTCGGACCTCAGCGTCCTCATCCTCAGTGTCGGACATATCTTCATCTGTACCTACGATAAGCCGGTCGAAGGCCGCACGAAGGATTTCACGGACACGGTCTGGTTCCACATCGTCTCCATCTAAGTCAAGATCATCGAGGATTTTGAGAACAAATTCCTCGTCGATTGTAGCGTCATCGAGTACTTCTTTGAGGATAGGTAAAGCCCATCCTGGTTCATCCGCAGTAACATTGACTTCGAAGACGCCGGTACTCTTCCCCTTCGATTTAATCTCTGCTGGTGGAGGTACGAAGGCCTTCGTTGCATGCTTGTTCAGTTGAGTAACAAGGAGATTCATATCTACTGGTTTTTGGATAACTTCAGAGATCCCAGCCTGCGTCGCTGCAATTAGATGATCTTCGTCGCTTTGGTTTGAGAGGAGGACGATTCTAGACTTTAGGGCAAATTCTGGGTCAGAGGTCATCCTAGAGCACGACCCGAGGGCATCCCCGGTAGTCCAGATGGCATCCACTAGCACTACATCGGGCATCGTGGCTAGTGCTGTACCTTCGCATTGGCGCAGAGTACTGATCCGTGTTACATTGAACCCGTTCCGCTCAATGCTGGAGGCCAACAGACTCCTCCGACCATCCTGTTCGTCCGCGATGAGAACGGATGGCATGGGCCGATGTCCATCTCGCCTAACTTGAATCTTGCATTCCTGAGTGGACTCCTGAATGGGATTGCTCAGTATCTTGGCATCGTGGGGTCAATTTCTGCTGACCATGCGAGGATGCCACCTGTCAGGTTGTGGAGTAGTTCTGGGTCTCTGCCACTTGCAGCGAGTGCATGGATGGCAGTCATGCTGCGTATTCCACTTCGGCAGTAGACGACAACAACACGATCTGAGGGGATTTCGTCGATGTGCATTAGGATGTCTGTATGTCTAACTCGAAGATCGGTATCTGGAATCGAACAGATACCTTCCTCTTCCGCCCTGCGTACGTCCAACACGAACGGGGGTTCCTCCTGCTGCATCAGGTCGTGCAGTTCAGTCACAGTCATCGAGTTCATTGGTATCCCTCCATCTNTAGNACATCCCGATTCTGCATAATCGTTGTGACGGTTCAATTCAGTCACCTCTTGACGAGTAGTTGAGGCTTCATAGGTCAAATGTCGAGTTTCCATAGTTTTCGTGTCAATCAACATGAGGCAGCCAGAGAGCGGTTCTCCGATACCACTGAGGATTTTGATTGCCTCCATCGCCTGAATAGATCCGAGGATGCCAGGAAGCGCTCCAATTACGCCTGCCTCTTCGCAGTTGAGTACGGTGCCAGCTGGAGGTGGGTCTGGATGTAGATCCCGATAACGGGGTCCGTTTTCGTGATTGAAAACGGTGACTTGCCCCTCATAGCGGAACAGGCTTGCATGAACCCATGGGATATCCATTATGGCGCAAGCATCGTCAATCAGGTAACGAGTCGGAAGGTTATCTGTTCCATCGATTAGTACATCGACATCTTTCAGGAGATCGAGAGCATTTTCTGTTGTCATTCTCGTTTGATGGGCTTCACATTCCACTAGGGGATTGAGCATCTGAATCCGCCTTGCTGCTGAATCGACCTTTGGTTCGCCGATTTCTGCGTTTGAATGGATTACTTGGCGTTGTAGATTCGTTTCGTCTACGACGTCGTTGTCTACGATACGAATTCTGCCAATTCCTGCTGCAGCGAGGTACAACAGGGCGGGTGATCCAAGGCCGCCTGCTCCGATACAGATCACAGTACTATCGACAAGGGCTTTCTGCCCCATTACACCAAAGTCAGGAAGTGACCTGTGTCTAGCATATCGGCCATCCATCCATGGCTTGTCAACCATGGCCATCAATCCAAGAAATCAGTTTTCATCGGACCAGTCGCCGCAATCATTATCTCCGTCATTGACGTAACTTTCCGGAACAGTGTTGCCATTATCGCACTCGAAGGTTCCGACATCCCATTCTCCAGAACTAGCGAAAATGACGAACATTGCGACATAGAATAGGATGAGGAGTCCAAACAGTATGACATTGATTAGAGATACCCACTTTGCTGCTTGTGCCATTCCAGTGTCAGGGTGACCTGGATAAGCTCTTGCGGTAGTTAGAGCGGATTGGGCGACAAGGAATCCTGGCAGTGAAGTACAGATTCCACAACCTACCCAGCCCAGAATCCCGAGCACCAGTGCTAGAACTGCATTTGTTGTGGGTGGTATCATCATTCCACCTACTCCTTGCACCCCCATCGGGACACCCATAGTCGGTTGTGGCTGGCCTGCAAGCATCACAGGATTAGCCGCAGGGAATGCTGTGCCAGGGATACTAGACCCTGGAACGGCAGTACCCGGGATACTTCCTGGAACTGGTTGTGAGGGCATGCCTGTGAAGGTGGTAGGTGTTGGACCTGGAGTTTGTGGGATTGGATCAGGTGCAGCGGCTTGCACTGGCTGACTCATTACTGGAGCGGGATCTGCGCGAGCCTTGTCGGTGTCAAGATTTGTCTGAAATGAGTCGATAGCGTTCTGGAANTCTTCAGCCGCGCTGGCNAAAGGGTCCTCATCGGGGCCGGGCTGCATGGTGCTAAGTAGCCCGATTCACNTAATGAACGATTCGTTACATCTGATTCAATGAACTGCCGCGATATTCGTCGTGAAGAGTAATTCAATGGACATTTTCCTCTAGCCATTTTTCGCAATCAATTGCGGCTTGGCATCCCATTCCTGCAGCTGTAATCGCCTGCCTATATCTCGTATCTACTACGTCTCCTGCAGCGAAGACACCAGAAACACTGGTCATTGTGTGATCTTTGTGGATGATGTAACCTGAATCGTCAGTTTCAATCTGACCTTCGAGGAATCCAGTGATTGGTTTGTGACCGATTGCGATGAAGGCTCCTGTGCAGGCGATCTCCTCGGTACTCCCATCTCGGGGGTCNTCCAGAATTGCACCTGAGAGCCCCTTCTCATCAGATAGCCACTTCTTCACTTGGCGGAATGTACGTATCTCAATCTTGGGATGATTTTCCGCTCTNTCCAGCATCACCTTGGAGGCGCGGAATACATCACGTCGATGGATTAGAGTAACCTTGCTTGCGAAGCGGGTTAGGAAGGTTGCTTCCTCCATGGCGGAATCACCTCCACCGATGACGATTATTTCCTCGTCGCGGAAGAATGCTCCATCGCACGTTGCACATGTTGAGATGCCACGCCCCTTCTGCTCCTCTTCCCCTTCGACTCCTAGCCAAATCGCTTCTGCTCCTGTGCAAATAATGAGTGCATGCGCTTTGTGCTCCTCGCCTTCGACCCAGACGCTGTAAGGTTGGGAAGANGTNTCGATNCGTTCGACGTTCTTGTCCTCTACCTTGAGTCCGAACCGTTCTGCTTGTTCGCGTAATTGCATCATCATCTCGGGCCCCCCGATCCCTTGAGGGTATCCTGGGAAATTCTCGATATCGCTTGTTAGCATGAGTTGGCCACCTGACATATAGCCGGCGAACATGAGCGGTTCAAGCATTGCTCGAGCACCATACAGGCCCGCAGTATAGCCTGCTGGGCCACTGCCAATGATGATCACATTGTGGATGCTTTCGCCGCTCATGGGGTCATCCGAACGGCAGGTGCTCCATCAATCCTGCTGGTGATTATCGGATGCCCATCCTCCCCAGATAAACACGGATAAACCGATTAGTGCGGTCTGAATTAGGAGCCGAAGGATATGCCAGTGATGTTCGTATGTTCGTCCACCGATTGCGATATTATTGATCCACATGTTCAGATTCGCCCAATAGAGTATGACGAGAAGGATAGCGCAGGCTAATCCTCCGATTCGTCGTGTTNTTGGAAGGATNAGGAGGAGGCCGACGATAATTTCGGCGACACCGCTGACCCATACCCAGAACCGTGGCCAGCCAAGAATATCGGGGACTATCGGTTCAAACCATACTGGATCAGTAAAGTGCTGGATTCCGATGTAGATGAACCAGATTCCGAGGATAGCCCCCAGAGCGACTTTGATCCGATTCCACATGGCTACGCCTCAGAGCATGAGTGCAATCGCAGCGANAGCATTCCTCGCGTGGGGTTCGAGGCGGGGAGCGATATGATGCGGTTCAGCTCCCGGGCCTATGATGCCTAGTCCAATGGGCTTGTCATAGCCAAGTTGGAGGTCAATCAGGCTCTTGATTACGGCTTGACCCATGGCGAGTCCGTGCTGTGTCTCTCCTTTCTCGATAATGCCTAGGCAGGCTACACCAGCGATGGCCTNGTCCTCAAGGAGACGTGCTGCTGCCAAGGGTGCTTCCATCGATCCGGGGACCCATACGATTTCCATAATTTCGAGATTGTGTTCTTCGGCTTCTGCGGTCGCGTGCCTAATCATCTCGTCGACCTCCGTTTTGTGGAAGGAGCCACAGACAAGCGCGATGGATGTCATTGTGACACACCTCCTTTCATCACACGCTTGACGGTGTCGACCACTGCTTGGGTCATGGCATCAATCTCGATGTTGACCAATGAACCGGAGGTTTTCTGTCCGAGAGTGGTACGACGAAGCGTCTCAGGAATTATGTGGAGGTTGAATCCCCCATTTTGGGTTTCACCGACGGTCAGTGAAATACCATCGATGGCGATGTATCCTTTCTCAAAGATGTAGTCTTCAATATGAGAGGGNGCATCGATTCTGAGGTCAGCAGTATCGTCTGCATAGGTGATGGAGGCNACGGTGCCAACTCCCATCACATGGCCAGAGACAAGGTGTCCTCCAACTTCATCTCCGTAGCGTAGGGCTCGTTCGATATTCAGCGAGTCTCCAGGGGTTCTAAGTCCGAGTGTAGAACGATCGAGTGTCTCTTGGATTAGATCAAAAGATGCTACATCGGCATCAATGTTGACTGCNGTTAAGCAGACGCCATCGAGAGCGACGCTGGCACCTACTTCGAGTCCAGCACCAACCCCTGCAGGAAGATCGATTATCCAACGTATGTGGTCACCGTTGTCTTTGCTGGACCGGAGTGTTGCCATACCTTCGACGATACCAGTAAACATCATTCCGCCTCCTTCTGTGTTCGCATTTCCAGAATTCTAGCGATAATTTTGCGCGTACCATCAAGGTCATCGGAGAGTCCACTGACCCTACATACCTTGATTTCTGTATATCCTTGATCTAGAAGATCTCTCTTGATTCGCTCTTCGGCGTGTTCTTGATCGTAGCCTAGAGCAATAATGTCCGGTTTCACGGTGTTGAGAATTGCATACATTGGTGTATCTGGATGATTCCCAACGATAGCTACGTCCACAGGTTTGAGGCCTTCTACTAATCGACATCGAAGGTCACTTCCTGTGACAGGTTCGTGTTTTCTTTTCCGCACAGTATCGTCGTGAGCGATGACCACGGTGAGGTGCTNTCCNAGAGATTTCGCCTGCTCAAGGTAGTGGAGGTGACCTGCGTGGAGAAGATCAAACACGCCTACTGCCATTACTCGTGTCATCATTCCTTACCCCCGCGCTCCATCGCTTCAAGGATATCTTGGCCGCTTGCAAATGGTATGCCATGCTTCTCGCCATAGGCGATAGCTTCCTCGACAGGCAGAGCTGCATCCCCGTAGGGCTGAAGCATCTCCGCGCCAATGACTACGGGAGGCATTCCCGCCATTCTTGCTACAGCGACGGCGAGTTCTGTGTGTCCTTGACGGTTCGTGATCCCTCCTGGACTCTCGCGGCAGACAGGGATGTGGCCAGGGGTTCTGAATTCCTTACCAAGTGCCTTCATGCATACTTCGGGATCTGCTCCGGATTCCTTGAGTTCAACCCAGAGCTCCGCAAAGCGACGGGTGGTAAGCGCCCGATCCCGGTCAGTAATCCCTGTAAACGTCTCACGATGATTGAGACTGAGTGTGAACGCGGATCTGGAATCGTACTGCAAATCGTTTGTGATTAGGTGGCTCAGAACAGGATGCTCCTCGACAAGGTGTTCATGACTGTGGAGATCTTGGAGCCATGGTAATCCGAAACCCTCTCCGACTTCGTTGCCGATAGCGAGGAATAGCAGTCCACCACAGTCTCGACGGAGCGTCCTCATGTCTGCAGGCGTGACGGTTGCGGCGGGGAACAGGAGGTCTGTTTCCTGTTCTCTGAAGGCGGAATCGAATACCAAAACTGGTTTACCACTTCGGAATGCTGAGATGACTGATTTCACGTCGCCTCGCATGATCTTCACTCTCCGTATGGGTTTCAGATACCCGTCATTTTCGGTCAGAGGGGCGGGCCCTCATCCTCCTTCGATCGTGCATTGAAAACAAGCAATCCAAGAACGAGAATTACACAGGTTCCCAGGATTATCTCGATGAGGAAAGATTGCTGTTCGCTCTCTAGGTCAGGGTTGTAGGCGATTTTCATTGTTTCGTCTGTTGTCAATCGTTCCACTGTGGTCGTATTCCCATCGTTCCAATGGATGACAACTTTGTCGATTGCTCCATCAGAGGGGACTCCGAGTCGGGCTTCACTTACTGTAGAACCGCTGAATCCAGCTCCTGTTAGGATTGCTTGTCGAACCACTTTTCCGTTGCTTAGATGGAAGTCAACATTTGCCCCAATACCATCGATGTGGATGTTACCATCGCCGTTGGAATAGGGGTCGATGACAACGCAGGACACTCCCTCACGCTGTGCAGCATCGTTTTCAAAGAAGCGGATTCCTAGGTTTGTGTCCCCTGTAACAAGGTCTAGGTCGCCATCACCATCAAAATCCGCCCACGCAGAACCCATGGTTCGGCCTTGGTCCAGTAGGTTGGCTTGCTCGATGGCATCTACGAAGTATCCATCTCCGTCGTTAATGTACAGCGAATTGTTGTTGAGAGCAGTAAATGGATTGATTCGTCCCACGCCGAACCATAAATCGAGATCACCGTCTAAATCGACATCAATGAACCTACAATCCCAGTTGACTAGGACATTCTCTGAGAATCCTCTCATGTGCGCGACTTCGTCCCACTTCCGTGGCTCCTCCTGAATCCAGAGGAAGTTAGGTCCGTAGTTGCTGACGCACATATCTAGGTCTCCATCACCCTCTATGTCGCCTGCGTGGACCCCCATGCCTGTACCTGGGTAGATGAATCCGTCCTCAAAGGTCGTCTTCTCAAATATGCCCGATTCACTGCCCCGATACATAGGGGAGAAACCAAAATCGGAGGCAATGAAGATATCCTCCCATCCATCGGAATCCATGTCGTGGAATAGCCCTGCCCAAGACATTCCTGAACCGTTTCCTTCAGAGTCAAAGTCCGAATGTACTGCCATCTGTGCGGAAGGATTCTCGGGGGCAGTAAGGGCAATCGAGGTGGGNACTCCAGTGTATATTTCGCCTTCTTCGCTAGGGTAGAGGCCACCTCCTACGACATTTCCTGCGGCGATGGTAATCGGTTCGAAAGTGGCTGCCCCACTTTCTCGGAGAAGGTTACGATAGAGGATGTTAGTGTCTTCCTTGATGGCCATCTGGGCCTCGGAGACCTGGCCGAAGTTCATGGAATATAGATCGAGGTCACCATCATGATCGAAGTCAGCGAAGATTCCCTTGGACGAATGCCCCTGATTATCGATACCAACTTCCGGTGCAACATCAACAAAGGTGCAGTCCCCATTATTTTGGTACAATGCATTTGGCGACCCTGTGTCGTTTCTCGTCAAGGTTACGTTGCCGAAATTAGCGACATGCAAATCCATGTCGCCATCTGAATCGTAGTCCGCCCATGTGAGGCCTACAGAGGTGGAGTTAGCCATCGGCAAACCCGATGCTTCGGTAATATCCACGAATCGATTGTCACCAATGTTCCGATACATGTGCATTCTTCCATCACTAGGAGGGCTATCTGTTTCCCAGCCTTCTTGGTCGAACATAGCTCCGATGGCAAGATCGATACGCCCGTCTCCATCACAATCTTCTGCGGCGATACCGGGCCCATAACTTGAGAATTGTAACGGCTGGCCGAGTTCAATCTGGTCTAGCCCGGAGCGGTTGGTCTGTTCGGTGAAGTAGGCATTCAGCACGAACTCTTTCTCGTTTTCACCTATGATGACGACGGGGTCAGGGATAATTTCGTCTCCGAGGTTCTCATTGATGCAATCCATGGCAGCGAGATCCGTCTCAGCAAACATCGAGTCACATTGTAGTGCCTCTATGCGACTGTTTCTCAGGATGATGTCTGAGAGTGTCGTTTCCTCAATCTCTTCGAGTGATGATTGTAGATCTGGGTCGTTTAGATAGAATAGAGGGTCGCCATCGCGTAATCGCACGAACTGGTCTAGAAGAAGTGCATGCATGCTTTCTCCCAGTACCCCATCGTTGGGATGTTCTTCAGCGTACATTGCCATGAGAGGATCGGCGAGATTGATGTCTGAATAGGCCAACTCCATCTTTTGAATTGTATCAGGGTTGCTTGTGATATCTGACCAATTGTTCACGGGTTGTAGTCCGAGAGTTTGGCGATATGTTCCATAATTTGGGATTCCATGGTCTCGCCCACGTTGGATATCAATCGCACACATGTCCATGCCTCCTTTGCCAGGGACTCCAAACATCCTATTTCTGAGTGCATCAATGTAGCCCACATCGTTCGCTTCCTGTGTTGTATACGCTAGGCCACGGAAGATGGGCTCAATGCCTCCATCTGTCACTAATGAGTTAGGATTCCAGAATCCATCATGCATAGCGATAGGTCCAGAAGGTATCGAAGAACGGTTCTCATGCAAGCGTTCGGTTAGTACACCAATCTGAGAATGCCCCATTCGGAAAGAAAGGGTCGCAAACGCATTTGTGACTCTTGGGTCGATTGTTGAATTGAATCCTTGGTATTCCGGTAAGTTGACGCCCATTGATGGCAGGTATTCGTCGTAAGTCACTTTTTGAATCAGGGCGGTTACGTATTTCCTGGACGTCTGATAGATTTGCTCATCGGACCAATCAGGATGTTGTGTTTGAAGTAGATCCGCAATTCGATTGTGTTCCCTGATCATCAGAATATGTGTTGCAGTTAGAGCCGCATGTTCATTCGCCCGTGAGTCACCTGCGATATATCGCTCAGATGCGGAGAATCCGACGAAACTCATTCCGGGTGCAGTATCATCATCTGGATCTGCCAGAGGTAGTAGAGGGCCGTTTTCGTTCTCAGTAATCTTGAGGTGACCTCCTTCGCCGGTCCGCAACCACGAAGCTACGGCTGGTGTTGATCCATAAACAGCAGAACCATCCAACCAACCTGTTACTGAGTTAGGATGTTCACGAGGTTGTGTGTCGTTTTCATTCGACGTATTGTAGAGTGAACGGAACAGCATAATCAGATTACTACCTGTTCCAGAGGGATCCATCCAAGGATCACCATCAGGAATTACGATGTCCAATCTTTCTGGTATTCCTGCGACACGTCCGTTCTGAGTCAGAGTGAAGTCGATATCGTGGCTGATGAATTGGCCCCAGAGCCAATTCATATCGGAGATGCCTAATTCATCTGGAATGGATGAGTTCTGGATACAAGCGATGTTACTAATTTCTCTCGGGCTTAGTAAATCAGCTCGAGCAACCCAAGCATTCTCAGGATCACCTTGAGAGGGTGTAAGTCGGATTAAATCGTCATTTTGTTGATTGTATCCGTCATTGTTCGGATGGTGCCCCCATCCATCAATGGGATAGGTGTCGGTAGGGAGTCCAAGTAGATGGTGATCTGGCCCAGGGTCGGTTTTGGCACCTGGTTCAACGGCTTGAATCATGGGTGAGAATAAGAGTAAAACTACGAGAACAATCGCTGGCCTAGTGCCTTGCGCGTTCTTCATGTATTGACTTCGAGAGTGTGCGAGGTTAAGACGATGTCTCAGCCATATTCTGATTGAAAACCCCTCTAATCTCATTTTCAAACAAGGTTGTTGGCGTAACATCCCTTTTGAACAACCACCCGGTGCGACGGGAGGTCGGGGGAGCGCTAGCCATGCCATTGAGATTCGGACCAGCGGGGGTTCCTCTTTCCTGTAAAGGTCGTACTATTGTTGAAGGAATGGACGACATAACGGCACTTGGCCTAGAAACGATGGAGATTCAGACTGTTCGCACCGTAACTCCACAACATTTCAACGAATATTGGCAAGCTGGTATTTTGTCTTGGAAATCTGATTTCGAGATGAACATGCACGGCCCATACTATGCCGATTTACTCGGAGATCGCCGTTCCCGCCAACGCACACTGATGAAGATGGAAACCAGCCTTCAAGCAGCTAAGGTCATCAATGCTCGACATATCACATATCACGTCGGTCCTTATGGCGAACGTAAAGCCGGTCGGGAGACCAATGAGCACCTTGCAAACATCCTCCAGGGTGTAGTTGAGAGGTGCCGCCAACTTTGGGGTAACGAGGAGGATGAGATTGACTATGCCGCCTTCCCATGGGTTTTGGAGAATGAACCAACTCTAATTGGCGTTGAGACGAGTGGCCAGCAGTCGCTTTGGGGTACATTGGATGAGGTTCTCGAAGTGGTCAACCATGTGGAAGGCACCGTTCCAGTCCTCAATATGGCACATATCCATGCACGTGGTAACGGTTCACTGAGGACATCCGAGG
The DNA here is from genome assembly GCA_002713585.1 of Methanobacteriota archaeon. GTDB lineage: Archaea > Thermoplasmatota > Poseidoniia > Poseidoniales > Thalassarchaeaceae > MGIIb-N2. The sequence goes on from PATD01000032.1 coordinate 16,958, forward strand.
ACTTTGGTGAACTATTTGATCAGGTCCGGGAGCAGTATGGTGGGAAGACGTTCTATTGCCACTTCTCTGGAATCGAACATCGTGGTGGAAATGCGATGCATTACACACAGCTCAAGAAGTCCGATTTGAAGTTCGAACCTCTTGCCGAATATCTCGCTGAAGAGGGTGATTGGCTGGATGTCACTGTAATCTCGGATTCACCATTGCTTGAGCATGACGCGATGTACATGCTACAGCAGTATGACAAGGCTAAGCAGAAGTTACTCGAGCGTCGTGCCTTGGAGGAACGTCGCTACAAACTTGCTCTTGAAGCAGGCCTTGACCCAGCAGAACTTCTTGCACGGGAGCAGGAGCAGGCACGTCTCCGTACTGGTGCTATGGCTGAAGCCGAAAATGCTGGTGCCAAGAAGGCTGAGGCCCCTGCGAAAGCACCTGAAAAGGAAACTGCGAAGGCGTCAAAGAAGTCAGCTAACAATCGAATTTCCTTTGAGGAAGAGGACGAGGACGAGGACGACGTCTTCTGAGAAGGTGCGACGGGCCGGGCTTGAACCGGCGACTTCCAGATCTTCAGTCTGGCACTCTCCCAACTGAGTTACCGTCGCAGCGTTCCGCCCACCACGGATTGCCCTTCAAGGCTTGCGTTAGGTTCAGTGTCTATTCAGACATCTGCCAGTGTGGTTCTCTGTAGTTCGAAAAGGACAGACATAGCGTCGATTCCAGAAGAGATTAGAGAATTCAACTCGTCAGGTGAATAAGTTGCTTCCTCACCAGTTCCTTGGACCTCGACAAATTGTCCGTTAGAAGTCATCACGAGGTTCATGTCGACATCTGCGTTACTATCGAGCATGTAATCGAGATCAGCGTAGACCTCGCCTTCGAGGAGTCCTACACTTATCGCGGCGAGATCATGTGGCATGACGGCCCTTTCGTGATCAGCCATCTCTGATTCGGTGAGAGTAGCCGGGTCTTCGCCGGACTCCTTCGCTTCTTCCCGCACGTAAGCGGGTAGGCACTGGCCGGAGCGAATGAGGCGGCGTATGGCAAGTCGGAGTGCAATGCCTGCAGCAGTAATGGAGGCACAGCGGGTGCCACCATCAGCGTTCATGACGTCACAATCAATGTTCAATGCAATTGGCCCCAGTGCTTCAAGGTCGACAGCAGCGCGAAGTGAACGTGCAATCAGCCGCTCTATTTCCTGAGTCCGCCCTTTCGCACCATTACGTTCTCGGCGGAAACGGGAATCTGTGGATGCTGGCATGAGGGAATACTCGGCGTGGACCCAGCCCTTTGTAGCGTCACGGGGAAACCACCGTGGCAAGGATCTCTCTTTGGTTACACATGCGAGGACCATTGTGTCGCCCTGGCGATATAGGACAGAGGCAAGTGCGTTCTTAGTAAAGTCCAGTGTGACTTCGATGTCACGTAGTTCATCTTGTGCACGGGTGGGCTCGAATCCGCTCTTGAGTTTCGCCATGGGTTCCGCTTCGGTACTCCTGTGTTGAATCCTTTGGCTAACTTCAACGATGATTCGGACGGAAGGCGACCACATGTTCCGGATCGGTATCGATGAACGGTCCGCCCATCAAATCAATGCAGGCGGGTATTGATTCGAAGAGGTGAGGTAGTATCTCATTAATCGCCTTCGGGGAACCGGGTAAGTTCACGATGAGGCAAGTCCCACGAAGTCCTGCAGTTTGACGAGAGAGCACAGCAGTAGGGACATGACGGAGTGAAACAGCTCGCATTAGTTCTCCATATCCTGGCATCATTCTATCACATACAGATTCAGTCGCTTCAGGTGTGACATCTCGCGGAGAAGGTCCGGTGCCTCCAGTCGTGACGATGAGGTCACATCCTTCAGTATCGCATAGTGAAATGAGTGTAGATTCAATCACTTCTCGTTCATCGGGTATAATTCGTTTGATGTGGGTCCATTTTGTAATCAAAATATCTTCGAGGATACGATGTATTTCAGGTCCGGAGAGGTCCTCATAGATGCCCTCACTAGCACGGTCCGATACGGTCACTATACCTATTCGGGCGCCCTCCATGCGTCTCACTGGAATGCGGACTGCATAAGGTCGTTCATCGTCTCTTCCAATCGCCTGATTCAATCCGGGAGCCCGCTTGTTCACGCATGCGATAGGTCCAGGCTTGGACAATTCCCGAAGCCGTCGTGACATCGATTAGGATGCGGTCATACAAATTGTCTGATTTCCCAACCCCCTCGTGCCCTTCTATCCGATCTAGCCGTTTGAGAACGTCACCAATCTGTGTGTACTGGTGCAATTCGCCATGAATGCAGTCCTTACCTTGAATGAGAGCCGGATATAATCCTAGGTCTCTCAATTCTCCCTGTACGGTTCCTGCGATCCATGGGCTACTTCTATTCTCGACCATTGATGATGCTCGTTCTTCACCTTCGCGCAATGTGCCGTAGACGAAGACGTATTCACAGAATCCTGCATCATTTTCATCTCTAGATGCGGCATCTTGTGCCTCAGGATTTAGTCCGAACCTAGTCAACCCATCACGGACAGATTGAACATAATCATCAGTTGGTTGCACGAATTTTTCTTCGCGGCGATCATCGTTGACGACGTAGGTAAGTGCTTCGATAATATCACCGTTGTTTGTCTGGACAAAAACTCGATTCTGATCATAGGCATTCGGATGTCCTTCTTTTTTGTTTAGGGTTTTGAGTTCCCCCTCTTGTACTTCAAACAGCATTCCTACAGTTCTTGCTCCTCGTGTTGGAATTACATCTAGTGCACCTCCATTCCGAGTGCTCGAATAATAGTGGTAGATTGGTGCATGATCCAATAGATGGGCACCTTCGATTGGGAGAAGTGTCTTGTTCCAAGCGGTTCGACTTGAGATTCGATTCCAATCTTCTTCGTTTAGATTGGACCCGTATCCGAAGTAGGGTAGATGCATGGAGGAATCCTCAGTCTTCCGGCTGTTCGTCGATAGGTAGGCCGTCAGCATCCTCAGCGATATCTTCCAATGTCTCAGCGACATCTTCGAATTTCCAACCGGTCATCGGCGAATCTCTAATCCGTTCTCTCATCCGTTTCTTGTTGACTGAGGCGATGTTTGCTACAGGTTCACCGGCTCGGAGAAGTGGTGCAGTTGCCAGCCCTACGGCCACACCACAGAGTGGACTCTGTATTTCCTCGACTTCTCCACTCAGAGGGTTGCTAATCTGTGCGATGGGTTGCCCCTCGACCACCAATTCACCGACTTGAATCAGTGGATGAAGCATGCCGCCTCGTGGCGACCGAATCCATTGCGAGGTCCGTACGATTAATCTCCAATCCGGCTTCCGAATAGTGCCTTGAATCATCTTCAGGTGAACGAGGATATTCATGATGCCTCGGACTCCTGCAGATATGGCGCCCCCCTCGAATACATTTGCAGTGCCTGCTTCAAGTAGAACAGCATGAATCCCTTCTTGGGTTGAGCATCGTCTTAGGGACCCGGCGGGACCAATTGAGTGTAGTACTATCGGTGTGCCGAAGGCACGGGCGAGTTCCTTGCTTTTCGAGTCATCACAATCGGCTCTCACATGGGGGGCGTTTGTACGTTCTGAAGGTGCAGTATGCAGGTCGATTAGGTAGTCGCAGCGTGTCACTATACGGTGGAATAGGGTATGTGCTAGTCGAGATGAATGTGTTCCAGTCGTTGTACCTGGGAAGCAACGATTCAGATCCCTCCCGTCGCTGGAACGGCGCGAGTGGATGATTACTGCTTCTGGATTACATACAGGGACAACAATCAGAGTTCCAGACAATGTCTCAGGAGTAACAAGGTCGTCCTTTGTACCTGGATTCAGGTCCATTCCGTGAAGCAAATGTCGAATAATTGTCACACCATTGAGTTCGTCACCATGAATCGTTGAGGTGATACCAAGGATTGGCCCGTCCTCTGATCCATGTAGAATATGAACTGGGATCTCTAATTGACGCCCTAACGGATCAAGGCCAAATTGCACTGGTATCCTGACAGCTGTGCCTGCCTCGACATCAACGCCTTCGAACCGGAACGGCTCCCTCATCAGGCCATACGTATCCTTCAACTGTCAAGAGGCCACCGGTCCGATTGAGAGCATTTCAAAGGCAACAGGTTGAGTTTAACTACCGTCACCGTGGAGCGCACAGAACTGGAGGCGATGTGGTGTTCCGACTACCTCAACCACGCGCCGAGCCATCCCTCCTGTGCATTCCACAGGATCCGGCTCGTCGTTCGAGGCTGTTGACGTTCATCCTCGCTTGAGGAGAGAACGACATGTCCGATTATGACCCATTTGTCAAGCAAGTAACTGATGAGATACCTGATGCTGATGCTGAAGAGGTGAGGGCGGAGTTCCAGAAGTATGAGGAACAGTTTCGCATTGAACCTGGTGATGCATTACGGTCAATCATGAACCGTTTCAAGTCCGCGAATGCGGAGGTATCGATGCCCACTCCTAAATCTGCACCTGTTGGTCGCACTGTGAAGAGTTTCGAAGAACTTGGAGCAAATGATCGTGACATTACAATCGAAGTTCGCGTTGTCAGCTATACGCCGAGGTCCCAGATGGTTCGAGGCGAAGAGCGACAGATTGCATTCGGCTGGATTGAGGACTCGCCGTTCGATGGCAAGGAGAGTGTTCGTTGGGATTACAAGGATTGGGGCAATAATGGAGAGAATCTTCGACCTGGAGCGATTGTTCGACTGGAAGGCGTCTCTGTAAACGAGTACAAGGGAAAGCGTTCTCTAAATGTGAATCAAAGCAGTCGCGTTGTAGTATTGCAGGAAGGAGGAGCGAATCCTCTCCCTACTTCTGAGCCGGTAGATCTCTCTGTCGCTTCCACGATGGAGGGGCCTGTATCTATTGTGGCTCGTGTCATTGCAGTCCGTCCAGATGTTATCACCAAGCGAGATGGTAGCGGGACAATCGATGTTGTTCGCGGTAAATTGGCAGACTCTACTGGCCAGATGGGCTTCCTGTGTTGGGGTTCCTTCAATCATGAGGTTGGTGAACTCCTTCGCTTCGAAGGTGCGAATGTGCGCCGCTTCCGCGATACTCCCGAATTGAATTTCAGTGATAGAACTAGTATCGAGGTCTTCCGAGACGCTGCTTTCCCTGAGATATCGGAACTTGAGACCTCTTCTCGGCTGACCATTGCAGATATTCGTGATGGGATGCGGGATGTGTCGGTTGTCGTTCAGATTGAATCCATGGAAACCCGCACCTTCACTCGCGAAGGGGAAGAGAAGAGCCTTCTGAGTGTTCGAGTCCTTGATCCAAGCGGCCGTTGTAAGATGACTGTATGGGAGCCAATCGATCTAGTCCCTGGTGAAGCAGTATTGGTCAAGGATGCTCGCATTCGTGCATGGCAGGGTACTCCAGACATCACTGTTGACCTAGCATCTCAGATTGAATCCCTAGGAGAACCCTCGTGGGGGAAGATTGACCCGGCTGACCACGTGGTCGAACTTCAGTTGTGGGAACTCGCTCAAGGTGGTTCAAGGGATGGTATCTCTACTGCGGGAGATATTCTCGTTATCAGAGACGATTGCGGAATTATTCAGCGATGCCCCGAATGCCGGCGTGTCCTTCGTGATGGTGTTTGTGCAGAACATGATGTCGTCGAAGGTGTGGATGATCTTCGATTCCGTTTCGTAATTGACGATGGAGTTGCAACGGCCAATCTTCTACTTGGTCGCGGCCCCACCGAGGCTCTAACTGGTGAGACCATGGACGAGATACGTCACCGAATTGAGAATGAAGGACGTGCAGAGTTCTTGAAGGGTCTTCGAGAGCGTTGGTTTGGCGAACGCATGCGGATTAAGGGTCGAGGAATCGTTGATGATAGGGGTGTGATGATTATGGCTGATTCAGCTACAATCGAGGGCTCAGATCCGTCGGTTCTCGCCGCCAAGGTCCGTGCTGATTGGGGGGTGGTCTTGTGAGTATGGGAGGTTCAAGGATGCGTCAACCAGCTCTGCGAATGTTCTCTGTAGAGTTCTCTCAATCATCTCTTCCGATTATCGGCCAAGGAGAGTTTGACCCCTCATTCATTGTGACCAAACTTGGGGCGAAGACCTCGAGGATGCTCGTTGCAGGTGTAATCGATAGTATGGAACGAAGGGATACTGAGAGTGGCCCAGGATATCGAGGTCGTCTACGCGACCCATCTGGTTTGCATATGTTCGATGTAGCACCATTCAATCCTGAACTTCATGCTGATGCCGAAGAGGTTCTTGCGAAGTTTGAACGCGGTGATCGATTCTTGATGTTGATGTTGGGTCGCTCGCGCCACTATGAGACCGAGGATGGAGGCGTATTCACCAGTATTAGGGCCGAGGCATTCAGTGAGATAGATTCCAAGCGTTACCATACTTGGTTGGCTCGGACCGCGGATTCAACAATGCGGCGGATTGATGCCCATCGCAAAGCAAAGGAACTTGATGCGGATGCTGGAGTGTATCGAAATGCAGGTATTCCCACGGATCTTATCGATGGTATGATCCGAGCCCGTTCACATTATGGGGACGTGGATATTTCCGCTTACGAACTCGCAGTCATGCATGCCATCAGTATGGGTGAAGGAACTCCTCCGCCCAAGGAGGCGATTCCTGAAGCCGATGCCACCGAGCCAGCACCGGCGCAACCTCCAGTAGTCGATTTGAGTCAGACAAGTGAGGAGGACGCGAAGACGATGGCCAAGGCATGCATCCTTGATGTTCTTGGTTCAGCGAGTGAACCAGTCGACTATGATTCCTTGATCCGCTCTTGTCTTGACATAGGCGTTGGACGTTTGGCAGCCGAGGAGGTCATCGATGACCTGAGGGATGTGGATGCGATGATCGTAGAGGAGACCTTCGGTTACTTCAGCCTCCTTTGATTAGGAGTGAAGGGGATACCTTCATGCCCCCACGGGGCCTGTTCAGGGTGGGTTACAATGTCTGGCATCTCCTGTTTCATCCGCGCCAATGAGGGTGAATGGATGCAGTTGGAGAACTGTACCGTACATGTCAATATCAAGCGACGAATCGAACGAACCCTAGTTCGTGGAGGCGAAGGTGACGACCTTCGAGACGAAGGTTCGGAATCCGCTGTTTACACTTTGATGTTGAAGGTTGACACCGCAGGTTATCAGGTTCTTGAGGGCCTTTTCCGTGCCGGACAACCTGCCTTCATCGATCCATTCCTAGACCGTGAAATGCTCGTGGCCGTTCAGGAGTTGGACTATGACTCGGACACACAGATCATCCGATTGGTGCTAGTTGAGGATGCGGAGGCCTGAGCATGGAATCCGAAGAACGCGACCTTCTTGCTGCATTGCGTGCTTTTGACGTTCTTCTTGGAGCCGGTATCGGTCTTGAATCAGTCCTGATTAATCTCGCTCGAGGTGGATACGGGGCGATTAGCGTCGACATGGAACGTATCATGAAGGGTGTTAATGATGGTCGTCGACTTGAAGATGAACTGACAAAGGCAGCCACGCGGACGAAGTCCACAGGGTACAAGCGTCTTCTCAACACTCTGAAAACGAATGTGACATCGAATACAGACCTCATTGAGGATCTCCGCCGTCAAGCCGATCGTGAGGAGGAGGAGCGTACTGAGCGGATTGAGAAGTACATCGAAGCTCTCGAAGGTATGCCCACAGGTCTACTCACCGTTGGCATGCTTGGCCCGATTATGCTACCACTAGTCGCAGTCATGCCCTACTTATTCACAGTCCCAGTTGCAGGTATTACTGCACCGTCGCCCGCCACTGCGAACATGATTTCGATGGCTGGTTACACGATTTCTGTAATCATCATGGCCCTGATTGGTCTCAAGGCACATACGAAGGATCCTGGAGTATGAGGG
>PATD01000033.1 GCA_002713585.1 Methanobacteriota archaeon
TAATGCCAATCACAAAAATCTCCTGTGGTAGGATACAAATCAGAGGATTGGATATTCTCATAATTTGTCATTACAGCCATTTCGTCTCCATGGTAGACGATGAACTCATGATCAGGGGTTTGACAATCTGTACAATGACCCCATGGGTATAGGATTAGATTACTGAATGAATGCCAATTGAAAACCAACTTAAATTCAGAACCACCGTCTCCATTGTCATCATTCATCTCTGTGAGATCCTGAATGAATTTCGTCTCAGGCTCCGAATTACCACCCAACCAATCTTCATCGACCAGTCCATCCTGATCGTCATCTACACCATCGACATGGTCCTCGTTAAGCAAGCCGTCTCCATCATCGTCATTGGTATCGTGCGGGCCAGTGTAGACATCGTTGTTTGTTCCGTCGAGGCCACCTTGAGGAGAACAGGTTCCTGGAACAACTGGCACAGTAGCACCCAGAGGTACGCCCCATTCGTACTGATAGTTACGATTGAGATCTACTCCATCGCAGTCCTCATCCACTTCCTCAAACATATCCGGAAAAGGTCCTAGGTCGTCGAATGTGTTGTCTCTCAGATTCTTTCTCCAACCACTAGTAGGACAAGTTTCCCATGCTTGCTCACCGCAGTAAACTTCACGATCGTATCGATTACCATCAACATTCAGCATTGGAACGAGGTAAATCTCTCTGGTATTGACAAGATCGGTAATCCATTGCTCAGAGATATCCTCATCGACGCCGTGGTCGCCTGGACCACAGGGTGTTCCGTCACCGTTGCTATCCTGAAATGATGCATTGAGAGAAAGGCAATCGCCATCATCGTCGATTATGCCGTCCCCGTCTGCATCACCGTAGGGNTCTTCATCNATGAGTCCATCTCCATCGTTGTCNACACCAGCCTTTCCGTAATAGTGAGCCACCATCTCGAGGAACATCATAGGAACCTCATACGACATCCATTCACGAGCGTGATGATTACCCACGAGAAGGACATCTGGACGATCCTCATAGTTACCACAATCACCTACGAAATCATTGCATTCACCACCTTGTGGATTAACCGTGATTTTGAGCCACGGGCTGCGGTGATTGTAGTACCATCCCTCGTATGTATTGGCTGTTGTCGTCTGACCTCTAGCATTCTCACCGCCATTCAGGCCCTCGTGGAATGTCATAATGTTGCGATTATTCTCAGCGAGATATTGCATCCGATCCTTCATGGTAAAGTAAGTGTGATATTCCTTGAATTGAGCTGCATCATCTCCACCCCAAGGATAGACGTCATCGATGTAATCCTTAGACCAAATGTCTAGCGGGTCATTTGTTTCTGCAGGTTCCTCTTGAGCTTCGACGTTGCCGAAAACACCAGCATATGGAACGAGCAAGAACATGAGGAGGACGAGGTGAACTGTGACGCGACGCACGACCGACATGGAGATTCATCCCCGCACAGACGACTGCACCACTTCAAGCCGACGCACGCATGGCCCTGGTAACTCTCTAAGCCGAAAGCGATTCAAAGTATCATGGTCAGACGACAGGCATGGACTCCATCGTGCAGACGATTCCCGGCTGGCAAAATGACTTCGGAATGGGGTTCAATCAGGGCACATTCGTGACACTCGGAGTAACTCTACTGATTTGTGTAATGCTACGCCTATGGCTCAAAGTGATGATCTCGAAATCCTTCATGCGATTCGGTATCCAGCAGAAGATTGCTGTCCAGGCGATTCGAGATTCCTCAGGGACACTTGGCACGGCTGCAGCAACCGGTTTACTCGCAGTCACCCTGCGAGGAATGGTCGACGCTGCATCTGTAGATGGATCATCGGTCATGTTGCCTGAACTCATAGAAACACTCCTGCTTCCTTTTACCGAACTCGTATTCTATGCAGCCATTGTAATTTGGGCATTTAGATTGGTGCCAGCCGTATACGCCATCGTCGACCGATTAGACGGTGACGGAGACATGGAAGGGACCACTAAGACGCTGATTTCCGCTCTTGAAAGCGTGATGCGTTTCGTCATCGTCGCTTTAGGTGCGGTACTAATTGCTGGAGCACTCGGGTTCGACCTCTCAGCGATTCTAGCAGGACTAGGTATCAGTGGAATTGCCCTTGCACTGGCTGCGAAGGATTCTATCTCAAACATGTTCGGTGCAATTACAGTGCTTCTCGATCGGCCCTTCAAAGTTGGAGATTGGGTCGTAATCGGTAGCAGTGAAGGCGAAGTCATAGAAATTAACCTCCGAACCACCATGATTCGCACCTCAATCGATTCAGTCGTTACCTTTCCGAATGCAACCCTAGTCAACACAGCGATTGAAAACTACGGTCTGCGGCGATGGCGTCGTTACCAACCCATCCTCCACCTTGATCTNGAAAGCGATCCTGATGCCGTGGAAACCNTCTGCAGCCAAATCCTCGCGAACATCCAAGGAAACGAAAAGACGACCAAAAAGGACTCCTCATTCGTCCGAGTACGGTCCCTTGGACCTCAAGCGATTGACATCGCATGTAACCTCTACTGGGACACCTCATCCTCAACAGAAGAGCAGGAACTCAAGCAGATTTTCCTGCTCAACGTGATGCGNATAGCGCAGGGATTGGGACTCCACTTCTTTGAGCCAAGNGTTCGCAGACAAGTCGAAGGGTGATCTGATGGCGCTCATGGTTCTACTCCGTCACGGACAATCCGTATGGAATGCTGAGAACCGTTTCACAGGTTGGNTTGATGTTGACCTTTCACCAAAGGGAATTATTGAAGCCNAAGCCGCTGGAGATGCACTGGCTGATATCTGCTTCAATGTCGTCCATACCAGCGCGCTGATGCGGGCCCAGCGCACAGCTGCGATTGTCATGGAGAGAAACCGAGCATCNAATGATCCTCCAGTCCATCGTGATAAACGACTCAATGAGAGACATTACGGTGCTCTCCAAGGNCTGAACAAGGACGAGACAAGGGAGAAACACGGAGCGGATCAAGTTCACATCTGGCGACGTTCTTTCGATGTCCCTCCACCGGAAGGTGAGAGCTTGCAGATGTGTGCTGAGCGTACTCTTCCGTATTTACACGAGGCCATCATACCTGACCTCGAATCCGGATCAACTGTGCTGGTAGCCGCTCACGGGAATTCACTACGGAGCATTGTCATGTCAATCGAGGGCTTAACACCAGAAGAAATTCTCTCTGTGGAGATNCCCACTGGCTCCCCCATACTCTACAAATACGAGGNTGGTCNAATNTCAAGAGTGGTTGAACAATGAACATGCGACCGGTAATTCTGAGTTTGCTGCTCGTTTGCAGCACCTGTGTCGGTTGTCTCTCGGATAATTCTGATTCAGAAGGCATTACTCTGATTGTTCATTTTGAAGAAGCCAATGGAACCATTATCGAATCCTACATTGATGGTAATCTCGACTCTACNACAGGTGTCACAATTCGATTTGATTTCTCAAACACTGNATCAGGACATCAATTAGTGNCGTTCGGCGTAGATATCTCAAACGATGGAACAAATTTAGCAATCCATCCNGATGAGGGTTCGATAATCGATGTAGAATTTACAGAACATGGAATCCATGACTTGGTAGCCTATGCTGAGGATGAAAGAGGATATCGAGTCCATCTTCCGATTGTAATTCGGATGGATCTACGCATGGATTGGACGGATACTGATACCTACAATCCAAGTCCGCTAATAATCGATCCAATTCCTCTGAACGAAGGCACTTCAGCTGCTTCGATCTTCATCGACTCCACGGTAGAAAATCCAAACTTGATTGAGAACATCGGTGGTGGACGGGACGTAGAGATTACTTGGAGATTGGTGGACCAGCAAGAGGATGCGTGTCAGAACCGTAACGAGGTGGTTAGTGAAGGTGAGACTGTTCGATGGCAAACGATTCACTTCAACACCTTTGAGATTCATGAACTTCGAATCGACTACAACGAAGGACAAGATCTCATTGATGTTTATCAAACGGTGACTATCCAGTACCCTCAACTGGAATCGATTCCATATCCTGAAATCTGACTATGCGCCCTTCACGAAAGCGATTATGCTTGACTGGATGATTCTGAGTTCTGCCACTTTTTGATTAGACGAAATAGAATTCTGGAGAATACCATGGATGCAAGAAGAAACAGTACTGAAACCCACCATGGATTGTTTGTCTCGGTAGCAAGGAACCATGTAACAAATAGAATCCCGGCGCCGTAAAATGCACGGAATATCGAATACACGATGAATCCCTGAACCAATGGATTAGATTGGATTCGACTCCAGAATCCCGGTTCCATATAGTGAGGAGTTGGCATACTGGCAAAGTCATACCGCACCCACGGGTTGATGATGGGGAGCCTACCGTGTGGATTTGATGGACATCGTCCTCATTCTCTCCTTCCTCTTCTTCATGGCCATCTTCGCCGGTGTCGGGATGGCATCGATATTGGTCAAAGAGGACACTACTGACGACTATCTGGTAGCTGGAAGAGGGATGCACCCTGCACTAGCAGCACTCTCGGCAGTCAGTACATGGAACTCCGGTTACATGTTCATCGGATTCATCGGATTCACCTACATGATGGGTTACTCCGTTATTTGGCTCGGAGNAATATCGACTNTAGGGCAGGTCGTTGCATGGATATGGTTGTACAAATTCATTCAGCAAGAAGGGGAAGAAAGAGGAGTTCGTTCTCTCTCTTCTCTCGTTGCGGAAAAGGCTGGTGCGCCAGAAGCAAAGTTAGCCGCAGTACTCTCAGTATTCTTCCTCTGTATCTACGCTGCAGCTCAACTTACCTCTGGTGGTAAGGCACTACTGGTGATGATGGGTTGGTCAGAAGTGGTGGGGATCCTAATCGGATTCGTGCTAGTAGTTGCCTACTGCTATGCCGGTGGAATCCGCGCGTCAATCTGGACAGATGCTGCACAGTCTTGTGTAATGATTGTAGGATCCGTAATTCTCTGTTGGGTCGCACTGGGAGAGGTTGGAGGCTTCAGTGGCATGCACAACGGTTTGGAATCTCAGAATCCAGCACTGACAAACTTCCTACCACCTGACCTTAGATTTGGTTTCTCGATGTGGATGTTTGCCTTCCTACTGGGCGGTCTTGGAGTGGCGGGACAACCGCAAGTTGTGTCTAGAGTGATGACTTTGGGTTCCGACAGCGATAGGAAACAAGCCATGATTTGGTTCTTCGTCTGGCAAACTCCATTCATCCTGCTGATGCTCATCGCTGGATTTGCAAGCCGCGTCCTATTTACCGAATCTGGTTTCGATGCAGAGTTGGGTCTTCCAACATTAGCGATGGAAACCATGCCCGCGTTTGGAATCGGAATGATTCTTGCATCGATTTTTGCTGCTACCATGTCGACCGCTGACAGCCAGGTACTAGCTTGTACTGCAGCCATCACAGACGATATCAAACCAGAATGGAGAAATGATCACAAGACAACTAAACTGGTTACAATAGTTGTAGCAGCGTTCGCCACACTAATCTCCATCGGAGGGCTGTATATTCCTGGCGGAGATTCGGTATTTGCTCTCGTTGTGCTCGCCGTATATGGGCTCGGTGGAATCTTCGTTCCACTGCTAATTATCCGCTGGATGGGATACAAACCCGACACCTTCCATTCTCTTGTGATGATGGGGTGTGCCTTCAGTAGCGTCATCTTATGGTCAATTTTTGGACTCGGGGGCGGCGATGGAATCTTCCCCTCTCTCCCCGGAATGGGGTCCGCGCTAATCGCTCACTTCGTAATGAATCAAATCAGAAGCCCGGATGTCTCACCTCTTGGCCGATACTCGATGCCCGATGGAAGGACCTGGGGTGTAGTCGCAATGGTAATCCTCGTGCCCTTCGCTGCGGCGGAAACAGTATACTTTGTCACTGGTCCAGATTCCTCAGATTCAATGGGTGGCATCGCAGATTACACTGTTGATTCGGACTTAATCGTAGAGCAGCTCGGAGAGGGTACTGAATACATCGGCGATGGCGAGACGCTTGAGATCGATCTCCATACCGATGCAGTCTCATGGAGCGGAGATAATCGGAACATCGTTGCTGTTCTCGTAACCCTCACCTATAGTGAAGACGAAACTAGTGGAGGAGCTGGCTGTGCCTTACCTGGTGCTAGTGCATCAGATCCGGACACCATTACAGGTACTATCACTCATGACAACGAGAATGGAACTGCTAGTGGTCAGAATCTGGGGCAAGGAGAATCATCCCACGAAATTCTCGTAGAATGGTACAACTCATCGTTACTCAACGGAACCGTATCAGGACTCTCAGAAAGCGAAATTGCCGCCCAACTTGATGCAGGCGAGGCAGGACTTGGCGCCTACATGCTCGATCTCAGCGTGGACGTTCAAGAAGGCGGAGGTATAGGGTGCAATCATAATGACGAAGGAGAAGAGGTCTCCTACGTTGTCGAACTTCTAGTCCTAGACTACACAATCAATACCGTCAACAACTCAGAATAATCAGTAAGGTGGCGGAGCAAGACTACGGTATAATTGACGTAATGGAGGAACTGCGAGACCACACAACATGAGTGGAATAGCATCTCTCCAATCAAGCAGTTCCGTTACCCCCGCATAAATTCCGAATCCGAGTAAGGCAGTGCAAGTCAAGGCACCTGCCGCAATGGTGCGAGCACGGAACATACCTGCCTGAATCCTGTCGACGTGGTTTAGGAACCAACGGGTTCGTGAATCTATTTCTTTGTCAAAGGAACGTGCATAAAGCACCTCTTTGAGGACCTGTTCATACTCCCAAATTGGAACTCCTCCCTTGTGTGAATCCAAGGCATCATCCGACGCCCATCTGGGTGGAGCAGTGGACCTCCAACCATCAAGAAAACAGCGCCTAAGTTCGATGCGCATCCCAGATGATCCGCCTTCAATTCGTTCAATCGAACGATATCCAGCAGCCAAATCCTGTAACGCTGGCGCACGGTGTTCGAGGGGTATCAATGCCCCATACACACCATCTCCAGGAAACAGAATGTGCACGTCTTCCGGATTCGGTTTAGAATGGATATCATTGAGGACCACGATATTGTGCAAGCTAAAATTACGATGCGTTAGGGTTCCGACTGTACGACGGCCATGAGGAGCACGCCAAAGCGTGGATGATTTTGTTCGTTCCTCGAGGATTTTTAATCGCTCATTCCAACGCTTCGCAACTTTCGTAGGGTCTGCAACTTCTACAGTCGAAAAATGGAATCGACCAAGTGCACGCCCACATTCTTCAATCAAGATTCTCGCATCATCCAATTTCTCAGATTCAATGAGGGATTCAAGCACATCTGCCGCGGAAGGCCATGCACCCAAATCTCGCCAAAAGAGTAGTACATCTCGACCTCTCCACTGGAGGCCCCCTTGTGCGACATACGGATTACCCCCGTGATGTTCAGACAGCCTCCGACCATGTCCATCATGATCGAAGGGTAGAATCTCAATCCGCCAGATACCATCGCGGCCGCAATCCATCTTCCCGGTAGGCCCGAGCAAACCCGAGGTCCAATCAAGTGAGGTTGCAGAACGCAAACATGTCGTGTCGCCCCAGAGGTCTTCTGATTCAGACCAACTTTGCAACCCCTCTAGATTAGGAAGGCCGGTATTCGGCCACAGCATCACGGTGGTCGTCCAAGGAAGAGGGACTTCGAATGAAGCAAATCCAACGGGCGCATGCTCAGCAGGGACTGGATTGGTTGAGACAAAACCTCGCGGGAACCAAGGCTCATCAGTGACATCTGGGAACCCCATAGCCCTAGGAGAACGTCTCAATCCTTGAGACGACCGGTCTGAATCTCTGTAGAGCGGAAGGATTGTTCAACACCTCCTTCACGCCAATACAATGACGCAGGACCCATTGCCTCTGGCTGTTGACCTAGATGGGACAGTTATCCTATCGGATATGACGAAAATTAGTGCTAGGAGAATTATACTCAGACGTCCATGGTACATCCTACTGATTCCACTTTTCGAAGTCACCAAGGGACGTCCATACTGGAAAAAACGAGTTGCCAATTTCATTTCCATCGACCCAAAGACCCTCGTCTATCATGAGGCATTCGTGAACTGGCTAAAGGAACAGAAAACGACAGGGCGAGAAATCATCCTCGCCACAGCATCACACATCGTGCAAGCACATCCAATCGCCGATTATGTCGGACTATTCGACGATGTAATGGGATCAGAGGGAACTGTCAACCTCGGAGGGAAACACAAGGCAAAGGCATTGGTTGAACGCTACGGCAAGGGAGGATTTGCCTATTGCGGGAACTCAAAGGCCGATCTTGAGGTGTGGCCGGATGCTGGGGAGATTATCGTCGTGAATCCAAGTCGTGGTGTCCTTTCCGGACTCCACAGAGACCCCGACATCCTGTTTGAGTAAATCCAGATATCAGCGCGAGGAATGAAATCCCAAACGCGTCTCTCATGAAGGGGGGAGTACATGGGCTGGCTCGGTAGGATCATCGATAGGACGGCAAAGTTGTTGCTTTCCTTCAGCATCATACGGGTGCCTGCGCGGTGGTTAGCAAACTCAAGATTTGCTTGGAGCTTCGTATCTAGAACAGATCGTGTCCGGGCAAACCGTCTTCGGGACCGTGTCAAAAGAGGAGAGATACCTCAACATGTGTCAATCATCATGGATGGTAACCGAAGATTCGCTGAGAAGGAGGGGATTGAATCTTCAACAGGCCATCGCTATGGCAAGCAAAAATTGGAGGAAGTGATGGACTGGGTCCTCGACCTCGACATCCCCTATCTTACTGTGTATGCACTGAGTACGGAGAATGTAACCAGCCGAACTGGGGCAGAGCTTGAGGTCTTGTTCGATCTCTACGTTGAAGGTCTACGAGAACTCCTTGAAAACGAGAGGATTTACTCAAATCGCGTGCAAGTTCGCATCGCAGGTCACAAGGAACTGTTGCCACCACGAGTACTTACAGCGATTGAAGCAGCAGAAACGGGAACTGCAGATCATGACGGATGTGTGTTTACAATCTGCCTTGCTTACGGTTCACGCGAAGAGATACTGAAGGCCGTTCGTAGCATTGCTGAGGATCACGCAGCCGGAGAAATTTCTCTGGAACAAATTGACCAAGCCTCAATCTCAGATCGGCTTTACACTGCAGGTCTGCCTGATCCGGACCTCATTATCCGAACCTCAGGTGAGGAAAGAATCTCCAACTTCCTACTCTGGCAAGCGGCATATTCTGAACTCTATTTCACCGATGTATTCTGGCCATCCTTCTCTAAAGCTGACTTCTATACCGCTATCGAATCCTATCAACATCGTCGACGTAGATTCGGGGGGTGATTCCGTAACGGAACGCTGTGATACATGTGGCAATGACATTTGGCCAAAACCTTCCCTAGCGGTCGATGCAATCGCGACTAGGGATGGTGAGAACGGAACAGAGGTCCTTCTGATTAGACGAGGGAATGATCCTTGGAAAGGTGCGTGGGCTTTTCCTGGTGGATTCGTAGACGAAGGTGAAGACCCGAAAGACGCTGTTCTGAGAGAGCTTCTAGAGGAAACTGGAATTACCGGGAATTCCCCTTGTCTCCACACGGTTCGAGGAAACCCGAGTCGGGATCCACGCAAGCACATTGTTTCGATTTTCTATCTAGTTGATGTTAATCCGGAATCAATACCCGTTGGTGGAGACGATGCCGCGCACGCGGATTGGGTTGAAACGGATGTTGTCATCAACGAGGGTATGGCAGGCGATCATCTTGAGATTCTACTCAACCTTTGATTAAGCGACAGGCCCGAGTTCTCTCTCAAAGAACGCAATACTATCCTTTTGGATCTGAGATGGGCGGCGTTCTCCATTCATCGCTTCAATCCAATCACGAGTTATTCCATCGAATCCATCAGACGATGTGCTTCGCCAACGGAACAACAAATCTGGACGGCGGGTTTCCAACTCATCGAGGAAGCCTCGCTCAGCCCTCGAAATGAGGAACGTTGGCATGCCATGAATGACTGCTTCTGCTGCAGTCGTAGTGGAACCAGTGAGAACTCCATCAAACATAGCAATCTGCATAGGCATATCCCACACTCCATCTGTCGCTTCAATTGCAGATTCCTTTGTGTGAATGAAGTGGACTGGTAAACCCCTAATCCAATCTTGGTAATCGATTACTTCATCTCCATCATGAATTCCTCCTCCGATGATTCTTCGATGGAATACTATTGGAGCAGCGGATTTCTCACTTGTCATTCCTCCAATAGATTCACGCAATTGATCTGCGGCTTGATTCCTCATCGATATCCCCTGTTCTGTATCAATATAGAAATCAGGAAGAATCCCCGGATAACGCTTCACTCGACTATCTGTAACAATCTGTTTAGCATCCCTATTGCGCCATGACTCTGGAAGAAGGATACTTGTCGCCGCGCGCAAAGCAATACGATGAGCAATATGATTTGATTCAGTGTCGGAAATGTAGATTCTTTCCATACGCTTCTCTTTCTTAGCTGCAAATATTTCCAGTGATGCACCTTTGACTACAACACGATTCACCAAAGGGTGCTTACGAAGAAAGGAACGAACCCGTTGAACCCTATTCCTCGCGAGGATTAGACGTCTAAAACGCCCAATACCGGCGCCTACTGGTCGGTCTACCCAGAGATGTGGCCGGTGTGGAAGACGGCCCTCCCGCGCTCGAAACATTGCCTGTACTTCTGGTCGAGAAGATAGAACAAGGATATCCGCATCGTGACCGCCTCTAATGAAAGGCGCAAAGAATTGGAAATGTGCTGGGTGATCTATCACCCAACATGTTGGATTTGGGCTACTCACGGCCCTCGGAAGGGCCAATCCCGAATCAAGCGAACGGAAACTAGGGGGAATTATTCCTCTTCATTCATGGGTGTTGATTTTCTTCGTTTGAAGAATATGAACGAAGCAACTGCAAGAACCAAAACGATCCCGATCTGGACTATAGGAACAATGTAACTGAACGTGACTTCAACCAATGGGGCAGAGCAGTTTACGGCGCGGGCAGCATCTGAATCTGGTTGGAATGCAAGAGGGCGTCCGTCCAAAGTATCCTCACCGTTTGGAAGAGGTACTTCGAGATGAGTTAATGCAGTAACTGCAACATCCACCACAACTGAACCATACATCTCACCAGCAACTGTATCTCCGCCACGTACCATCATGAACGTAGTTAGATCAACTTCTGAGGATGATGCACTGTGACCCCTAAGTGTCGACCCGCCCCCTCCATGATCACTTGTAACGATAACAAGCCAATCTTCTCCTCGAGAAATTCGTTCATCAAGAATTTCAAGCAATTCTGCAAAGCGATCATCGGCGAGCTTTACTGCATCGACATATTCCGAAACATCTGGGGAGAATCCATGGACATGCCCAGCATAATCTGGATCGTCATAGCCAACGAAAAGTAGGTCGAGATCAAGGTCTTCTCTGAGAATTTCTACTGCTCTATCATGAACCTCAGCATCCTCCTCATACCGCTCTTGAACATCAGCAATTCCAGGTCCGATTATCAATTCAGAGATCGGAGCCCAGTAAACGAGACTCGCGGTTTTCAATGAGGAATTATGACGCTCAACCCGATCAATTAAATCGAGATGTTGATCCAATTTATGGTTCTCAAAACTGTTACCCCTAACACCATGACGATCGCACCATACTCCAGTTAGCATACTCGACCATGATGGCCCGGAAATCGAAATTGGCCCTACCTTGGAATCGTAAGTCCACGCACCTTCAGATACCATGCGAGCAAAACCACTGTCATCTCTTGAAGCCGAAATCTGAGCTACGTCAGATCTCACCCCATCTATTCCAATGACCATTACCCTTGGTGCTGCGGCATTTTCAATTGTCTGAAGCAATTCATCAAGTGGATCGTAAGAAGAATCCTGTGGAAGTTCCTCAATGGGGGAAGCTACTGACGTTGGTGAGCCAGAAAGCAGGATGAGTCCGACCACAAAAGTAGCCCATAGTGACCTCATTGACCTTGGGTCAAAGACCATGAAATATGTATTTTCATATTCATTGACTGATGAATAAGTGAAAGGAGCGTTGATGAGCCACCAAGATATGTGATGTATCATGGTGAAAGAACGAATCGATACAGGTGGCAAGGTCTTCGGGCCATACAGCCCCGGTGTGAAGGCAAATGGGATTATCTGGTTGGCTGGACAGATTGCTCCAGAAGCAGGTGGAATTCGTGAACAGACGCAAGCAAGCCTCGACAAGATCGATGCTCTGCTGGCTGCAGCAGGTGTCACCAAGCATCAGATAACCTTCGCTCAAGTTCTACTAGATGACATCAACGACTTTGCTGACATGAACGAGATTTACGGATCTTGGATCGATGGTGTAGAAGTTCCTCCAGCACGAGCTGCCTTCGAAGCTGGCGCACTGCCGGGTGGGGCTGCCGTTGAAATTGTCATTCAGGCGTATGATGACAAGTGCTGTGCGTAATTATGCCAGGTTCACCCTACATCGATGAGGTAGAAGGAATCCTTGACTGGCGACATGTCCTATCGACCATCTGCCTTGTTACTCTTTCATTGACAATATTCGGCTGGTACTTGGGTGAAGGAATTGGAGCAATCGGTGGAGGAATTATTTCACTGACCATTCTCTGGTGTCTCCGATGGCTCATTAGAGGGAAACCACTACGACCAGCACCCGACCACCACGATGTATGACGTGGGCAGTGCACTGCTTCAAGGCCTACGATATTCGGGGCATAGCACACTCAGAACTTGATACATCATTTGCGGAACGATTGGGGCACGCATTAGCGACGTTTCTCGATTGTTCAGCTCTTGCTGTTGGACGAGACATACGAGAATCG
The DNA here is from genome assembly GCA_002713585.1 of Methanobacteriota archaeon. Lineage (GTDB taxonomy): Archaea > Thermoplasmatota > Poseidoniia > Poseidoniales > Thalassarchaeaceae > MGIIb-N2. Next base: position 12,870 of record PATD01000033.1, read on the forward strand.
TCTCCCGATTTACACGATGCCTTCGTTAAAGGCCTGACATCAATCGGTGTTGATGTCCATGACCTTGGGATTTGTACTACTGGCGCACTATACCACGCAACTTCTAGCCTCAAAGTCGACGGTGGCGTGATGATTACCGCAAGTCACAATCCCCCCGAGTATAATGGATTCAAGATGTGTAGGGGAACAGCCGCGATGGCTGGAGACGAGATTCAAGAACTTCGTGCTGTTTTCGAAAGTGGTAATTTTCGTAAATCCGATAACTCTGGAACACACATACTTCTCGATGATTTCACCAATCAACATCTGGAAGCAGTCGTATCTGCGACGGGGGATATCTCGCGCCCAGTCAATGCTGTCATTGATTCAGCAAATGCCGTGCCTGGCCCATTCATGGTAGCTCTCGCGGAGATGCTTGGTTCGACTGGGGATTCAATCCATTGCCAATGGGACAATACCTTTCCCAACCACCCTCCCGATCCTACTCGGCCAAAAAACATGGTTGACCTCTCCGAAGCTGTCGTAACTAGTAGTGCTGAATTCGGTGTTGGAGTTGATGGCGATGGAGATCGGATTGGCGTCGTCGACGAAATGGGACGATTTATCCATCCTGATCGACTGCTCGCAGTCTTCGCTGAAGATGTTCTGAGCAATATCCCAAATGATGCGCCAGAGGAGGCGCGCACCGTAATCCACGATGTCAAGTGCAGCATGGCACTGGAACACACAATTCGTCACAACGGTGGTGTACCACATATGATGAGAACCGGGCATTCATTCCTCAAACAGGCTCTTCGAGAAATGCCACAATGCCCCCTAGCAGGAGAGATGTCAGGTCATTTCTTCTTCCATGATCGATGGAACGGATTCGATGATTCACTTTATGCATTCGCTCGGCTTGTCGAACTCGTCGCTCGTCGTCTCCCAAACGGTGAACCCTTCTCATCCCTCTTCGATAATATCCCGGACTTCCCCTCAACTGGAGAGGCAAAGGTGCCACTAACTGGAGAGAGGTTTGCAACGATGGCAGCAGTCAAGGAAGCCTTCGGCGATCTAGAATCGAATCAAGCCGATGGTGTCCGTGTCCGCTACGACGGGCACCTTGGGATTGAGGCGGGTTGGTTCCTCTGTCGACCCTCAAATACAGAACCAATTCTAGTGATGCGCGCTGAGGCTGATAGTGAAGAAGGACTCTCAGCAATTCGTGAAGACGTTACACACCGGATTGGGGACTTGATTGATTTGGCCCTCTTCCATTCCGCTTGAAGTAACCGATTCGCTTAACCGAAGTGGGTCTATCCACGCGACGACGCCACTGTAGCTTAGCTGGTAGAGCACCTGATTCGTAATCAGGAGGCCGGGAGTTCAAATCTCCCCAGTGGCTCCAATTCACAACATACCGAGTTCGTCAAGTTGAGGCTCAAACAAGGAAGCAGATAGCTCTAGAGATGAAATTACGGGCATATGATCTCCAGCAAGCATTGTCAGACAAGCCCCTCCGCCTGTGCTATTATGGTCGACCATGTGCCCCATCTTTCTCTGAGATACGAGTGCACTCGTGTGGCCGCCACCAATGATTGTGAAGGCCTTAGATTCGCAAATCATATTCAATATCTCAATCGTACCAAAGGCAAACTGTTCCTTCTCAAAGTAAGATGCTGGACCATTCCACAAGATGCATCCTGCGTTACGAATCACCGAATGAAGTGATTGAAGAGTCGAAATACCGATATCGTAAATCGGATTTTGGACTGGTAATTCATCGAGAGATATTGCAATGCGACGATTGTCAACCTCAACGGCTAGGTCTACCGGAAGAAGAAGATGGTCATTGTACTGCTCAATACATCTTGTTGCATCTTGGAAAGTTGAATCAAAGTCATCGCCGAGAGTATTCCGAATGAAGTCCTCATTACCTTGACCGAGGCGGTGCCCTGAAGCCCAAAGCATCAGGTTACCCACGACACCAACCGGTACAACCGTATCTGCAACACCCTGGTCGAGGAGATTAAGCGCGATTCTCAAGGAATCGTCACACTTTGCGCCACCAAGAATGGCAACATACGGCTTAGGGGGATTCTTGATCGCCTTCGATAGTGCATGAATTTCCGTCGACATTAACTTGCCTGCAAAGCAAGGAAGAGCACGTGCGAAACCAGAGAGTGAGGGTGAATTTCGGTGTGCTGCTGCAAAGGCATCTGTCACATAGGCATCTGCAACCGAAGAAAGACGTTGGACAATCTCGGAATCATGAAGAACATCCAAATCAGCCTTCTTCAGGTCATTTTCCTCTGGCCAACCTCGCACATTGTCAAGGAGAATCATATCACCCTGATTCATCGAGCGAATTTCATCCAACGCAACATCACCACAGACATCAGGAACGAAATGGATATGACGACCAAGTAGACGACCTAAGAGGTCTGCATGGCTTGACATGTTGGTGAAGTCTTCGAGACCGGGTCGACTCTGGTGTGCGAGGAGCACTATCTTAGAATCAGCGAGTCGCTTGAGTGTAGGTAAGATAGCTCTCAACCGGCTATCATCAAGGAATACTTTGGTCTCCGGATGGAGAGGTGAATTGATGTCCACACGGACTAAGACAACCTTGCCGGTGAGCCGAGCCATATCGAGCGTCAGGACGCCCGCCATGAAACTCCGACGGATGTTCCCCATATGGGGTTTCGTTCAATCGATGTAAGTTCAAGGCGAACCGCTTTGGTGCTCAAGCCGAACCAGCCAGTCGATGTGGAACCCGGAGAACCTTGTCGGACCGGACGGTGAAGACTGGCGTGTTCCTCCTTCAGAGTTGGAGTTACGCCAACAACAACTTGTCAAACAAATGATCAAAGAAGGATTTGATTCAATCTGGATCAATGATCCTGTCGACCTGTATTGGATTGTGGGGAACCGCCAGGCAGGAGGAGTTCATATTCGAAGTGACGGAGGAATTGTTCAGTACGTTCGATCCTCTCTGAAACGGGCACTTCACGAATCTGGAGGTGATGATGCTCCACATCGAGTCGAAGCACATCCGAGAATGGCGGCTTTGGCTGACACTCTCGGCACCACACCAGCACTACAACTTGGGCGGATTCCTGCTAGTAATGCTGCATTTATGCAAGAAAAAATAGGCAATGGTGGAGATTGTACACGGCTCCTCTGGGGTCTGCGTGAAACAAAGAGTGAATGGGAAATTGACCGTATGCGAGAATGTGGTCTAATTCAACGTAGGATGTTCGAAGCCATCGATGACCTCGGTTCCGCTTTCGGAGAAGGTATCACTGAAATTGAGTTAGCTGCTGCTGCCGATGAAGTCAGCCGAGCAGAGGGTTTCGGCGGCATGATTCGAATGCGGAAGTGGCCGATGGACTGCGATCGTGTCGTCATTGCAAGTGGATCCTCAGGTGCGATTCCCTCATACTTTGATAGTGCAATCGGGGGATCTGGGTCCAATCCAATGGCTGCCCTCGGC
>PATD01000034.1 GCA_002713585.1 Methanobacteriota archaeon
ACCTTCGCCTTACGGTTGATGTCGACCTTCATCAGTGGGCTCGCGAGAGGTTTATCGTAGAGCTCGATTGCGTCATCGTCGCAGACGATTGTGCATTGGTCGCAACCGATGCATTGTTCTTCTTTCACGAATGCGACGGTGGTCTCTCCACCCTTGACGCTAGCGCGCTCCTCTGCCTTGGCTGCATTCAAAGCGATGCGGATGCGGCGCTGAACATCTGTTCTGCGCGAGGCTACCTCGTCTCGACTTGCCATGTATGAATTTGGGAAATGGCTCTTCTTCTCAAGGCTTGGCATGCCAGCATGGCTTCATTTGCAATCTTCGATTCAGTTTAATCTGAAGATTTATGCTTGCTTTTTTGCCTCAATTTGGCGAGCTAGGAATGATACAACATCAAGGATTTCGAAGTCATGTCTTGGATCTCCTTCGAACTTCAGGCATTCAAAGTGAGATACGCACTTAGGACAGGTTGTGAGCATAATTTCGGCTCCGGTTTCGCGAACTTCTTCGAAACGCTCAATCCTGAGTGCGCGTGAGTTTTCATTGCAGGACATCATCGAGGAGACGCCACAGCACAGCGAGTCTTCTCCATTATGCTCCATTTCAACGAGATCAACGCCCTCAATTCGTTGCACAAGTTCCCGAGGTTCTTCGTAGATATTCATTTGTCTACCAAGACGACATGGGTCATGGTAGGTGACTGTAGTACCTTCTGGAACCGAGGCTTCGAATTGGTAACCTGATTCAATTAGATATTCCGTGGTATGCATGACTTTGAGGTCATCAAGTTCGTAGTCCAAAGCGAAGGTACGGAAGCATTCGGCACATGAGGTCACGAGGGTCTCAATACCGCTCTCGCCGAGCTTCTTTTGGTTGTAGGCTTTGAGTTTCTCAAACACTTCTGTCATTCCTTGCCACTTTTGGTCGTGGCCACAACACTTCAGGAAGTCACGGCCCAAGTAGGCGACATCTACCCCTGCATCCTCAAAGAGAGTGAATGCAGCATCTGTAGTATGGCCTAGATTCATCGAACCTTCGTTGACATGGCTGAATATCATCTCCTGGTCGATATAGTCGACACAGCCAGGATAGTATCCTATTGTGGAGTCTATTGGATAATCCTCTATGGCAACGAATTGCTGATCTGCATCTTCCTCTGCTTCGGCTCTGATGACTGCTTGGAGAATTGTGTGAGGTATCTCTGCTGCAGGTGGACCGCCTACGATGAGGTTTCGACGGATGTCGATGTAGGAATCGTAGTCAACAAGTTGTGGGCAAGCGTTCGTACACGCGGTACAGGTCAAACATGAGTACAACGGGACGCCATCGTCTTCATTGTTCCATGAGTTGTAGATGATGTTCAACTTATCACCTGCGTTGAAGAGTCGAACAGGACAGGCGTCATCGCACAAATCACAGCCGTAGCACTTGTTCATTTCATATTCATAGCCTCGAGCCATACTGCGCATCATGAAGAATACAAGAGCGCCAACGCCAAGACATGGGATGACAAGCGAATAGGTCAGTTTCGCATCTAGGCTCTTCGGGTTCTTGAGATAAGTAGGGTTCTCTAGTGTGTGTTCTGAGAGGCTTGATGCACTGTATAGTGGACTTCCGATCAAAAGGTTGAGTGCTGTAGAGTCAGAGACATTTACAGCAAGTCCATCTGCATCTAGGACAAGGGGTTGGAATGCTTGGATAGAGACATCTGTAATCACGTTCCCAGTATCATTGAGGCCGACTGTTTCAACATTGTAGTCAAGCATGTAATCTGCACCCGAGGCGAGCATTAGTGTTTGAGCGGTGCAAGTGTCCATTTCGGTGATGATTGCACCGGTGATGTCCTTGACTGTGAGTGATATGGTGTGCACACCGGCGTTACGAATTGTTGTTCTGACGTTACATCCAACATCTACTTGCAGTGTTTCAACTCCAAGATTTGGCACATTCATCGTACCCGAATATCCAAACTGAACAGATGTGCCATCATCAGAACCGGGGTACTCAGAGGCAGAGAAGAGTCCGTTTCTTCCGCTGTCTGTATCTACATGTTTGTTTGCACCGTTAAAGTCAATCACGTATTCTTGCGTTGGTTGGTAAATACCCCAATTAGAGAACTCCTTTGCAGGCATTACACAGAAATCATCGTAGGCCCACGATCCGTCTGTAAAATGATCATCATCCCATGCGATGGAGTTTGAAGATAAGCCATATGCAAGGCACATTGCAAGCATGTGGTCGGCATGTTCACTCTCTCTTAGGTCAACAAGTGTATCACTTGGCTGACTTCGAAGGGTCTCAAGTTCTTCGACATCCTGCATTGCTCCAAATCCACCCATCTCCCAAAATCCATTATCGTAAACTGGCCAAGTGACTGTGCAAAGGAGAATGGCCACAAGGAGTGAACCAAAGCCAATGTTTCGATTACTGTTTGGTGTAATCCTTGCACCTTGTGTCTGCACCATAAACCAACGAATTCCGAAGTAGACAACTGCGAATATGAACACTCCAGTGAGGAGCCAAGGTATGCTGTTGAACACCTCTGCAATCCAAGGCGATCTTGTACCACAAGATATTCCAGCATGAGAATTCATCTGGCAGAAATCCGTCCTATTTTTCCCGTAAAGTTCGAGGAAGATGTTGATTGAATATACGGAGATGAACCAGACGTGAGCCAGATACACCATGCCAGCAGTGGCGAACCATGGGTCCTCTACGCCTCGCTTTTCTCTGCCTGGGATGAAGGGGGGTAGAGCAAGTATCATGACAGGTATGCCTGTGATTGCGGCACCCCACCAACCTGCATTCCATGAGATGATTGGAGTGCCGAAGAAGTTCCCAATTGCCTCAGGAAGGGGGATGTCGAATTGTGGCAGATATTCTCCAAGGCGGAGGTAACCATACGAGAAGAGAACATACCAATCTGGGAATACGAATCCTGCTTGAGCGAAAGGATCAGCAGCATTGTGGAGTGGTGGAGGGATCAGCCAAGAGTAGAAGCAGAGAACCATCAGAATAGACATTGCAATAATTGTGTCTCGGAGGACTTCTTGGGGCCAGAAAGCGTGACCCGTGAATACGCGACGGCGCTCTTGTTCAGCTTCAAGGAGTTGATCACGTTCGCTAACATAGGTGTCAGCAACCCGACCAAGACGTTCGATAATTCCCATTTCTCAACCTCCCATCAGTGCGGCTCCGCAACCCCTTGAACCCATACGATGAACAAATGGACAATAATCAGAGTGGTAACGAGGACAGGTAGGATGAACACGTGAATGAAGTACATGCGAGTAACAGCCTGGTAAGTCAGGGTGCTGCCGCCAAACATCGCCGTTGCGACCCAAGGCCCGATTAATGGTGTAGCATTTGCCATATTGATTCCGATGGTGGCTGCGCCGAAGGCAAGTGCATCCCAAGGAAGCAGATATCCAGAATAGCCGAAGAAGATTGTGAAGAACATCAAGGCTACACCAATCAGCCAGTTTAGTTCGCGAGGGTTACGGTAGGCTCCGGTGAAGTATACGCGGCACATATGGAGGAATACTGCTGCCACCATGAAGTGTGTAGTCCAATGGTGGATTGATCGGATAATGTACCCGAACGGCAATTGAGTCATGATGAATTCCATACTCGCATAGGCTGGTGTCGGGTCACCCATTCCGCCAGGGACGTAGTAGATGCCCAGAATGGTTCCTGTGATTACGAGAATGATGAATGCAAGGAACGAAATCCCTCCGAGGCAGTAGAGNGGATACCAATACCAGATGATGCGTAGTTTGTACTTCTCGGCATGAGTGAGTGGCATCTGACGATGCATGCTGTAGTATGCGTCGCGAGACATCGCCCAATAGTCCTGGATTCGGAAGCGTGTATCCATCCATGAAAATGCCCATAGGAAGGATTTCTCAAGGATGCCGATTCCCCCTCCGCCTGCCGTAGTAGTCTGGACTGCACGCAGGATTTCCTTACGAGGTACCTCTTCACGTTCCTTCCTTAGAGTGAATGCTACGATAACGAGAATAATGGCTAGGAAGAGCCAGAGTACTACGGATTCAATCATTTTTTCACCTCAGTCGCAGAATGTATACCAGTCCAAATAAGTCGGGAGGGCCTCAATGATGCCTCCGTTGACTTCGAATGGAATTAGAGGCATTCCGACTGGAGCGGGCCCTCCCGTTAATTTGACGCCGAAGTACTCAAACATAGTACCGTTTGTGCGATTCCGATTCTGATTCTTTTCAATCATTGTCGGGTCGTACCGGCTAGAATGACAGATGCAGAATAGTTTGTTTCCTCCAGAATCGGTGCCTCCTGGAATCCAAGTATCTGCAGTAAAATCGTTGGGTACGAGTTGCCAACCAGGTATGCAGCATAGGTGAGGGCATCGGCTGAACACAATTACCATGTTGTCGTGGATTGCGAGATCTGAATAAGTACTGTCTTCTTCCATGTCTCCTCCGTAGCCAATGTAGGCGCCGGACAAATCGTAGCCATCACCGTACTGGAATCGTGGTTTATTCTCAACAGGTGCAGTTCTAGAGTTTTCATCGTGTGGCACATAAATCACAGTTACGGGGAGGCCACTCCATACTCCGGCCGCTCCAGCCATACCCGTTGAGGACGTGGCTGCTTGGGTCTCGAACACGGATTTCGTCATTGGTTCAAGGTGTAAGTTCCCATACCATGCAGAATCTTCAGCGCCAGAGGGTACCCAGAATCGGACTGCTGAGTCGCCGCCATCTGATTCTGCAACACCCATGAGTAGGGATGCGAAACCGATGGATCCCAGTGATGCAGCTGCGATGACTCCCGCTGCACTATTGAAAGAATGTCGGATGAAGTCACGACGATCAATGAGGCGTGAGCCTCCTGCAGTGATTTGGTTAGCCTCTCCAGGAGCCTGGCGTAACTTGAATTTCCTACCCATCATAATCACCTCAGGATTCGTACCTCTTCCATGAATTTGTATCCTTAGATGGAATGAACTTGTTTCGCCGATGTTTGACTACCACAAGGTCTGGGAGCACGAACCGGAGATATATGATTCCCATCATAATTAGAGTCATTAGAACCATCCCAAGGTGAAACGCAAGTTGTTGCTGATCCCATTCATTCAATAGTCCATATGTGAGGGTAAAAGCCCAGTAGGTAGTCCAAAAAATACCCCATACAAAGAAGAGAACCATGATTCCTGATTCAGCAGAAGGGGAAATTGTTGCACGAACTACTGTGCCCACTTTCGGCTTACTGAATACGCCATGTTCGACAGCCGAAGTGTACTGTTCTTCAGAGAGTGATACGCCTTCAAGAGCCGTTCGAGCATCTTCGATACTCACAACTCCGCTCTTTACTTCACGAAGAAGCTTCAGAAGTTTGTCTTGCTTCACANNTGGTCCCCCCTGCGTAGGTGCTTNATACGGAGCCGGAGCAAATTGCTTCGACCTTTGTAATGGCCACTGAATCCATATCTTAGGAAGAATCCACAGAATATGAGGACGATAATTACGGCTCCGAATCCGAGGAGACCGAGCCAGTGTGCCCGGAACTTAGCACCCATGTGGTGGAGGTCACCGTGGCCATCAGATGGTGGCGCAGGGGGTTCAATGTCGCCGTTACCTGAGAAGACCGCCCGACGATTGCTATCATCCGTTCCTTCGATGATTACAGCTGAGAGGCGGTTCCACATGTCTTGTGGACCTGGCTGCCCATCTCCATTTACCGAGTTGCCCACAAGCCAGATATTAGCTGGTCCACTTTCGGCGTCGGGGGCAGTCCAAACGATGTTCCAAGAACGTGATTCTAGATTTCCACCACTATCGGTGTGAGTGAGCGTTTGTAAATCATCACTGGCAGGTCCGTTGAAGTTTTCAGGGGCGGCCATGACATGGTCTTCCGATCCCTCGCCTGCAGCAAGTATCCCTTGGGTGACTCGCATTGAGAATCCTGCACTATATTCGCTTCCGCCAGAGTGGTATTCTGCACCACCAATAACCTGAATCGTCATATCATAACTTTCTCCTGCGATGTATACTGAGGGCACACCGTCAAGGATAACAGTCACTGAACCACTGGGGTCTACATTGTGACATGTGCAGCCAGCTAATGCCACATCGCCTTTGCCATCTTGGTCGAAACCGATGCCACCTGGCCAAGCTCCCACGGAGGATGGTCCGAAGGCTAGAATCAACATGAGAAATGAGAGTGCCAGTGCGCGCCGAACCGGCGCAGTCCACGGACTGGACATGCTCATACTCAGGGCCACCTAGCGGGGGGGTATTAACGTTCCCAAAAGGGCTAGTCTTTTCGATGGACAGCGGAGCATCTAGAAGGTCATCTATCATTGGCCATTATTACTCAATATTTTGTTTAATATAGTCCCCCTTTTTCTCGCCGCATGATTGAAACCCCTGCTCGTCAGTCAAGAGTCATGGCGGGCCGTGCTTGGAAGAACACCTATCGTTTGTCGGATACTCAACTTGAACGTCTTGATCAGGCCGAAGAGCGGATGGAGGCAATGGATCTATCCGAAGCCGAGAAAATCCTTCTTGAGATGTTGGATGAGAGTCCACTATGTGTTCCAGTGCTGAGTAATCTTGGCCACCTATATGGTCGACATCTCTCGGATTTTGAGAAGGCGGTTGAATACTATCAGAAGGTCCTCGATATCGAACCAGATAACGCTNGGGCCAGAGACGAACGACGCCGATATCAGCGTTATTTGACCTACGACTGAGGGGAATTCATGCAGGACGGCGCTCTCCTTCTTGTCGGTGTGGGGGGACTAGGTTGCCGTTGGGCCAGCCATGCACATCTCAATGTGGAAGAGGATTGCGACCTACTCCTTGTGGATTCGGATTCGTCTTCCCTTGATCTTTCGTCGAGTGCTTCTACCGTACGTCTCGGCTCCGAGAGTTCTGAAGGAGCTATTTTGCCTGAATTAGGTCATGATTGGGCCAAAGCCCACGCTTCTGTTTTTGCGGAAATGTTTGACCGGGCAGAACTCGTTCTCATCGCTGCTGGACTTGGAGGAGGTGTTGGCTCCGGGGCCTCCACATGGCTTGCTGAACAAGCGCGCGCTTCCGGTGCACTAGTCGTGACTGTTGTCGGCTTGCCCTTTGAGGATCAGGTGGCGCGGATGCGTTGGGCGCGACTNAGCCGTCCTCGTTTAGAGGCGGCTTCACACGCAACGATTGGGATATCCTTGTCTGCACTAGCTTTGCGAGCGGAGAAGAGAGGTGCAGAATGGGAATCTGGAGGAGGCTGGGTCCCGTCGTTAATCCGGGCCTTAGTCCAGACTCAGGCTCGCAAGGGCGTCATAAATCTGGACTTGATGGATCTAAGAACAGTCCTTACTCAAGCGGGTAGATCGACGGTGCTTGTAGCTCAAGGTGATTGCTATGACCCTCAGCGTTTATTCCAAAAGGCCTTCGATGCTCCACTCGAACGCATCGATCTTGTGAATGCGGCAACTTGTCTATTGCATATCGAAGGTGGAGATCAGGTAACTCTAGGNGACTTCGATCGAATCGCCGACGCTTTCACACGAGGTTTATCTGACAATTGTCACGTAATTTACGGAGCCTCCATNGTTCGCGAATTNGAGGGAGAGGTCCGAGTNATCGCTGTTCTTGCTGGCTTATGACTCGCCTATGAGTTCGACTTCGTCCTCTTCTTCAATCAACTCAATCTCATCTTCTATTTCTAGAAGTTCGATTTCTTCATCTTCGTTTTCCTCAGTTATTGGGGTGATTTCAGATTCTTCTACCGCTTCATTATCGGAACTTAGGTCTTGTTTATTGCTGGATTCAGTATCATCTTTGAGGGCAGATGCGACTGTTACATCTGGATTCATTCTTGGTCGTTGGAGTGCCTTAGAAAGGCCGAGGAGTAGGGTTGATGCGGTTAGAACGTGGCCTATGCCAAGTGTCGAAGCAACACTTCCTATGCCGAATTGTTTGCTTAGGAGGCCGATTAATGGAAGATCTCCAATCAATTCGGTAGAGAGGTCAGTCATGACGGTGATGCTCCCTGCATATCCAAACCCAAAGGCAATTGCCCAGAATACAGCTGTGTTTTCAGTTACAATGGTGATTTTAGATCGATTCCGNTTGGTCATAGCCCACACAGCGCTGATTACTGTGATGATCACTAACACTGCCTCTTCAGACCACATTGCGCCAGATTCGGATGTAGTGAACCTAGACCAAGCACTGGAGAGATGCCATGCTGAGAGGAACAGTAGAAGTTGCCCAGTCCGGTGAGTCCTCCTACGGTCGGCGCGAGTCCAAGATGTATCTATCGGAGCGATTGCATCGCGTGCGAGCCAGACGGTGAGGAGTAGTAGGCCTATGCAGCCGATCAGATATGCTCCCCACTGTACTAAGANTGGTTCAGATCCTGATAGGGCTGGTAGCGTAATCCCTCGTATNCCTGCGATAATCCCCGTAGATACAACTGTCCCAATCATGAGTTTTCGTACATCCCAGTTTGTCGCTTCACTGAGAGGAGAATCTTGGATTCCATCCGCCTTCGCCTTCCCTGAAGTCCATCCTGTTGCACTTGCTCTCAATGCAAGTCCTTGTCCGATTGACCATAAGGCGAACATACTGGCTAGGACAAGTGCCCATCCATTACGGATATCTTCATCTCTGCCCAGCGTTAACCATGCGATTATTGTGAGTGAAGTCATAATCACAATGGGCATGATGACTGGTCCAATGATTCGGACAGGCATACTCCGGCTTGAAGATGCACGAAGCATCTTTGCTACTACATCGTTATTTCCGAGTAAGCCAATGATTAGGTAGGCGAGCATAGCGGAAGTAAAGACAATGGCTGCATATCCAGCACTGCCTCCAGTTATGGCAAGGTAGCCATACAATCCACCTGTACCAAGGACTAGTAATACGATGTGAGGCAGTGTATCTGGTCGCAGTAGTACCTTGAGAAGTTGGAGCGGCCCACCGATGGAATTTCCTTCATCCCGCTCTGACATTCGAACTCCGATAGTAGGGGATGAAATAAATCGTCGTTGTCAGAACGAGCATGGCGCGCCTGTCTAAAGCGAAGCGTGTCAAACGCCGATGGGTAGGTCTTCGTCTCAAGATTAAGTCCGACCGGGAGTCCCTTGAATCAAAGATTCATGAGTTGGTTCCAGATGCTAATTTACGTCTTTATGACCTTCATCCTGAAGCTGCTTCAAGTATCGCGATTATACGGGTTCACCTCCCGGATTTATCGCGCTTCCGCGCTGCTGCAGACGAATGTGAATGGATTGAAACTCTGACCACTTCAGGAAAGATTCGACTCGTACGCGAGCGCTTGGGTATACCTAAACCCCCTCGCCGCAGATGAAGCATTCATGACCTCCACACTGTTGGAAGTTCCATGGGCGGTGGAGGGAGTGCTGAGTCAATCCCTCTATGGGACCTTGCCTCTTTGATTGGCGCGACCTTGCTCATCGGTACTGTGTTGATGGTACTCTGGTCGCCCAGTCATGATGTATCATTGGAATCAGGATCAGGAGTTGTACAAATCACTAGTGTGGATGTTGGCCTTCTGGGTTCCTCAGATGCAGTCCAGATTGATGTATCTCCCGGGGAATCCTGTTCAGGTGACAACGCGACTGCTTGCAGCCTCACTGTAAGCATTGGTCCCGAGACCTTCGAATTCAATGAGGTTGGAGGGGATGCTACCAGTCAAAGATCCTCTGATGGCCCACTCATCGTGACCGCGGAAGGTGAGGGCGATTACACAATCACTATCAGTGTACAGCGTCAGTTACCATTGGAGGCTCTTCCAGTCATCTTAGGTCTCTTCCTTGTGATTTGGGGTGAATGGCGTAAGCGCCAATGATGTTTCAGATTACATCATTTAGGTCAATTATAGATGCACCATTCCAGCCATGGAGTCCTTCTTCATCTAGGTGAAACGCGTTGACATGCATGTCCTCTCTTCGTTCCTTGCTGATTGCACGCGTTGTTCTTGAGGCTGCCCACCAAGTTTGTCGCATTGCTTCGAGATCAGGTCCAGGTACTCGTGGGTGAATCATAAACCAACCAGCAAGAGCATGGTGGATACGCTGCCCCAATCCTGCGAGATTGCCCTTGAGTATGGATGGATGTGGAGTGTCATCAACGGTCCGACTTGAGCCATTCATGCCGATGCCTAGATGAATTCTAACCTCATTCCCGCGTGTTCGCGCATGAAGTAAGAGTCCTCCACACTTCTCGGCATTCTCTCCTCGGACCAGATCATTTGGCCAGCGGACGCCGACATCTGACTTGGGACGCCATCCTATGCGGTCGATGCCATAGCCCGTGAATGCCTGCAGGGCCTCCAATACAGCTGTAGCCGACATGATGTGGATGTCTGGTGTAGTGAGTTTGGTTGTTTCAGGGCCGATGATACACCATGTTCCGAAGAAATCTCCCTCCATTCCAATCCAATCGTTACCTCTTCGACCTCTCCCTGCCGTCTGTGTATCTGCGATTACTACATCTCCAACTTCCGAGTCACCTGGTAGCTCGTCCATGGTGGATTCGGTTTCCTCGATTCGTTTTGGTTCAAATCTCCATGGTCGCCACATGCAGACGGCGGCGAGACGTTCACCACCCTTAGAATGGCCATCGATTCTACGCGAGCACCATCCATTTGTATCCGCTTTAGACAATGCCTGGCGCGTGGCATCATCATCTGAAGTGATGATTACGATGCAGCCATCAATAGCAAGGCAATCTGTCTCCCCTATGTGCTCAATAACGTGTAGGATAGGGTGAACTTCTGGACGAGTTAATGCAGCCTCCTCCATCGGTCCGAGGCGTTCTTCTATCGGTTCGAGATATGGAGGGTTCCATGCGATAACATCGAATGGCCCATGACTGAGATGCGCTCCCTCCTGTAATTCCCCTTCGAGGACAGTCATCTCTACATCATCGAGGGAACGTGAACAGGCGACAGCGAAGGGATTTGGATCAATGGCCACTACATTCCAACCAGTCTTGGCCATGGAATGTGAGATGACTCCTGTGCCGCAGCCGATTTCAAGTAGACGTCCAGGTGAGCCCTGAAGTTTGAGTAGGGCGCTATGTAGGAGGGTTGAATCCTCTCTTGGAGGGTATACCGTCCGGGGGACCTCAATGAGCCGATGGAAACCGTTCCCATCCGTCCATTCAATTTCAAATCCTCTTTGCTGAGAAAACTCGATTTCGCGTTCAATCGAGCCCTCCATCACACTATACTTCGGTTGCGATGGTTTATTGAATGGAGAGTTAGTTCACTTTCATGATGGATGTGTCATCTGACACTTCTCTTTTCCCGGGGAATCTTTAAGAATACCCCCTCGGTCCGACGAAGGCCCAGCATCAGCCATGGGCCTGTAGCTTAGCCAGGTAGAGCACCGGGCTTTTAACCGGATGGCCAAGGGTTCGAATCCCTTCAGGCCCGCTCTATCTGGCTCGGTTGCCGGCTTTTTGGCCGATTTGGGAAGCCGGGGGGGCATCGAATGGTCGTAAAGAGTTCAACGAAGAAGCGATTGGTAGAATTGGGAGTTCAAGAAGAACATGCCCACAAACTTGCTGACGATGCAAATATGGACGCCATCAAACAAATGAGTGTCGAACAGGTTGCAAAGAAAGTAGGGATTGACACAGACAGCGCCGAACTTGAGAAAATCATGGGAATTATTCGCGAACAAGGAACTCGAAAGCGAACCCGTTCTCGCCGAATCACAATTTCTCAAAAGGCAATCGATGACGATGACATCCCAACTGGCAACGATCGTTTCAATGCCCTAAATCACGAACTCGTACCTCACCACGAACTGTTGCCATCCGAGGAAGAGGCAACAGCCTTGGCACCATGGAAGCTGGAAATGCCAGACATTTCTGGCGAGGGTACGCGCTTGGCCAAAGAATTACTCCCCAAAATACTCATCACTGATCCAGCGGTTCAGGCTCTGAAAGAAATGGAAGAGACTGCGAACGACGAATTGCCA
>PATD01000035.1 GCA_002713585.1 Methanobacteriota archaeon
GCCCTGACCTTGGCCCTGACCTTGGCCCTGACCTTGGCCCTGACCTTGTCCTTGACCTTGGCCCTGACCTTGTCCTTGACCCTGGCCCTGACCTTGTTCGCCTTGGCCCTGATCGTTGGACTCGCCACCGCCGTTAGTTCCTCCGTTACCGCTGCCGGTCTCAGAATCCTGGTAGTCGGGGTCGTAGGCATCTGGGATGCCGTCGCCGTCCTGATCCGAGGACTCGCCGTCATTCGGGTCGTTCGGGAACGCGTCAGTGGAGTCAGGCTTACCGTCACCGTCGGTGTCAGCGCTGTTCGGGTTGGTCCCGCGCGCGTATTCCTGGGCGTTAGTCAAACCATCGCCGTCCGGATCTGCGTTAGCGTCGCCGCCAGAGTTAGGGTTGAGGCCGTGATTGACCTCCCATCCATCTGGCAATCCGTCACCGTCGCTGTCCGCGCGGGTCATGTCCGTTCCTTGCTGCTGTTCTTCGGCGTTCGTCAAACCGTCACCGTCCCAGTCAGCTCCACCATCGGAGCCGTCTAGAGGGTCGGTGCCGTCTGCAGATACTCCTACAGACGCGGCCATCAGTACCATGAACAGTGCAATTAGCATGCTCAATTTCTTGTTCGTGTTCTTGTTTTGCATAGTTTTCATTTCCTTTGCTTTGTTTCAGAGAACCCGCCGTTCTCTCTTTCCGGGATCAGTCATGCGGTGCATGGCATTCAAACTCCGGGATGCGGCGGTTGATTCGATTGTGTGGTTAGCACTGGAGCTATTCGCTTCGTGGAGCGGGAAGAACCGGATTGCAACGCAATCCCTGACTAAATCAGGGGCCCGATTCTTCTCGTAATTTCGCTCCAGTCCTCCGATTTTTGCCATTCTAAGCCACATTTCGTTCTAGGGTGCCCTTCGCTCCCTCTGTCTAATGAAACGGCCTTGGGGTATATGAAACCCGCATCATCCATGTTCTCAATTAAGGAGTTAGACGGCGAAGTTCCGCCTTGAAACGGGCTGCTCCGAGGATGTGGCGAATCGGTGCAAGGATCGATATGAGAATCAAAGCAACAAGAATTGCTGGAGTCCAAAAGGTGATACCTTGGCCCATAGTGAGCCAAGCGGACCAAGCAACGATGAGGGTCGCCCAAATTCCGTAACGACGTGTGAAGAGTGACGTGCGAGCCCGAGTTATCTCATCTGAATAAAGCTGAGGAACCTCGTCTTCTGTGACGAAACCTTGCTCAACGCCGCAACGAACACAGACGAGATATCGTGGACCGTTGCCCCGGATGAACTGGTCTTGAGGAAAGACACCTCTGCAGTAGCGACATGTAGCCATCCGAATCTCTCATTCCTACGGAATCACGCCGACTCCTTCAATCCTGCTGTTCAGAAATCTGAGTGGAGTCCACCAAGCGGCCTCTAGAAGCATCACATCCAAGATCTAAGAAGGTCTTGAGCAAGGCTCGACCTTCGGGACTTCCGCACGATTCTGGGTGGAACTGGATTCCATGAACTGGACGGTCAATTGCCTCAACGCCCATGATTAGACCTGTTGGCTCAACCCATGCGTTGGCAGCCAACCTCTGTTTTGTGTTATCCTTCACAGGAGTGATGCAAAGGCTATGGTAGCGCATCATTGTCGGAGAATCTTCGGAACGGATGAATAAACCCGAGGAAACGTGATCGATACTCATGGGAACGCCATGAACGGCACCAGTTGGAGTGCGATTGAGAATCCACCCATCCGCAATCCCAAGGGCCTGATGGCCGAGGCATAAGCCTAGGGTCGGCAAGGGTGAATCTGTATCTAATGCCCAATGAGCGAATGCCATGGTGAGTGGCGAGGCTGTCGGCTCAGAAGGTCCAGGACCGAGAACGATGTGTGATGGGCGATGGGTATCGAGTAAAACGTCGATGTCCACATTTGATTCAGGTCCACGACCTGGAACAATAATGACCTCGGCCCCACAAATTCGAAGTTCATCAACAATGTTCCATGTGAAGGAATCTAGGTTATCCACAAAAAGGACGCGAGGAGGATTAAGCAAATGATGAACACGTGGTGACCCGGTATGGAGACGTGTCAATAGTGCAGATGTCCTATCGTCGACAATGCGAATGGGTTCAATCCTTGGTTCTGCAGAAACCGGCTGAGTTAACGGATCCAAATTTGATTTTGGCCAACAAGCTTCAATCAGTGCCGCTGCCTTCAATTTCGCTTCTTCAACCTCGGATGCTGGATCAGATTCGACTGTGATTCCACCTCCTGCCTTGACAGTAGCATGCCATCCATCTTCCGTAGAGTGAGCCTCTATCGTCCGAATGAGGATATTCCAAACGCCCTGATTGCGTAATGGATCTTCGTAGCCAAGTGAGCCGGTCCATGCACTTCGAGGAGCCTCTTCGAGTTCAGAAATTGCTGCAATCGTCGCATCCTTTGGACAACCAGTGATAGAACCACCAGGGAATAGATGCTGTAATGCAGATGCAACGTCAACGTCAAAATCCGGAGATCCTGTGATAGTGCTCACCATGTGGTGTACGTTTGGTAGTGATTCTATTCGCCAGTCCGCCCAAATTGTGGAGCCTTCACGACTGATTCGTCGAATATCGTTCATCTCAAGATCAACGAGCATCATGTGTTCCGCGATTTCCTTGCGAGACGTCAACATAGTCGTCACTTCGGCGGCGTCCGCTTCAGGATGGATGCCTCTTGGGCGAGTGCCCTTGATTGGACGGGTAGACACGTGGGCAGAATCCATCTCTAGCAGGAGTTCTGGGCTAGAAGAGGCAATGGCAAGGTCGAGATCGGGGGCATGGAGCCAGCCTGAGAATGGGGCTGGATTAATCTCAACCAATCTTTCGAGTGCCTCCCATGGATGAATATGGGTCGGCCCACTCCAAGTACGGCCATAGTTCGCCTGGTAGAGGTGGCCGCCACGAATTGATTCGATAATGCGCTGAACTTGGTGCGCATGATGGGCATCAGAGGTGCTCACAGGATTCAGGGGATGAATAGTTTCCAGGGGTTTCTGTGGAACAATAGATATCTCCGCAATCGGTAAATTAGCCCACGGATGATTCTCAGCAGAAACGAGGGTAATGACATCGAATTCTCGATTGTGGTGGATATAGGCATCAAGTGGATACAGGATTCCGAGAACTGTTCCTTCATTAGGCCGAGAAAGAATGTCAACCGGTGAGGTCCACTGAACGAGATCGTAGCCGAGTAGGCCGGTAACAGTTCCGAGGCTAGGCAATCCATCAGGGGCGGGTTGAGTGGTTCCGAGACGCGCGAAACGCATGGCTTCAGCGAGATTCGAGGCATTAGATACCTCGCGAGTAATCCAGCCTTTACCGTCCCATTGCTGAACTTCGACTATCATTGGAGGAACTTCAGGGAACTGAAGTTCTCCTTTCAACGGAGAAGAGATGAGAGTATTCTCTGATGTATCAATGGGAGATGGTTGCTTGAGTAAAGTCCGGTGAAAAGCGGGGGCCATCAATAGTGAATGACGAGATATGTCGGATATTGGGCCTCCAGAATGAAGCAGGAGTTCGTCGGGGGATAAATCGGCTGAACGGATGGTTCGCAAGGATCTTTGAAGATCAACAAGTGGTTGATCGCTCTCGAATCGAGGGAGGCGTCGATGAATCATATGCCTCACTGAACCTCGGAAGTCTTCCATGCGTCGTTCAAACCACGCGTAATCGGGGCAAGGAGGCGATTGCCCACTGGAATCTCATGACTATCGATCTCTTCGATGGCGACTGCTCCTATACCTGTACCAATGACTACCAATTCACGACAGCGGCGTACCAGTTCTTCAGTCAACCAAGCAGTCCTTAGTGGAATGCCGGCTGATTGGAGCTCTTGCTCGATCAACGTTAGAGTGACTGAAGCGACTGCGCCCTGTTGCACCCCTGGGGCGTAAGCTACGCCATCTTCGTCCAAGAGGATGGGGGTGCATCGGTCTCCATCGATGATGCAATGATCATGAATCAGTAAAGCGACCTCAGAACCTGTACGTTCTGCAGTATCTCTTGCTGTAACGTATGCGGACCATGCTCCGTGCTTGATTCCACGGAAGCGCCGAGGCCACCAAGGTGCTGTAACACTAATCGCTGAGACCGGGCCTCTAATCTCTGGATTCGTTCGTATATCAATCGAGAGTTTTCCATCCGCTGACCATTCCACACGTATCAACCCGGTCTCTAGCGTCGTTTCTTCCAACCCACGATTAATTTCGGCCCGAATGACTGCGGCACTCAGAGGGGGGCATTGTGCGGCCTCTGCGAAGCGAATTAGGCGTTCCTCGTGCGCTAAACGTGCAAGGACTGTTGAGTTCCGGAACGCGACTGTCGTGAAGACGGAGGAGCCGGGTCGCTCGTCGCTCATGCCGGGAGGAACGCCCTTGAACGGAAGAGGCTTCTCTGTTCAGAGAAGGTCATCGAGGAACGACATATCTAGATCATCGTCCCGATGTTCTCCAGACCGCAGGGCCTTCGCAGCACTCGTCAATTCCTGCGTATTGAGGTACTGGTCCCGGTTGTCATCATGATGGCGTGCCTCTTGGACGAGTACGTCCACAGAAGGTAGATCGTACTCTCGGACAAGGTCCCCTGCTCTCTGCTTGGAGTAATTGTAATCAACGACTGGGGCTACTTGGGGCGCACCAACAGGCTGCGCATCCATCGGTGGTGGAGCAACTGTGGGTGATGCAAGCATACCCATATCATCGTCATCCCAACTTTCCTGATTTTGTATTCCATAGGTTCCTTGCGCTAGATGTGCCCATTCAGCACTTGGATCCTTACGACGCATGACGAAAAGAGCCACCATTGCGGCGATAATCATGCCGAGTAAGATGAGTATGGCCAAGGTCTGGATGCCGAGAGCCTCCCACCAAGCAGCGTCCTCAGAATCGCCCGGATTCGGCACAGCGGTTGGATCGTATGGCAACAGAGCTTGAGCCGTTACACCAAATCGGTGGACATCTCCATCGTGTGCAACAACAGTCACGTAATGCGTCACGTTTTGATCCAGCGTGTCGTTACCAATTGATTCGAAAGTGTAAGACACGCCCTGGACGAAATCCTTGACAAGCCGTGCGTCGCGAGTATCCTCAAAGACTTCGTTGGAGGCATATATCCAGTAAGACCGGACCTTGGCATCTTCAGAGATATCCCATTCAACAATAATTGAATTTCCATCATCCGACCACCGGAGAGTTACTCCAGTAATCTCTGGAAGATGTAGCCCTGGATCAAGAAGGGAATTGTCAATCGGAGAACGGCTCGAAGTCAGGAGCTCTGTATACAACGCATTGCCTGAACTGTCAACGGGAACAACTGCAACCCAAGTCTCAACTCCAGGCGCTAGAGGAATTGCAGCATCCTCACCAAAAGCGGGAGAGAAGATTTCAACCTCTTCTGGTAGTTCTGGATTCCTCTCTAGAACGGCTGCTGGCTCCATGGTAGAGGCATCTGTAAATGGTAGTGACGAAGTGAATACCTCGTAACGATCAATGTCACTCGCGAGACTCAAATCGAAGGATACGTGAAGGCCGTCACCCAAATCATCTGGACGATCCGCTAAAGTTGGCGCATCCAAACGTGATGGTGGAGTAATGTCGCCACGGTTGTCAATGGGCGTAACTTCGACCGTTTCAAGGCGAGTCAGGTAGACGTTGTCGATTTGATCGTGTGCTGTAACGGTCACGTAGAGCTTGACATCGGGCTGAATTGAATCAGACTGTGCTGTACTGACTGAACTACCACCGTACAGGGCCGTGTCAACCGTAATTTCGATTCGTTCCTCGGCCCATCCACGGCGTTCTACCAAGATTAGACCACATTCGTCGGGATCTTCTGAACAAGCACTCCACTTCGGACCTACAGTTGTAACGGGGTGTTCGGATACCCATACCACATAATGTTCCAAATCACGATCGAAACTAGGTGTCCAACTAACATCAATACTGGTACCATCATCATCCGGAGTATCCCATGCTTCGATGTTTGTGATACGTTCAGGGGGTTGAGGGGCAACATTCGCGACCGATGTAGCCTCAACAATTGTAACATTCTCTAGGTCCTTATTCTGCCAAAGATCAACTGCGACAACTGTGAACCAGTGGACTATGCCATCTTGGATTGGTCGGCCAGCAATATCGTTCACCACTACTGAAATTGTAGCATCCTGAGATTGATCCTGTCGAGACATCTGAGTTGGAGGGCCTTGCCCACCGCCACCAGGAGGCCCTCCTGGGGGTCCGGGGCGTTGTCCTTCCAATAATGGAGCGCAGCCGAAAGTCGTCAATGCGATATCCCAGCCAACAACATCTGATGGCAACGTTTCCGAGTTTGCAATATGGCCATAGATTTCGTAGAAAGCGCAGTCTTCCTCCTCATTTGCTGTCCACTCAATCGTGATATGGCCACCTTCATCATCAGGAGTATCGAACGCAACGATGTCTTCGACTGGAGCAGGTGGAGTGCCATCATCCTCCAAAGCGGTCCAGATTACGGGGCCGACTATTGTGGCATTCGATTCGTCGAATTGACCGCTTTCATCAGTGCAGACAAACGCAAACCAAAACGGATCATTTACCGGGATTTGAGTGAAGGTAGTATTCGCCTCCCCTGCAGGTATTGCAGTTGCCCTAGGAAGACGATATGGGAAATCTTCTGGAATTGGAATCGGAGTCCTCCAATAATGTGTAAAGGCATGATCAAGTTCAGTACATGCGGACCATTCGAGCATTACTCGGCCCTCTTGATCCTCATCGATTGTAGCGTTCACCCATACAGGCGGATTCGGGACATTGTCGATTGGAGTCGCGAATGTACCGAAATTGGACGGTTCGCCTAACAACCCTCCAGAATACTCCGTTACAATGGATATTCCATATTCTACGCCATCTACCAATTGCGTGCCCAATGATGTAGTAAGTTCAGTAGATACTACTGCCCACGCTGGAATTCGGGCATCGTAACTTCCACTGGCATCTGTTATATCTTCGATATTAGATGATGTGAGCCCGTTCGGATATTCCGTCGTTTCCCAGACATAAATCCGGTATGCAACCCAGCCATGATCTGTGGATGGTGACCAACGAGCAATGAGGGTCCCTCCACCGTCATCCGGACGATCGAAGAACTCCAACACCTCGGTGGGCTGCTCAAGGCGGACCCAATCATAGGTGAGGCGGACCCAAATGGAACCATTGGACGGGCTCTGAAGTCCAAGTTCGACTTGGCGACCAATTTGGCTCATTGCAGCATTATCAATCGCATTTTGGAAGGACGATTCCAAACTAGAGTCTAGTTCTGCTAGGTCCCAGATTCCAGTGTAATTGAGAGTGGTTGTAGACATCCACGTGGCTGCACCCTGAACTGGACTCACAGAAGTCACAGCATTCTGAATGAGTTGGATTCCGTTGGGCCCTTGTGCACCTGTAGACGATGTGATTGAGGCCGTCTCAGAATCAATGAGGACGATCTGTCTACCAGGATGAGTCTGGTTCGTAATGTCATAATTCGCACCAGCAACGAGTACAGTCAAGGGATCAGCGCGGCGATTCGTGAAACGATCTGCTTCATTGTGTGAAATCGGGGCGAATAAGTGCAAGCCATCTGGGCCGACTGTTGCAAGACCATCTGAATCAATGTAGCCAGCCATCAAATCCGTAATCTGGATTACATCATCAACAAGATGTGCGTCTCCTGCTGCAAAGTAAGTAATTCCTGATAGGCCAATAGATACGACCTCGGTGCCATCACTGACCAAAGTATTGGGTGGATAGCCTGCCATCGTAAGCGGATTGGGGCCATCTTCCATCTGACCGGAGCTTGCATTCCAATGAATGATAGGGGCTGTTGCCGTGGCAATATGAACGCCCCATACATCCGCAGTGATGGATTCAATCGCATTATCTGGAATCATATCGATTGGGCGTGTAGCTGACGGAATCATCGTCGCCGTGGGAACCTCGGTGTACCCTGGACGGGTAATTCCTCGGCCATCGTGAGCGACAAACATCGTCTCGCCAAACACTGTGGAAGCTCCTGACGCATCAACAATGGTCGTTGCAGGTAGGACGGTCAAGCCTGAAACTGTAGTTCCGATCAAGCCTGATTGTTCATTGAGGACACGAACCACTGTCATCGTGGTCGTGTTGAGTTCCGCAACACCCCCCCATGTGCCAACGAGTAAATTGCCATTGGCAACGCCAAGTTCGCGAATGTATGGGAAAGGTAGGCCATCAAGAACAGTGAACGGATCGTCCCAATCCGAGGTCGTGAGATTCCAAACACCAAGACCGCCGATTGTTGCAATCCATATTCGCCCATCATGCTCCTCAAAGTCCCATACGAAATTGCTTGGAAGGGCTGCGATGAGTTTGCCATCAGAGATTGTGTTGTTAGCCACATCATACACCTGAACACCAGCAGCAGTAGAATCAGTGCCCATCAGGCCGATTACAAGGCTACCATTCCATGGGACAATACCATCATGATTCCAATGGAAACCGATGACTGGAGGCTGTAATTGACCGTTGGTCAAATCCACACGAATAAGGCCCTGGAAGATGGTCGAAACCCAAAGATCCGTACCATCGTGATATATTTCATTCACAATTTCAAAACCGAAATTGAAGGAACGATCCCAGCGGACTGTGCCATTGATCAGAGTCCCTTCAAGAATCGATGTACCCAAACCAGAAGTTACATCCTCGCCTTGGACTGCGTATACCTTGTTACCATGGGAGAGGAACTCGAGGATGCGGCCGGAGCTAAGAGCTACGAACGAGTCGATTCCTCCAGGCGTTAAGCCATTAGAATCGAGAAGGTCCACACGACTGTTACCAGTACTCTCACCATTGCGTGCAATGGCATATGCAGTCGCACCATTTGCAGTCGGCTTAACCACAATACTGCCGCTACTCAATCCTGGATCAACTAGAGATCCTGAGCCGACCGTTGTACCCGATACAGGAACTTGGGAGAACCCTCCTGCACCGGTGCCGACGTGTGCAATTAGTACGCGATTGTTGTGGTACAATAGACCACCAGGGAATACAGCTTCTTCAGAGATGCCATCTCCAGCGTCTATTGGAGCAAGTGCCTGATTCTGTGTCCCGTAGATATAGCGTCCAATGCCAATACCATCTGTGTCGTAACCG
Source organism: Methanobacteriota archaeon (assembly GCA_002713585.1). Taxonomy (GTDB): domain Archaea; phylum Thermoplasmatota; class Poseidoniia; order Poseidoniales; family Thalassarchaeaceae; genus MGIIb-N2. The sequence goes on from PATD01000035.1 coordinate 9,171, forward strand.
AAGTAGACTATCTCATTTGGTTGATCACAACTCACAGCGCGGACATCATCGTTGTCAATCTCTCCGCTGTTAGCACGGAAATCACCAATCCATGAATTGGATGAAAGATCGTAACGAGCAACACCTCCGGGAGCCCACCAACCAAGTGAGCCCATTCCTACGTGAACGATGCCTGCACATTCCCCGATATCAGCAGGATATCCGGAAGGCACGGAGCCCGAGCCTGCAGCAATGCTTTGCCATTGGCCCGTGGTTCCATTCTTGATGTGGATGTCGGCATTTGTGTTCCAACCTGACTGCGCATATGTCCCCACCCAGAGATCATCGCCCACTACCCCAACTGTGTAGACGTCCTCGTCCCCTGAGGAAGGCATGCCTCCATTATTGGGGTTCCAACGAGTCAACCAAGTATCGTTGGTAGGATCGAAGCGAAGTAATCCATCTAGTGAGCCAAATAGGTACTCTCCATTGAATTCAACCATGCCGCGTATACGGCCATCGACATCATCCCAGGACCCGAGTAAAGTCATATTTGCAGCATTGTAGCGGCGGAGATAATTTTCTCCATAAGCAACCCATAATTCACAATCTGCTGGGTCCAATGGGAAACAATCGCCGAGGTACTGCGCATTAACGCGTTCAATATTTCCAGTTGAATCTAGAGTATCAGCCCAAGACCCGTTAGTCACATTCCATCGAACGACTGCACCAATACCAGTCCACCACTGTGATGGAGTGACTCCAACCCACAGCTCGTCGCCAACCATATTCATGCCATTGGTGTTGCCTGAGGTCCCAATCCGGGCGCCTACATCGAGTTCAGAAAGACTGGTATCTGTGGAGAGATTGATTCGGAAGATAAGGTCTCGAGAATTCTGGTAATTCAGTTGTTGTGCATAGTGCAAAATGCCTCCATAAATCGTGATGTGCATCGGATCCCAATTCGATAGAGTGGGGCCGCCACTGTTTGTACCCTTATCCCAATCACGGAGAACTGTTGAAGTGTTCAAATCAATCTCGGCTAGACCGAAATTGCCCCCTGCCCAAAGCGTATGACCTGACTCACCTAATGCAAGAGATGTCACGCCGTCGCCACCAATAACATTCGAACTCTGATCCCATGGAGAGAGCCAGTCGCTATTCAGAAGATCATAACGCTGGATTCCTGCTCCATCGAAGCCCACGTATGCAATATCGTTGTGAACGACCACTTTCGCATTGTTAGTGGCCTCTCCCGCTTCCCATGTATCAAGAACAACTTCGTTAGCGGTATCCCATACTACAGCACCATTTTCTGTGCCGACGTAGATTTTGTTGTTACCGATAAGACGGACGCTTCGAACATCGTCAGGAATGTCGTCGTCGTCGTCCCAGCAGTCATCGAACTGGAAGGTCCAAGTGTAGCGGCATAAACCTCGATCTGTGGCCGCCCAAATACTGCCTGAATCTGAATGAGTATCGAAGAATTCGCGGGGAGCAAAACGTCCCTGCTGAGAAACCGATGATCCTTGGCCACTCGAAAAGCGTTCAAGACCGAATGATGTCCCAACAAGGACTCCCCCATATGGATCGGCTTCCACGGAGAAGACGTCATTTGATTGCATTGCGCCTTGACCTGGTTGATTGCCCCCTCCTGAAGTGTAACGATCGAGTACTTCCCCAGTAACACGATCATACACTAGAACTCCGAATCCATCAAGGCCCAACCACACTGTGGTTCCATCACTTGCAATTGGTGCCCAATCAAGCTCATCTGCACCAAGCGATTGCCATGAGCCAATGACCTCGTTAGTTGTGAGATCAATCCTCATGACGCCTTCCTCATCACTGCCGATATAGACGATACCTGAACGGGTTGCGATTTCTCCAACATCGTCACTATCGAGTTCCTGCGCACCACTTGCTTGTTCATTGAACTCAGTCACAGTACCACTACTCAGATTCCATACCGTCAAACCTTGACTTGGGTGTGATAGGCTAAGCGTGGATGTGTATGCATCGTAAGACATGTCTTGAATGAAGTCCGATGTGATTGATGGCGAAGATGCCTCATCCAACGTCTGGAGGAGAGAACCGTTAGCATCGTAGACCATCAGGCCACCGCCAGCGGTGCCAAGGTAAATGTCAGTGCCATCGGTAGCGATGGAGCGCCCCTCCTCATTGGTTCGAATTGACTCAATCCAGAGGTTTTGCGAAGAATCGAAACGATCAATCCAGTCGGCACCACCAATCCAGTAGACATCCCCGAGGCGGGTTATGCTCATCATGTCATCAGAACTAGGTGAATTAGCGAAGAGTTCGGTGCGATCGAAAGAAGGCGAATTACCTGCCTCAAGAACTGATACCCGGCCTGAAGAACCAATCAATAGAACTGATTCGTTGACGGGACCGCGTAATACTCCTTCCGTTGCCCTCCAAGGCAGTAATGTAATCGGACTTGGCACATTGAGGTCCGTTGAGAAATCCGTCGAAGTGAATGTTAGGCTAGTGCCATTGTAAGTGTGGAGAACATCTCCTGCAAGAATGTGAATCCAGTCATCCGTAACTGACATGCTCTGAACATCATCACTTGAGAGCCAGTTCTGTGAAGACCAGGTGGCTAGCCAGGACCCTGTATTGAGGTCCTTTCGCATAACTCCACCATCTGCTGTAGGAATGTAGAGTACGTCGCCGGCCCTTTCGAAGCCAAGAATTGTGTCACTAGTCAACGCATTCTGAGTATCCCAATGAGTATAGGTGGTGCCATCCCACATCGTGATTCCGTGATCTTGTGTTCCGACATAGAGATCAGAACCGTCAACGAACATGGAAGTCGGTACGACTCGTTCATCCGAAGTCCCTGCACACGGCCCTGTAGCCGTTGTTCCAGAAGAAGTAGAGATTGGGTCAGCAGTCCAAGCGCCTGTCGTTGCATCATAACGCTCAATCGAACAATCACTGACAGCCCATACATCGCCGCTACCATCCACAGCGAGATCTACTCTTGAGGGAGATTGGCCCCCAATTGGACCAAGTGACATCAGCGGAGTGAAATCGTCAGCAGAGTACGCTGAAACCCCCTCTGAACTGGCAATGAGGATTCGTCCACCTAATGCATCAACCTCGATTGTTGTCGGTTCATACAAGTCGATGACATCGATAACCCACGGTTCATTATTGGCATCGACGACGAGAACATTGTCATTGGTAACGACATACAATCGATGATCTGCAGGGTGCATTGCCCAGTCCTTGACTTCGAACTCAAGTCGTTCGAAGGATACCAAGGGATCTGCGGGGCGTAGAGCTTCGATTACAAGATCTGTGATTGTTACTCCAGCCGGAAGTACGTGCGTTGCCCCGGTATCTGTAGTCGGGCTGAGGCGCCCAGTATGTGGGTCGCCATTGAGGAAGTCAACAGCACGGCCGAAATCTCCGTAGGTCCTCCAATCAAGGAGGCTGGTCTGTGTATCCATTAGCGTAAGTTGTGGTTGATCTGCCCATACACCATCCGAACCGTTAACCTGAATTTCGAAAGTAAGGTTAGAGATTTCAGCACCTGGTGCAAAATCGAGCATGAGTTGTCCAGTTGCATCTGTTGCAGTAGATGGATTCGCCCCCATCGCCTCAAGTAAAACCCAACCCGTATCATTGGAGCCTTCCATGGGCCATTCGGCAACCTGAGATGGATGGGCGCTCGACAACGGGGAGAAGCCGATTGCTGAAAGGCTGCTAAAGAGCATCAGTAATACCATCAGGACCGCTGAACGAGGTGCGGACCCTGGTGAATGAGGCTGAAGCATGAGTGTATGGCAACTGCAATGACATTTCAAAGACACTACCTCGTGTGTGGGTAGAAGAGTCAGCCTTGAGCATCTCTCTAAACGCTCATTCATCACCGACAACTACGCCATCTTCTCCAACACGATACAATCGTGCAGTGGATGTTGGATCGCTCATCGCCTTTGGAGAGCCGCTGATGGCTACAACGCGATTCCCCACCTCCAAGCGATTATTTTCAAACACGATACGAATGGCATTCCTCATCGTTGTGCTTCCGCGGTCTTCTTCCTTGCAAAGAATTGCATCTACACCTGGTAGAAGCATTACTCGACGGGCAACAGAAGGTGAATTTGTCACTGCCGTGATTGGAATTGATGTGGAATGTGCTGAAACAAGTCGGGCTGCATTTCCATGTTGAGTCGCCACGAGAATTCGATCTGCCTCGGCAATACCGGCGAGGGTTACGCCTGCGTGAGCAACGGCCCGGGTGAGAAGCAATTTAGCGTCTGTTGGGACCATGAGTTCAGCCCATTCAATCTCTGCACGACGAGTAATTCGTAACATGGTCTGTAGGGCCTCAACTGGATGTTGGCCTGTTGCTGTTTCACCAGATAGCATAACACCTGTTGCTCCATGGCGGATTGCATTTGCAACATCTGCAACTTCGGCACGTGTTGGTCGGGGGTTGATCACCATCGATTCCAACATCTGTGTTGCAACAATGACGGGGAGGCCTCGACTACGGGCACTTTTGACAATACGTTCCTGAGCCATTGGTACTTCTTCGGGCGGAATTTCGACACCTAAATCGCCTCTCGCTACCATTACAGCATCACTGGAATTGATGATCTCATCGAGACTCTCGAGGGCCATCGGATGTTCGATTTTTGAAATAATCCACGCCTCAGATTCTGCTTCATCCAATATACGTCGGACTGGTTGAATGTCTTCAGCGGTCCTCACATAAGAGACTGCGATAAATTCAACTCCAAGCGACAAAGCATGACGTAGAGCCTCCTCATCCCTTGGACCAACTGCTGGTAATTTTACCACAGTGCCTGGCACGTTAATCCCCTTACGCTGAGATATTGGTCCACCTTCAATGACTTCGCAAATTACTTCATTACCTTGACTGGATTTTACTTCGAGTTGAATCAAACCATCTGAAAGAAGGACTGGGTCACCGGGTTGTAGTTCCTCAGCAAGGCCAAGATACTCAACGGGCAAAGTTGTGGACGTGGCTACACCTTCAGCATACCCGCATTGAAGTGTCAATTGTGCACCAGCTTCGAGAATTTGTTCGCCGTCAAAATATCCAAGCCGAAGCTTTGGACCTGGAAGATCTGCTAGAATGCCGACATGGATGTCGCACTCTTCACCGATTTTTCGAATTCGGCCCGCAACCTCGGCCCGCCACTCATCAGTGCCATGGCTGTAATTCAACCGCGCCACATCGAGACCGGCCTTAATCATCGTACGAAGAGAATCCTCATCACATGAGGCTGGGCCGATAGTCGCAACGATACGTGTCCTCCGCATGAAGGGGCACCCTCCCTCTCTGCGCTTCAAAGAAACCTATGGAGATGCTGGAGAATCCCAATTTGGCGAAGGATGGGCGGTTACCGTTACTATAGTGCGAAAACCCAAAGCAGAACAACGCTGCGAGAGGGAAGGATGAGCAAGGACAATACTCTGGAACGGGACGCTCTCGAGTACCACGAAGCCGTTCCTCAAGGGAAGCTAACGGTTGTTCCGACAAAACCCCATTCTACTCAACGAGAGTTGTCTCTTGCCTATTCACCCGGTGTAGCATATCCTTGTCTTGAGATTGAGAAAAATCAGGCTAACGCTTACCGTTACACTGCTAAAGGAAACTTGGTTGCTGTAATCAGTAACGGTACCGCTGTACTTGGACTTGGCAATATCGGCGCACTTGCCGGAAAACCAGTTATGGAAGGGAAGGGTTTGCTGTTCAAGGCCTTCGCTGATATTGATGTGTTTGACATAGAAGTAGACACGGAAGACATCGATGATTTTGTTCAGACTGTGAAGAACATTGCACCAACCTTCGGAGGTATCAATTTAGAGGATATCAAAGCCCCTGAATGCTTCGAAATAGAGCGGCGACTAGTCGAAGAGTTGGATATTCCAGTGATGCATGACGATCAACACGGCACCGCAATCATCTCAGGGGCTGCATTACTGAATGGTCTCGAAATCGTGGATAAGAAAATTGAGGAGATCAAGGTCGTTGTTCTTGGAGCAGGTGCAAGTGCAATCTCCTGTGCTTCCCACTACATTCAGCTCGGTGTTACTTTGGAGAATCTCATCATGTGTGATTCTGGCGGTATCATGAACAAGCGACGTCTCGACGCTGGAGAGCTCAATGAGTACAAGGAAAAATTTGCGCGGGATATTGAAGATGGTACAATCAAAGATGCAATCGAGAATGCTGATGTCTTTCTCGGGCTCTCAAAGGGTGGTCTCGTATCAAAATCCATGATCGCAAGCATGGCACCTAATCCACTCGTCTTTGCAATGGCAAACCCGACACCGGAAATCATGCCAGAAGATGTCGCTGAAGTGCGGGATGATGCGATTATGGCAACCGGTCGTTCGGATTATCCAAACCAAATCAACAACGTTCTCGGATTTCCTTACATCTTCCGTGGGGCGCTCGATGTTCGTGCTAAGGAAATCACTGAAGGTATGAAAATGGCTGCAACATACGCCTTAGCTGAACTCGCAAAAGAAACTGTGCCAGACCATGTGGCTGCAGCATATGGGGGCACATCGCTCCAATTTGGCCCCGGATACCTGATTCCAAAACCCTTCGATGAGCGTGTTCTAATTTGGGAGGCTTCTGCCGTTGCTCAAGCGGCTGTCAATGAAGGCGTTGCAGAGGTTCAGCCCGAGGATTTCGATATTGTTGCCTACCGCCGAGAATTAGAGGGGCGCCTGGGATTGACTCGTAGTCTAATGCGCGGCGTCATGAATCAGGCAAAATCAGATGTGAAACGTATCGTATTCACTGAAGGTGATCATCCCACTGTCATCAAAGCAGCTGCAGAATGTGTTCGTGAAGGCATCTGCGCTCCAATCTTGTTAGGTCGAGAATCTACAATTTCTGACCATAAAGAACGGCTCGGACTCTCCTTTGATTGCGAAGTTATCGATGTTAGAGATGACCCTCGCCGGAAGGGAATCTATTCCGATGTACTCAGCGAAAAGCGTGCCCGAAAGGGTGTAACAAGGGCAGATGCGGTGAGGATGTTGCGATCGAGGACCTATTTCGGTTCAATGATGGTCGCTCAAGGTGATGCTGCCGGGCTTGTGGGAGGTATCGATCGTCACTATCCAGATATTCTCAGACCATGTCTCCATACAATTGGAACTGCAGATGATGTTGAACGGCTCGTGGGGATGTACATGATGACAATCAAGGGTCAGTTACTCTTCATTGGTGATGCTACGATTAACATCTATCCTGATGCTGAAACGTTAGCTGAAATCGCAATTGAAACTGCAAAGATGGCTCGTCGGTTTGGAGTGAAACCGGTAGTAGCTATGCTCTCATTCTCTAACTTTGGATCTTCAAAGGAATATCGGAGTACACGAATCGAAGAGGCGATTCGTATCGTGCGAGAACGTGACCCTAATCTGATTATTGATGGCCCTATGCAAGCGGACACTGCTTTGGTCTCTGATATTCAAGAAGAATATCCATTCATGACATTCGAGGGTCCTGCGAATGTCCTAATCTGTCCAAACCTCGCTGCAGCAAACATCGGCTACAAGCTACTTCAACGCCTAGGTGGGGCTGAAGCCACTGGACCTATTCTTGAAGGAATGGCGAAGCCGGTTCAGGTGCTCCANCGNGGCGATGGAGTAAGTGATATCGTACGAATGGCTGCCATTTGTGCTGTAGATGCGCAGCGCCATCAACGCGAACGCCTGGACTAATCTTTCGGCTTTGCCGATGGTTTCATGTGAGGGGCGAAGGTCGTCGAATTCCCAAGCAGGGGTACCCGAGTGGTCAAAGGGGCTGGGNTNAGGTCCCAGTGCGTAGTGCTTCGCAGGTTCNAATCCTGTCCTCTGCACCAACTTATCGAATCATGCCCTTGATGCATTTATCCTCCAATAGAGGAATGGTGCAATCACGATGTACATCAGAACGCCATATACTCCAGATGGAAGACTCAAAACGGAGAGTGTTGCACCTGCTTTAGGAGCTAATATGAGGCCCCCGACGGTGATTCCCACAGTCGCATTCTGTATACCACTCTCTATCGAGACAGTTGTCGCTTGATCATTTTCAAGGTCTAGAATCGTTGCACTCTTCCAACCTATTCCGAGCATTAGGATATTGAGTACGAGAACTGCTGGCCCCAGAGTCCCAATATTGTCCATCAGCGTGTCAAATTCACTCGCAATGGCTGCAATGACGATTATCATGAAAAGGCCGGCTGCAATTTTTCCGACTAATGACTCAATACGATCCGCCTTTGATTCTAAATATCGACGAATTAGCATACCAATCATCACGGGCACACTTGTCAGAAGAAACATGGTTATGCCAAGTTCTAGAATATCAATATCAGGCGATGCAGCACCCATGAAATGATTCATCGAGAAGCCCACGATTATTGGAAGGGTAATCACTGAAACCACACTTACAACAGCGGTGTAAGAGATTGATAGAGCGGTGTCCCCTCCTGAAAATTTTGTCAGAATGTTAGAAGTCACTCCCCCTGGGCAGCAGGCTAGAATCATCAATCCAACTGCCATCTCCCCAGATAAATCAAAGATATTTGCTATCCCGAAACCTACTATGGGTAGGACAATTGTCTGGTTCCCTAGCCCAACTGCAAATGCTTTGGGGTCACTTAAAATCAGACTGAAATCAGACACCTTTAGCCCAAGGCCCAATGAGAACATGATATACGCTAGAGATATGGGTAGAACGACATCGATGATGATGTTCGATTCCTCACTCGAACTAGTATCAGAGTCCTGAGCAGTAGCAATCGGTGAAAGAACTACTATTGTCAGAATACAAGCAATTAGTACTTTAGATGCCCCAGTCATGTAAATCATAAGGTTTCATTCAACGTATAGAATATGCCGAATACGATGTCGGAGCGACCACGTTATACTGGCTTGGCACACTTCTCAGCGGCTATTGTTTGTGATGAGGTGATGCAAATTTCACACATGAGGCCTTGATACACCATTAATTTCTCAACCATGAGGTTGAAGGGAGATTACCCCTCCGAAGAAACGATTGCAATGAGAGTAAGCGCGGCCATATTACTCACTCTGTTGATGGTGGGGGGGAGTTTGAGTGGTTGCTTTGGTGATGAGGGGGAGTTGCTGGTGGAAGAACCGTCGCCCTTTGATTTTGAAAAAGAAATTCCTGAAACAACCTGGTATCATTACGCTGGGGGAATTGACGCTCTCAACGATTCTGCCGTCGAAGCTGCCAATATTACTGTAAATCTAACAGGAGAAAATACGCCATTCTGGACTCAAGGGTCTTACTACGGAATTGGAATGAGTACATTCGAACCAACTATTGGGATTACATCTGATGATAATCTGTACATGACGAGTTGGGGAAATGGGCCTCTAGGATCAACTGCTATTGTCCAATGTAGTGGGTTGATTGGAATGACTAATCTGTCAGATTATTCTTGCGAGGACACATACGATCCATTACTCCCAGTCCCAAATAGCAATGATCCCTACGTCTATGTTGACAAATGGACTGATCGAATCATGAAATTCGACATGCATGCTCTTCTAGGCATGACTGTAGAATGGTCTGACAATGAGGGTGCTTCTTGGTCCCCTCCTACGCCTGCAACCTCGTATTCTGTTCAAGATCATCAAACAATTTCATCCTCGCCCTACCCTGCTGCTTTACACCCAACAACCTGGGTTTTCTGCATTAATGGAAATTGGGAAGCTCCTCTCTGCTCTACGAGCTTTGATGGCGGGAATACATGGAGTCCGGAGGTTCCTGGAGCGCCATTAGGATGTGGGAGTGGGGGCTTGAGTGCGCATATCGAAGGTGGTGCAAATGGTAATTTCTACAGAGGAAATGCTGGTTGTAGTGGGAGTGGATACTCGATTTACCGTAGCACAGATGGGGGATTCACATGGACTGAACACCCCCTACCCACGGAAGAATCTGGAACTGCAGATACTTGGAATGCAGAAGAAGCACAAGTTGCCATAGATGATGATGATAACGTGCATGCAATGTGGATGGGTTCCGATAACATGCCCTACTATGCATACTCCCGAGACGAAGGAGAAACTTGGAGTGATGCTATGATGATTGCACCGCCTGCCGGAATTGTTGGCACTGGTTTCCCGGTAGTGACTGCTGGTGCAGCAGGAAAAGTTGCGTTTGGGTATGTTGGAGATGCTGGAAATAATACGTGGAATGGATACATGACTGTGATTACAGATGCATTCAATGAGAATCCTTTGATGACTACTATCCAAATCAACGAGCCTGGAAATCCACTAGATACAGAGGATGGTTGCGGATACAATCGGTGTGGAGGATTGGGGGATTTCTTGGATATGGCTGTTGATCAACATGGTCGGCCTTGGTTTGGACTATCCCATAACCTAGCAGACATAGGAATTTTTGCTACACTTACAGAAGGCCCAACACTAAGGGGATTGGATGCAGAATTGAGTGTTATGCCACTTGGTGGAGAAGAAACCCTCTGACAGAATTGTTTCAGTTATTGTGAAGTGGCATACGAGTACTCATAACTGAATCATAGAAGCCAAAGGATATGCGACGGAGAGCGTCTTCTACTCTGTTCGTTTTACTTCTTTTGCTTACTTTCATTCCATCTGCTCCCGCAGAAGCAGAGGATGTAATCCCTCAATTCGGAACTGGCTTCGATGAAACCGTTATCGTTGATTCAAATGATGGTCTTGCCGATCCCCGGGACTTGGAGTTTCATCCGGGAAGAACTAGTGAGTTATGGATTGCAAACCGAGCCACTGATAGTATTACGATTGTCAGTGATGCTGGCATGACAAGTGAATCATCCGATACTCGTTATGACTCTCATCGGAATCACTTCCTCGAAGAGGTCAGCGCAATCGCGTTTGGTGCATACCACCCTGAATTCGATTACACATGGGGGTCGGCTCAAGAAACAGCAAACACGTACTGTGGACAAGCTGCACCAAACAACTTCATGGGGCCAACATTGTGGCCATCCTCCCTTACACATTTTGCCGTAGAACATCAGAATGACCAATATCTCGGTAGCCACATCGACATGAATCATGAATCCCCATATGGCATGGGAATTGCACATGACTACGACAATGTATACTGGTACTATGACGGTTACTATGGCGAGCTTGTGCGATATGATTTCGTTGAAGACCACGACACAGGGATGGATGATCATTCAGATGCAATTGTCCGACGATATTCTGATGTCAGTTTGAGTCGGGCGATGGGAATCCCTGGCCATATGGTGATGGACAAAGATTCGGGAGTCCTCTATATTTCAGACACAGGGGCTGATCGGGTTCTATGGGTGAACACGAGAGATACAACTGTGAATACTCAGAATATTATGAACGATGCCTCTCAACTTGAGCCACTTGCAGAATATTCCCGTATGACAGGTATCGAATGGGGCGTACTCGCAGACGGTTTGGACCTCCCATCAGGTATCGCTCTGGATGAGGATCGACTCTTTGTCTCTCAGAATGGGAATGGGCGTATCCTCGCACTAAACCTCGCCACGAACGGGAAAAGTGCGACTGAAGCAGGTACTGTTCAAACAAGTGCAGTCTCCATTATGGGTCTCGAAATAGGGCCTAATGGAAATCTATGGTACGTTGACAACGGTCGCGATGAAGTGATTCGTATCGACCCATTCGATGATGAGGACGATGATGGTGTAGCGGATTCTCTAGACAATTGTCCATCTACACCCAACACCACACAAATGGACCATGAGTTAGATGGGGTCGGAGATGCATGCGACTCGGATGATGACAATGATGGAGTACTCGATATTGACGATTCATGTTCCTTAGGGGATTGGAATTGGACCGCCTCTATCCAAACCGATCATGATGGAGATGGTTGTGAAGATGCGGGAGAAGATTCTGATGATGATGATGATTCTGTGTATGATACAAACGACAAATGCCCTAAAGGGAATTTAGACTGGACTTCTTCTGTTTCAACGGATTATGATAGGGATGGATGTAGGGATGCTGGCGAGGATCTTGACGATGATAATGATTTGATATGTGATTCGGGCTCAACGGATGCTATTTGTGAAGTATCTGCAGTAGGAGAAGATCGCTGTCCAAATAGTCGAGATGGGTTCTACTCCTTTCCAACAAATGATGCTGACCGCGATGGTTGTGAAGATAATGATGAGGACTTGGATGATGATAATGATGGGGTGTTAGATTCTGTTGATGATTGTCCAACGCGATATGGAGTCAGTTCAATCGATGGTCCGGTTGGATGTCCTGATCGCGACGAAGATGGTAGAGCCGATTCAGTAGACGCTTTTCCAGACGAGGGGAGTCAATGGTCAGATCAGGACAGTGATGGGTTTGGAGATGAGTTAGATGGAGTATCACCTGATGCTTGCCCATACATAATTGGTGATTCTACAATTGACCGTATGGGGTGTATAGATCGAGATCGGGACGGGTGGTCGGATCAGGGTGATGCGTTTCCAGATGATGTAACCCAACATACTGATCGGGATCAAGATGGATTTGGAGATTCTGAAACTGGTTTCCAACCAGATTTTTGTCCAGATAATTTTGGGACGTCCACTGAAGATAGATTCGGATGTATAGATTCAGATGGGGATCAGTGGTCCGACAACGGAGACGCTTTTCCAGAGGACTCCACACAACATTCTGATGCTGATCTTGATAGATACGGCGACGATCCTACTGGATTCAATCCAGGTGATTGCCCGCTTGTGTATGGAACTTCATCAGAGGTTCGTCTTGGGTGTCCGGATAATGATGGGGATGGATGGGATGACGGCATAGATGAATTTCCTGGCGATTCTAAATCCTGGTCCGACACAGATGGTGATGGGTTTCCTGACCAAAATGGTACTAAAGTTAGCGATGACTGTCCAATGGTTGCTGGAACTTCCGAACAAGGAAGTGTTGGATGTCTAGATTCAGATGGTGATGGTTGGGCGGACCAAGATGATGCCTTTCCAATGGATTCTGATAAGTACCTGCCAGCCGCAAAGTTGGGCTATGTAGCCCTTGGAGGAGGATTTTTTGTTCTTCTAATCGGAAGTTTGGCTGCAATTCTTCTTCTTAGAGGAAGGAGTACTGAAAAGGCCAATTCTTCTATGTCTGCATCGGTCCGAGCTGGGCCTCCGCTACCCCCTGATGGTCTACCCGCTGGCTGGACAATGGAGCAGTGGGCATGGTATGGTGAGGATTATCTTCAGAATAGATAATTCACTATAACACAGACAAGATGATTTTCAGGCTACAACGTACCATCAATGTGTATGACTTGGGTTGAATTGTTGGTAAAGGGCCTGTTCAGTGGTGGAATGATTGTTGGTGCAAGCGAGGTTGCAAAACGATCGATTGTTTTCGGGGCGGTGATAATTTCACTTCCATTATCGAGTATCTTCTCAATGATCATGCTCCACCGTGATGGTGTCAATTCAGAAGATATCGCAAATTATGCAGAGAGTATCCTGTATCTTGTGCTGCCCTCACTTGCATTATTTGCTGTGATGCCTATGCTTCTCAGAAGAGGATGGGATTTCTGGCCCTCACTAGGACTTGGCATTATTGTCACAGTTGCACTGTATAGCGCCGGCATCATGCTCGCCACTCGGTTCGCTATCGACGGGTAAGCATGAAGAGGCTCCGACAAGGGGTGTGGATTAGGTAAATCCCATGCCGGGTGTCTTTGACCGAAAGAGGAGGCGCGCTATTGTGCGTAAAATCTCAGAGGAATACGAAGATGCTCTGTCGACCTACTTTGGAACAAAGTCACCCGACAGTGTTGCCGCCAAGGAGCAACATAAGGGGTATGTCTCTGCTTTGCAATCCTGTGGTGTTGAGGTTGAAATTCTCGATGCTCTCGAAGGATATCCAGATTGTTGCTTCGTAGAAGATACTGCCATCGTCTTCGAAGATGCTGTTGTCATCTGTAATCCAGGACACGCTTCAAGAGCAGGTGAAGTAGAGTCGATTGCTGAACGCCTCTCTGATGAATTCAAAATTCAACGAATGCCGCCAAATGCAATGATGGATGGTGGAGATGTAATCTACACAGGTAGTGAGATTCTGATTGGTTTATCCACGCGAACCAACGCAAGTGGAGCCGAATTTCTCTCTAAATTTGCTGCTGAACGGAACATTACCACTCGAATCATCGAGGTTCCAAAGACTACGTTGCATCTGACTACAGTGTGCTCAGTACCACGAGAAGGCACAATTATCGCAGCTGAAGGGCATCTCCGTCCAGATCAGTTAGAGAGTTTTGATGAGGTTATTTGGGTCCCCACTGAAGAAGCGTATGCTGCGAATACTATCGCCTTTGAAGATGGTCGAATTATCATCTCAGATGGGTTTCCTATAACAATTGAAAGAATTCGTAAAGCTGGTTTTGAGCCCATTCTAATCGCTATGAGTGAGATTATGCAGGCGGATGGGAGTCTTACGTGTCTATCTCTCTTCGTTGGCTGAGCGTGGTGAATACGTGCGTCGAGAAATTCTCTATGCTGCTACAATTGCAATTGGCCTCCCTATCTCGAGGTATTTTTCTGAATGGCCTGTCAATATCTGGTGTATTGGCCTGTTCATTTTTCTCTTTATCCAAGCCAAACGAAAGGAAAGAATTGAGATGGTGGCTGTTCTTGCTTTCGCGACGCCTATGGAATTATTCTTCAGTGAATTTTGGTTAATTTACGAATATCAACGGGACCTTATGCCACTTTACGTTCCTGTTGGTCATTGGTTCCTATTCGACCTCGGTCGACGGATTGCGAATCGTTTACCTGAGAGTAAAACAATGGCTGGATGGGTGTTAGTTCCATTTGTCCCGTTGACGATCTGGATGGCTTTTGATGGGATTGATACTTCGGGATTGGTCCTATTACTGCTAATGTTTGGATTAATTAGATTTGGTCCCGCACCCATGCTTTACGCTGTAATGGCTTGGCTTGCTCTTCTGATGGAGCTTTGGGGAACCGGATTGGGGACTTGGACTTGGGCACCAGAAGTACCTTGGACGCCTTTGACTGCTTGGAATCCTCCATTACTTTGCGGGGCTTTCTACGGGCTAGGTGACCTGCTTGTCAACATTTCAACAGAGAAATTTAACGACGCTTCTGAACCGCTGGGTTGAATTCTAACCGTTGCTACGTTATGATCGATGAGACCCAAGGGTTCAGCCATTGCCCTATGTTTGATTATGTTAGCCTCGCCTTTAGCCGGATGTTTTGGTGAACAAAACAATGCAGGACCAAATTCAGTTGATGATGTTGTAATTACACCTGCAATATGGACAGGGGGTGTGTTCCAAGGCATCACTATCGAGGCAGAAACAGATCTCTCTGCTTTCATTCCATACTTAATTCTGAATCAAGACACTGGTTTCGTACAGAATTCAACTGTTGTAGATATCAGAGCTGGTGATTCTGTTTTACTTTCAGTGTTAGCACCGCCCCGAACTGATACTGCAGTCATTTTAGTTGGAGAATATGGGCGAGAGGATTGGCCAATTCGAGAAGTCAACGAGTCTTGGAGAACATGGTATAATCGTGGTGGTTTTGAACGAGGGGACAATCCCAGCATCTTACGAATAGATGGAAATAATGGTTCGTTAGATACAATCCAATCATCTAACGAAAGTGTTGATTCTGTGATCGCAGTAAAGATTCCAATCAATCGTCCAATGGCAGAAGCATACAGCGAGGCACAAGGAGGACGACATTCAACCGGTCTTGTTGATGGATTAAACGTCTTCAATTACATCAGCCACATGTCTGATGAGACGTTTGATCCAACAGACCTTGCTGACAATGCTGTAGGCTACCTTGACCGATGGGCGGGGCAAGGTAATGCAGCCTACGAAGACGCTGCACAATATCTCATTGATAACTTGGAAAGTTTTGGTTTAGAAGTCATCACCCAGCGATTTACCTACGATTCGTTAATGACTGGAGCTCAAAATCCCGAGGCATACAATATCTGTGGCTACCGCTTTGGCGAGGTTGACCCAGATAAGTGGATGGTTTTCGGAGCCCACTTTGACATTGCACCACCTGTAAATGCAGGGATGTTAGATCCACACATATTCGGACGAACCTACGGTACTCGTGTTGGGGCTTACGACAACACAGCAGGTACAAGCATGGTCCTAACTGTTGCAGAAGCTATGGCGAATTATCCCACTAGGAATACAATGGTATTCTGTCTTTGGTCAGGAGAAGAAGGTGGAAAGCGAGGAAGCGATTTTTGGACAGATTATTGGGTCAAGGAAGACAATCCGAATGTCGAAGTCACGAATTACGTTAACCTCGATATGGCTGGTGTTAACTGGCCAGGTGGCGGTGGCGCACCTTGTGGAGATGGCCATGGAGGCGGAGATGGAAATTGTGACCCGCAACCAGAAGTGGACCCTGATGGCTATCCAAAAGATGAGGAAGTATGGCCTATGCGAGTATACATTGGTCCAAGTTTAGATCATGATATCATGAATCAACCCCAAATGGTTGGACTTGCAATGTGGATTGGTTCTGATGCTATTGGTGTAGAAGAACAGATGGCCCCGCTCATCGGCGCCGGTTACGATGCAGAAACTTGGAAGGTTGATGATTGGTTGGAAAAGGATCGTCCAGAAATTATCGTCTATGAAGATACCACTGCACGCTCAGATCACGCCACATTCCAAGATAACTTAGGGACTGTAACGATGGGTTTTGGTGGGCTTGTTGATGGATACTGGTGTTACCATCAGACTTGTGATACTGTTGATGAGATGGTAGATTGGATGGATACTACTGGGAAAGATTACGGCGAGCCTCGTAGTGGAACAAGCAATCTTGTCGATGCTTTAGACACAATCACATGGTGGGCCACGTATTCCTTTTTCCACCTTGATGAAGAACCAATTAGGAATTCATATCTCTGAATCTATTCGATTTAGCCTAGCGACAATTCTTTCACACGGAAAGGATAGGCACAGACATGTCTGAGCCGTTAATTCATCCAGACATCACCAAGGCTCACACCTTACCCTCTAGATTCTACACGGATGAGAAATCATTTCAACATCTGATGAACGACATGCGGAACAGTTGGTATTTTGCAGCCCATTCCAGTCAATTCGTTGAACATGATGTAATTCCACTAATTGACATTGAAGAAATGCTCGGCGACGCATTGATACTGACGAATTCAGACAAGATTAGGTGTCTGTCTAATGTTTGTACACATAGAGGAATGTTGGTGGCTACTGGACCAAGAAAATGCAGTACTCTGCAATGTAAATACCACGGACGAACATTTGGCATGGATGGTTGTCTGAAGAATATGCCCGAATTCCAGGATGTCGAAGGGTTCCCTTCGGCTTCCGACGACTTGCCGGGGTTCCCAATAACTGAATGGAAGGGGTTGCAATTGGTTGGTGGAGATAGATATCTCAAGGAAGCCATTGCAGAATTACAATCTCGACTGGGGTGGCTAGATGTCGCCTCCTTCAAACATGATAAAAGTCGATTTCGATCATATGAAATTGGGGCGAATTGGGCTCTTTACGTTGACAATTATCTCGAAGGATTCCACATACCATTCGTTCATGGAGACCTACATGGTGTATTGGATGATGACGAATATCGAACAGAATTATTCGAGGGAGGAGTATTACAAATTGGGATTGCAAGAAAAGGAGAGCCACATTTTGCGCCACCTGAGAATTCACAAGAGTGTGGTGAAAGAGTTGCGGCCTACTACTACTGGTTCTATCCAGGACTGATGCTAAACTTCTACCCATGGGGATTATCCATCAACCAAGTAATCCCACTCTCTGTCGATAGAACTCGTATCGTTTACCACGGCTATGTCGGAAATCCAGAAATGCTCGGTAAAGGAGCAGGTGGGGATCTAGACAAGGTCGAGATGGAAGACCAAGAAATCGTCGAAGCAACACAACGTGGAGTTTCCTCAAAATCATATGATAGAGGTCGATATTCACCAAAAATGGAACGGGGGGTTCATCATTTTCATCGTATGATGACTCTTAATGAATAGAGCAGTCTCGCTGGTTTTTGACTTCTAAATTCTTCGCCTACATACTTGAATCGGATCAACAACAACCGGAAGACGACAACGCTGTGACTCTATTTGAATCAACGAAAGTGCCCCATCCAACCTGAGATTTGGATTTGTAATACCACTCAAATTAGGGTGGAAATTAGGTCTAGGTAGGGGCTAATTTGGCCTGAAATCGTACCAAAAGCAAGGCCAATTGTACCAATGAAAAATACCCAGAATACTGGTTCAGACCAGCGTTTTACCTTGAGTCCATCGAGTGGCCCAAGGGGTATCATGTTGAATGCGGCAAGAATTGAGTTCCCCCAAAGCCATGCCTGCACAAATGCTTCGATGATCGCACCATCACTAAAACCAAGCAATAGTCCCCCAATAACAAATCCCACTGAATACAAAACAAGATTCGAAATTGGGCCTGCTAAAGCTATCTTTCCGTTCTGTTCCTTAGTGATATTGCCTGCTACCATCACGGCTCCTGGAGCCATAAAGACAAAACCAAGAAGCGCTGCAATTAGGACACCCATCCTCAATCCAGATGGGTCTGCACGGAATTCTGCCCAGCACCCATAATGTCGTGCAAGGAACTTGTGTGCCATCTCATGCAACAAAAAGGCAGGACCAAGGGAGAAGATGTAGAGAGTCCCCCATAGGGCCATCTCTATGATTAGTGAAATAGGTGAAACTCCACTGTTTAATATTCCAAACATTCCACCTACACGCATCAGCGCTAAAGCAAGAGCGAATGCCAGGGTTGCAAGTGTAAGATCGTTGATTTCTTTTCGCGAGAAGTGCCAAAATGACCCCTCGTTACGCAAAGGTGGTGCGCTGTAATAACTCGGATTCATGAAACCACGCAAAAAAGCAGAAGATGGGTTGTCTTGACTTTCGAATACTACTCGAACATGTTGCTGTCTACGCTTTCCATCATCTCGCGCACGTGAATGGGTTGGGGGTTGACGATTCGCTGAAGCGAAGAAATCTTCTTCTAACGCATTGAGGCGGGGGTCCCGTCCCTTGCGATCCATGTATACGCCTTCGCACCGGTACGCTATCAATCTAGATGAGATAGTGAGACCCGCACGACTCCTTGCGGGCTTTCGCAGCAGAAATCGCTGCATGAGCGAGGTCAAGCATGGAGGTAGCATCCAAGGCTGCGATTAATTCAGTGTTCATGATTGCTGAATCATCAGAAAGACGAATTGGAGAAGTGGCGAGGTCATCGATTTTCGTTATCAAAGATTGGAGAATTGCTCCTTCGCGAGTAAGGCCCATGTGAGTCATCATTGTACGACGGATGGATGCCATAAGGGCCCCCACAGTCATGCCTTCCTTGACTTCGCTCATAGCTTCGATTTCTGCCTCAGAGGTGAAAGACGCGTCCATCAAGAGTGTGCGGCCACCGTGCTTTGTAGAGGTGGCCCACTGGCCTGCAGAAGTGCCGGCATTCTCCCCACTGAGTAGTTCATCCAACGTCCAGTTACCTGCAAGAACATCGCTACCGTGCATGCCTGTGTCGGCAGATGCGCCCGCTGCATAGAGGCCTGTAAGCCAGAGGTCTTCACTAACCAAGGCACGGCCTTTGGTATCCACAGCAACGCCACCAATCGAGTATCTAGGAGCAGGAGTAACTGGAATGACAGTTGACCAAAGATCTAGCCCAAAACGGTCTGCGATATTTTGAGCCGAAGTGCTGAACCATGGACGTAATGAATTTGGAACATTACGAGCATCGAGAACATACTCATCATCACACAATAATCTACACGCATCAGTCAAACCACCAACAAGTTCGATATCGTCGCCATTCGCCTTACGCAAACGGGCTCCTGCATCAAGGATGGCAAGGGAGAGAAACATTCCGGAATCCTTGATCATCATTGGATGCCATCCTACAAATTCCATACCACTGAGCATTGCGCCTGAACGGAATGCTAGAGCGGCCTTAGATCCAGATGACCCGCTCTCCATCCATAGGCCATCATGCCCATCCCCTGCAAGAATCACTGACTTCGCTTGGATTGGTGCAATCATTCCAGTTTGGATGTCGAGGATAACTAAACCACGGACCCGTTGGTTCTCAGTCACCAAAGTAAGTGGGCGAATGTCATGCTTACGTGGTATTCCTCGCTTCATACATTGCTCTTCGAGAATTCGGAGGGTTTCGCGCCCAGTAACATCTCCTGCCGTAGCAACACGTGGTGTTCGATGGCCCGGTTGAGTACTCAATGCTGGTGCGCCGGAACCATCCCGGCGGAGATTGAGGCCCCATCGTTCAAGTTCAATCAGGGCTGATACCGACGAAGCGCAACGAGAGCTAGAAACCGTGGTCTCAACACCCATTCCAACTACTGCAGTATCTTGTTGATGCTCGTTAGAATCAGATTCTGCAAGAGATGCCGAAATTCCAGTATCATCAGCTCTAGCTTGAGCACTTCCTGGGCCAGTATCATCAAAAATACTCACTGTCGCCCCTGCATCCAACGCGGCGATTGCCGCACGTAAAGCCGCGACTCCTGAACCAACAATGATGACGTCCCATGACTCCATGGCTTCAACCTGCAACCCATTCCACATAAGGACGCAACATAAACGCGGCGGCGGGTTAGTGTAATTGCTTAACGCATCTTTAGGGAATCACGCACATCGCGAAAGGCTTCGATTCCAAGGCTACTTGCACGTCGCATTCTGACTTGTGTACTCCCTGCACCGCCACTACGTTGCTGGACTTCTGTGGAAAGCACAACCGATGAAATCGTCTCGCCACCCTCTCGTCGAAGGTGAATTTGAACTGGATGTCGACCACGAACTTTCGGAGACCAGGCTAAACCAATCCAGAGTACTAGACCTCGTTCCATCAAAATTGAGAGGCGGTCAGCTAGAGTTTCAGTCATTGAGGAGGAATTGAGAGGTATGGCAGCCGGAAGTTGTGGAGTTGGTTGTGGAGTTACTCGGAAGGTCTGGACTTCTGGAAGGCCACCAGGAACGACCACTTCTACTTCGACTGTTTCCTCACGCTCACCAAAGTTGTGAACCATCAGGAAAAGGTCGCCTTGACCATCAGGACAAACGAGGGGGAGGTCGTGATCCATCCTCCATTCTGAATCTACCAGAGTGTTATCGCCGGTCAGAATATCATTTCTAACTCTTCGAATGATTCTGAAAAGGCCGGGTTGCCAAGCTTCAGTGTGCTCTAGTAAACGGCGCAAAGAAGAGATGTTGAATGGTAGTTTGCTGGCAATTTCTTCATCATCTTGAGTACTCTGATTTGACGATGTTTCGGCCATAATCCAATCGCGCATCTCCCTTCTAACAATAGATGTGAGAATATTGTTCAATTTCCAATTTCCAACACCATCCTTGTCTGTCATCGTCGAGAGATAGACTGCCTGAACAATGCGTTCTCTCGCTAGTGAGGGGGGGAGTTTGTTACGAATAGATGGCTTGAGTTCATCGAGCCAGGCCGACCATTGGGATGCGGAATCCGGGTCCATGTGCGCCTCAATAAGGTCACTCAATACTGTATGCATCTGACTACTATGTTGAGTTGGAGCATGGAAGGGGAGATATTTGAACTCAAGAGAGCGCATCTGAATTGTCCTTTCAAGTCTAATCGTCTGAGCAATCGTGACGGCTGTCAGAAGAACGGCAGCCATCATAATCACAATATTTCCCGGTCCACCAACTAGGAAATATTGCTGGATCATGACAAGAACTCCTACAACAATAGTAGCCATCATCCGAATTCGTTCATTCAAACGATTCTCTCGAATCATCGAACGGATTCGTTCAGCACCAGGGAATGAATTCAATGAAAGTTGTTCAGCGCCCTTGTTCGGTCCGAAATCGTTCTCCGAAGTAATGAATTGCATCTCGGCAGCAATCGTAGGAGGTAAGAGGATGATGATTGAAATGCAAATCATTGCAAAGCCTGTCCACTGAGCATCAATCTGGTCGGGAAACACCATGACGACTATCAGCAACACCATCAGGCTGGGTCCGAGAGTAAGGCGCAGTAGACGAAGAGGAGTAGATTGTGCGAAATTGACTGCGGTATTCCGACGTCTGTCAGTCCTCTTTTCCTTATCACGTTCGATCTCGTCTAGGGATTGAGTCTCCTCCGGACGATCTGGCGTTGGCAATGCCAGTGGTACGGAGTCCCGTAAATCGAGCGATTCCTCCTCGTTCACATTACCTGCCCAGCATCTAACCCCCTTCATCCCATCGCATCCTTTCAAGAAGGGGGGGCGATTGTGCTGAGTTTGGGCGTGTAGCATAGTCTGGATAATGCACCGGCCTCCTAAGCCGGGGACCGTGGGTTCGAATCCTGCCGCGCCCGTATTCAAGCAATAGATAGGCCGTGGTTACGTCCAATCTCAGCAAATCTATGGAGAAGGTCTTCGAGATGGATCCGTGAATCAATTGTGTTTCCCATCCCAATTTCAGTCAACGCAAGGGCTTCAAGGAGGTCGGTTCGTAGGTTGTTAGGAACTGGGAGACGGGGGCTGGTAATCGCCATGTGAACCTGTTGAATAATGTCCTCGCCATCTAATGCATGCTCTCTAAGCATGCGGTCTAGCTCTCCATATGCACCAACTGAAACACGCTTTCTTCTACGGCCATCATTTTCAATCTTCCATTCAACTACGCGACCTCGTAATGCCATCTCCACCATGTGTTGACCTGTTTGAAGTGTGACTGCATTCACAAGACGAACAACCGCTTCACGGTCCTCAGCAAGACCACGATGGACAAGAAGGTCAAGGGTGAAAATGGCCTTTCTCAAATCTCCATTGGAGATATGAACAACGTCACCAAATACACCATCTGATACTTTCACACCTTCAACATCAACAATCTTACGAAGGGTTTCTTCGATTATGTCGCTCTCCGGGGATGGGAGGCGAATCGAACGAGTCCTTGAACGAAGTGCATCAATGATGCGACTAGGGGAACGGGCTACAAGAATGAATCTTGAAGTATGGCCAGAACGTTCCATCATCCTACGAAGATATGCTTGCCTCTTCAAGCCAAGATGATCGGCATCCTCGATGATTATGAGGCGAGAAATAGGAAGGCGGCCGTCAGAGAGGTTGATTTCCTCTCCTGAAGGCGGTGGGTCATCGTCATCAGTTTCCCACAAACTTCGATCAAAAGCATCGAGGCTTGAGCTAGAAGCAAGTGAGCCGCCATCTGCTGAACCACTCTTGAGAAACTCCTCAAAACGCTTCATTGCATTCTGTGATCCACTCAAATCTCGTGCTTGAAGAACGTGATGGGTTGCTTTCCAACCTGGACCCAGTACTTGACGAGCAACGAGGCGCCATGCAGCTGTCTTACCACAACCACTTGGCCCAGAAATCAAGAGATGAGGGGGGTCTCCCTCAATACTAGCAGACTGCAGGGCATTACGAATTCTTTCTGGAGTTGCAAGATCCGCAAATCGGATTGGTGCATGACGCACAAGCCAGAGAGTCACGCACTGTGTTCAATCCGCTGGTCTTTGAACTGAACGATGGAGGAATCACTCAGCAATGAGGTCCTTGTGACCGCCTCGCCGAGGTTTCCTGAAAATTCGGTATCCGCAATTCTTACACTGCAGGGTACTTGTTTCACCCATAGTATCGATAGGGGTCATGTGACCGCATCGGAGACACCGGTAATCGACTTCGACCATAGTTCCGCGACCGTGGGGGTATTCTTCAACCCGACGGTTCACAAATTACGTTTATTTTCACAAATTTGAACGAAATTCTCGAACATTTTCACTCCATACTCAGAGTGATCAACCTCTGGATGGAATTGCAAACCAAAACGATCTCCGGCTTCGTTTTCCATTGCTTGAACCTTGCACGACTCGCTCTCTGCAGTAATTCGGAAGCTTGGAGGTACGACTGTGACCTCGTCATTGTGAGATTCCCATACCTGCTGTTCATCTGGTGTGCTTTCGAAAATATGGCCGCCCCCATTTACGAGTTTGATATGTGCGGCTCCAAATTCAGGTGATGGAGCAGCCCCAGCATCCCCGCCATAGAATCGTGCCATGAATTGATGTCCAGCACATATCCCAAGAATAGGTACTGCGATCTCTAGGTATTCTCCACAATTTCCAAGTTCTCCTGTAAGTCCAACTCGTGTTGCACCGCCTGAGAGAATTAGACCGTCGACTCTGCGGAGACTCTCTGCTGGTGTATCATTGGGGAGAATCTGAGTATCAACACCCATGTAACGAAGCATGCGCCATTCACGATGTGTCCACTGTCCTCCATTGTCGATAACGTCGATCACCAATGGAGTGGCCCCATCACCCATGACCGCATTCAGTAGGGTCACTCCTTGAATCTGGCGTTCTCCGCAATTCAACGAAGAACGTGACGTTGCATATTCGCTTCAAGTGTAGAAAGAGCCTGCATTGCCGATTCTACATCAAGGCCGAATCCTAAGACGAAACGACCCCTAACAACCATGGCATTCCCACCAATATCTCTGAACGCTTCACCAATCTCTTGAATCATTTGATCCACTGGACCATCATCAATGATGGCGACGCGGCCGATTCCTGTTTTCTCTGCATCCAGAACGAAAGCGTCGGGGTTTTTGGAGGCCGCAACTGAAAACGGACTGTCGCTCAGAATGGTTGCCGCCCGACCTGGGTTGTTGAGGGATTGTTGAGCAAGAAGAACATAGAGAAGATGGTGTTCAACAGGTGCATCATTGGGCGCATCAACACCCAAGGGTGCTGAAAGTATTGCATGCTCAGTAAGTGAAGATAGAGTAGCACCTTCTCTCGTCATATGGACGATTCCAGGGGATTCGGGGTTTAGCATTGTGATTGCACCAGTACTAGTTCGAACAAGCCCATCGAGGTGCATTAGACGGCCTGTTCGAATAATCGATGAAAGGTAAAGGGAGGAAAGAACGTAGCCCTCACCAACGATTGGAGGCACTGGTGCTGCCGTGGATGCTACAAGATCCGCCGTGGTAGATGAGAGGGCTGAACGAAGTTCAGCATTCTGGGCTTCAAGGCGCATGATGGCTGCATCCATATCATTACTCTGGGTTGAAGGGGGATCTTCTACAACAGATGTAGATGAAATTGGATTCGGATTCTCTATGGTTGAAGGAGGCGGGTTTGACGCCGGAGAGGGAGAAGAGGCCCCAAATAAGCCAGAACCGCCCATGGATGGTCGTGCTCTTCCTCTCGTTGTTCGAGAGGGGGTGCGGGGGGTGCCTTCCTCGTCGGACATCATCCCTTGATTCA
>PATD01000036.1 GCA_002713585.1 Methanobacteriota archaeon
TGCCTATGACCAGTATGATAACCTCATGCAGGACACAATCATCGAATTATCGACTGATCGCCTTTCGCATGATTGGAAAGGGGAATGGAGTCATTTCAACAATGGCCCGACAAGTACCTTTGGAACTTATGCAACTGACGACCGCCACTATGTCTACATCCCAAACGGTACCGTAATGATGGACGTTACCTTTGCTGTTGTTCAGAGGAATCTCGAACATGGGGAGTTCGGTCAACATTCCCTTACAATTGATGTTGGAGAAACAGGGGATAATGATGCTGGTCAAGGAGATCGTAATGGCGATATCGTTCGATATGAGGTTGAGATTGACGAGTCTCAATGGAATACTTATGCAGAGTTCGATGTTGTTGGTAACGGAATCACTCTTCTACCCATCACTTCGATAGATGATGAGTTCTACGAACCTCTCTTTGCATACACTGTATCTTGCTCTTTGACTCTTGATGTTTCTACACCCGTCTTAGTCGAGGTTGTGCAGCGTTTAGATGGGTATACAGATCTAGACCCTGGAACTCCATCTGAATCCTATGATCCGATTCATGATGGAAATTTACGAATGATTCGAGCCGTCTATGATGAGGCCCGTGTCCTCGAGCTTGATGCTACTCCAGAGGAGACAAGTTCCTCAGAATTATCTGGCTTGTTACTTCGAATATTTGCAGTTGTCATCTTACTTGGTGTCGTCGCATTCTGGACAATCCGCCGTCGAGATATTGGTATGAATCCAGTATTGATTGATCATGCTGACCTTGAAGCGGAAGGTGCTGCACTTGAAGCAGATCTTGTGAGCGTTGGCGCCCTTAGGGCAGATGATTGATCAAAGGTCCGGAATTTCAGGCCGTACAGCATCATTATCCATTGCAGAAGGGGCAGTCGCAATCTCTTCGAACGTGAGTTCATTTTCCGCGAGATCACGTTGATTGAGTTTGCCAATTGTCTGTAGTGATAGTTGCCCACTTTTCCTAACATAAGCATACAACTGAGCATCCATGTCTTCGGCGACTTGAACTTGGAACGAGTGACTGATGAATTCACCTCGTCGTCGGTTGTACCCAAATTCGATAGCTAAGCCAACAAGTGAAGCACTGTAAAGCACTGCAAGTACTGATAGTGAAAACTGTACTGAACTTTCGAAAGGAGTTAATTCAGGACTTCTAATTACCATTAGCATCTGTCTGAAAGTCAAGGCGAGTAATCCTACTCCTACAATTGGTTGAATTTTTTCATTTACAAAAGTGGAGAGTGGAATTAATCTTCGTTCCGCAGTTGCTGAGAATACTAAGGGTCCAGTTACTGCTGCAGTGAGAACCGTCGTGAATGATCCAAGTATGACATACAATACGATGGTGCTCGTGATGATACCAGTTGAATTGAGTGGAAGATACAGGGATATCAGGTAGGCGAACAGACCGAGGAGCACAGGGGTGGGTAGCCGATGGATGGATAGGAGGACAGGATCGATTCGAGTGCTGCCGTGACCTGGTTGTCGTATACCAATCACATTCCAATCTGTGATTGACATTACAAATTTTAGAATGCGAAGAAGAAATCCAAATTTGATTAGAATGCGCTCACAAAGGGTAAGAAGTGGCCATGTCAGAAGATACACTGGTGCGGCAATCAAAGTAATGAGTGGAGAGAGTGTTACTCCAGGAATGAAAATGAAATGTACGATACTAAGTGGAGTAAGCATCGCTGTTTCGATCCTTGATTGACGGTCTTCTGAGATGTGTAGGTGTCGCGCCTCCTCATCCAATGCAGTTCTGAACTTCGAAAGTGTGCTCCCTGAATTCAATACACGTCGCACTGCTTCTCTGTAACGAGTATGTTTTGCCTTATTCCCCAACCAAGAGCGGAATAGCCAACGAACAGGGACGGCTAGTATTACTGGGATTAGAAGGAGACCGATACCCCAGAGTGTTCCACCTAGGTCGGCCATGGTTCGTGGCGGTTTGTCCGCCGTTTAGAGATGTTCGTTGAACAAGGGGGTGTTCAGTTCATCCTAGAGGCTACAGCGCCCCAGTCGACGACGTTCCACCATGCTGCGATGTAATCGCCTCGTCCTGGTCCGAATTTCTTGTAGTATGCGTGTTCCCAGACGTCAAGACCGAGGAGTGGTGTTCCGCCACAACCAATTCCAGCCATCAACGGATTGTCCTGATTTGGAGTACTGCAAATTTCGAGTCCTGAATCGGTCTGACATAGCCATGCCCAACCACTTCCGAAACGAGTCATAGCGGCCTGTGCAAAAGCTTCCTGGAATGATGAGAAGTCACCAAATGATGCATCGATAGCAGCGGCAAGATCACCTGTTGGTGCTCCTCCACCGTTTGGACTCATGCTGGACCAGAATAGTGTGTGATTGTAGAATCCCCCACCATTGTTACGAACCGCTGCATTATCCATATGTGATGCGAGTATATCTTCAATCGACTTTCCTTCTATCTCGGTCCCAGCGATTGCAGCATTGAGTTTGTTTGTGTATCCTTGATGATGCTTTGAATGGTGTATCTCCATTGTCAAGGCATCCAAGTGTGGTTCTAGTGCATCATAGGCGTATCCTAGGCCGGGCAGTTCAAAGGTCATGAAACACGACAGGTGTTACTTGTTCATCAATTCTTTGAATAGATATCCAGTATGATTAGTGACAGGATTATGAGGCGACGGTTGAATTCGTTGTCATGGCAAAGATTGCTGTAACAGATGGCATGGCCAAAGATGCGGTTTTGATGCTGACGGAAGCAGGGCATGAAGTGTCACTTCTCAATTCACAGGAGCAATTAGTCGATGGTTTCGATGCGGTAGTCATTCGTTCAGCTACCAAAATGACTGCTGAAGCAATCGCAGATTTACCTTCATTACGTCTCATTGGTAGGGCCGGGGTAGGTGTGGACAATATTGACTTGGATGCAGCAACATCTGCAGGGATTTTGGTATGTAATACACCTGGTTCGTCAACGCAATCAGTAGTCGAATTAACCATCGGCCATCTCCTTTCATCAGCACGTCATATCCCCACTGCTGACAGGGATTTACGTAATGGTGAATGGACCAAAAAAACCCTCAAAGGTACTGAACTATCTGGCAAAAATATAGGTTTCATAGGTTTTGGAAGAATTGCTCAAGGCGTCGGGAAAATTGCCAAATCATTGGGTATGAATCTGCATGCTTATGATCCGTATTTGCCATCTGAAATTGCGATTGAACAACATTGCCAATTGCATGAAAATGTCGAAGATGTTTTTAGAAATTGTACACATATTGCTGTTCACTGCAATCTTACTGAAGAGACTCACCATCTCGTTAATTCCCATTCTTTGTCGCTAATGCCTAACGTTGGTGCAGATGGGATTGAATGCGGGAATCACCTTGTATCTTGTGCCCGTGGTGGAATTGTCAATGAAGATGACGCTCTTGAAGCACTTGAGAATGGCACGTTGAGATCGTGTGCCTTGGATGTCTTTGAGAATGAACCTGAAACTACGCATCGACTGCTGAAGCATCCGAATTTCCACGGGACTCCGCACATAGGTGCTGCAACCTATGAAGCACAAGCTCGTATCGGGGTTGAGATGGCTAATCTAATTATTGATTTCTTTAACAGCGTTACACCAAAATCTGTTGTTAACAAATCGCTTATTGATTGATTTTCATTCTAGTTTGTGCATCGCTGACAACACATCTGTGAAGTCGATCAGGCCTTCGGGGACCTCGATTCCGGAAATAGGTTGTGCCAGGCTTGTTCCGGCATCCTTCTTCTCTTTCCATACCATCGAATTGAATTCAACGATCATGTCTGTAGTACCCTTCAGGATGCCGTCGCTAGAAATTGAAATCGGCTCCGGATGGTTACGCACATCAACAGAAGATGCATCATAGAGAGTGGTTGAGATGTGGTGGCAGAACAACGGACATATTGGACTGAACATAGCTAATGTGTCACGAACAATGCGATGAATCGTCCATGCTGCAACGGTATCACCATCATACAGTCGACCTTTTACCATCTCGAGCCAATGGCTAGGAAATACTCCAGTGCTGAAGTTCTTGATACTCTGGCCAGCTGTATAGATATCGATGTTTTTCCAGGCTTCATGTACATTCATTGCCATGCCATTGAACTCATTGATAATCCAAAGATCCTCAATTCGGAGATTTTCGGGTATAGTATCCAAATCCTCAGGAACTTCAAATTGTGAGGCGAATCGAGCAACATTGAACATCTTAGTTAGGACACCGAAGTACTTGGCTTCGATTTCTTCTGGATTTATTTGGAAGTCATCCCCTACCTGGGCCTCACATGCTTTCCATAGACGAAAGCATTCCGATCCAATTTTCTTAGCCTGTAATGCAATCTGCTTCCCATCAGGACCCTTTACCTTCCAAGACCCAGTACGACCTCCAGCACCACATTCAATGACAGAGTCTGCATCGATGCCGTTGCCAAGGGATTTTGACATCTTTCGTCCCCATGGATCCATTCCTAAACCGTCAATCCATACATGTTGAAACCCTGGGCGGTCAAGTACGAGTGTAGATTTCAGTAAGGTGTAGTAGAGCCATGTGCGTACTATTTCTTTCCCTTGAGGCCTTAGACCTGTAGGAAATGCCTTCTCAAAAAGTTCGGGATTGTTGATGTAACCTGATACAAAAAGATTCGAATTTGAACTATCCATCCATGTATCGAATACTTTTTCTTCACCTGTTAATGGCCCCAATTCATCCTTTAGTTCCTCATAGTTCCCGATGCTTTCTCTTGAATCTCTATCGAGCACTATACTTCCAACAGGTGGTTCCTCGCGCCAAGGTTGCACATAGGATCCAGTTGGTGGAACAATGACACGTTGCCCAGATTCGTCATACCAAACAGGGATTTCGGTGTGATACCACCTCCTCCGTGAAATAGGCCAATCAATAGTGATGTTCTGCATCCAATCCAGGAGGAATTGTTTGTTTCGAGGAGGGTGGAACACAATCTCTTCGGCGAGTTCCTTTACTCGATCGAGCACATGCGTTTGACGCACATACCACTCTTTCAAAAGAATAATTTCAACCGGATTCTTGCCACGTTCTGAGACAGGTACATCTTGTTCTTTCACAACGATCGATTCGATTCTTCCTGCTGATTCGAGGTCCGAGATAATAGCATCTCTAGCCTCGTTAACTTTCATCCCACTATATGGTCCAGCAAGATTGGTCATCTTCCCTTCAAGATCGATAGCTACGAAAGGATTCAATCCGAGTTCCCTGAATATTGCAACGTCGTTTTGGTCACCAAATGAACAAACCATCAAAACACCAGAACCGAATTCAGATTTCACAGAAGAGTGAGTTTGGACAAGAACGGTTTTGCTTCGTCCTTCGGTATCCACTGGGAGAGAAAGTTCGCAGCCGACTAGATCGCTATATCTTGAATCATCGGGATGGACTACAACGATTCCACAGGCACAGATTAATTCAGGCCGAGTAGTTGAGATAATGATCTCACGTCCGTCTGTTGAAGTCCAACGAACATCGACTAGTCGCGTTTTACGTGAAAGTCGTTCGACTTCTGCATCCGCTATTGTTGTGCCTTCGACAGGGTCGTAGATGTTTGGACGTAAATCCTCTACAATCTCTCCTTTCTTGAAAAGGTCCACGAATATGGATTGAGTAACAGCACGGTAATCGGGTGCATCGGTAAGATACTCTCGATCAAAGTCACAGGATAGACCTACACGTCGGGCAGTGCTCCGCATAGCCGCTGTGAATTCTTCAATCGTCTGTTCACAGAGTTGGATGAACTCAGCTCGATCATATGTTTTCATTTTCCGACCAGTATTCTTTTCCACGGTGAATTCGATATTGATTCCATTGCGATCTACACCCCAGGGGAAGTAGACCTCCTTGCCTAGAAGCCGCTGACTACGGGCAATTACGTCAATCATGGAATACTGTGCTACAGCACCGATGTGCCAAGTGCCGCTGGGGTAGGGCGGAGGTGTGTCAATAACGAAGATTTCTCTCTCTGAGGATGGATTGAAAGCATATCTCGGAGGCGCTTCCGGTCCAAAGTGGGCCTCTTGGACTCGCTTCTCAAGATCTACAGTCCACCTCTTCTCAGGAAGACGGGGTGAGCCCATGGATATCGGTTAGTGGCTGAAAGCCTTCGTTCTTGACAATTCCTCATTGAATGCTTGTGATGCACCACATCGATGCGATGTGTTCAAACACCATGCTCATCGAATACACAATGGTGGCNNNGGTGACCTCTGAGGACGACGANGGTCCCGAATCATCACGTAACCCANTAGANGCTCTACGTCNNAAGGTCTCAGATCGGATTGAGGNCTTCGATCGAACTAAGGCNATAGATGCAATTATCACAACCCCTAATCGAATTCANCGGGAGTTGAAGAGCCTNTCAGCTACTGGGATCCTNACTCGATTCCCACTTGCCACAGTTTTACTTTGTATTCTCATGACTATTTTCCTAGGTGCTGAATCCGGTATGAACGATTGTCGTGAGGGGTGGGATCGTGATGATTGGTGGGGTTCCACTTGTCGTAGTGAATCGTCGTTGAATGTTAATGGTGATTTGGAGGTCTATTTGCCCGCTGGAAGTCAGATTACTGACGATCTTGCAGATATTCAGAAGAATTGGACAACCAATATCATGGTCATTTATGTTGAATCCGAGGATCAGAATGTCACAAGTTCAGAGATTCTCCGTCAAATGGACTCTGTTGAGCGTACACTCAATATCCATCCTAACGACAATGGTGATGAAGACAATGTAATCTCAATCCTGTCTATTTCGACTGTAATCAAAGAAGTCAATAGTAGCGCAGTTCGTGTTAGTAAAGCGTTTTTCAGTGGTTTGGCTACTGCAACAGGAAACGAGGAATTGAGTGAGGATTTCAATGCGACTATCGATGAGCAACAAGATATTCTTGGGAACTATGCGATTCCTGAATCTCAGACAACAATCGATCGGATTGTTGGCGAACTACCGGAGAACGCCCAACAAAAGCTTGTACGTGGTGTAGGTACAGAC
The DNA here is from genome assembly GCA_002713585.1 of Methanobacteriota archaeon. Classification (GTDB taxonomy): domain Archaea; phylum Thermoplasmatota; class Poseidoniia; order Poseidoniales; family Thalassarchaeaceae; genus MGIIb-N2. The sequence continues at coordinate 7,058 of PATD01000036.1, forward strand.
ACAGATGGGAATGGTGTAATCGATTCTAACGAGACTGCCAAATATTGGAATCGTGCTGTCATCATTGTCTTCATAACACAAGAACTAGACAAGGATGGTGATGGTATCGATGACTATCCCATTGGCGCTCTTATCGCTAATACTCAGAATCGCCTCGACGAACTACGTGATGAGAACGGTTGGAATGAGAGTAACCTCAGTATGACTTTGACTGGCCCTGTTCCAATCACTAATGCAGTAACAGANTACTCATTCAAGTTATTCTGGCAAATTTTCCCNGTGGGTATTGTTNCAGTNGCTCTNGTCCTTTTCCTCTTCCATTGNGATGTACTNCAAACAGGTCGAATTCGACCAATTCAGGGAATCAAGGTCGTCATCATCTCNGGCCTCCCGACACTCTGTTCTGTTTGGATGACATTGGGGATAATCGGTATCACGGATTGGGAGGTGACAATGACGGTTATTATCGTTGGACCAATTGTCCTAGCTTTGGGGGTTTCATATGGNCTCCATATTACGAATCGATATGCGGAATGTGTAGGGACTCCACATGAGAAGATGGCAGAAGCGCTTCGTTCCACAGGAAGAGCTGTGTTTCTTTCTGCTGTTACGACAATCATCGGTTTCATCTCACTTACATTCACACCGATGGCTCCAATCCAAACTGTAGGATGGGGTCTTGCCCTGGGTATCGTCGTTGTTTACATCATGACGATGCTCATGGTTCCTAATCTGACAATGCTTCTTGATCTGAAGAAACCTAGTCATCCTCCACCTCGGATGTTCAAAGCTGCAGTGTCTGGGCCAGTAAATTTCTCAGCTGTCGCTCTTACTTTCTTCTTCATTCTAATGGTCGTGTCTGCGGGTNTCAATCGGACTAATGTCGAAGAGAANATCGAACTTCTAGANATGGCNCCTGANGATGAACCATCNGTTACNAAGATGAAGACNTATTCAGCAGAATTCGATGCTGGACAAGCTGGNTTCGTTAGAGTAACGGGNGATATTTCTGCGGACCCTACTTTTGATACTGGTGTCGGCGATCCTTACGACAAATTACAGGGTATTGATCAACTTGAAGGTAGTATCAACCTAGTAAATCAGACGACCGCTGTAAGTGTTGTTTTCTTGATGAAATCAATCTCCGTATCAGTCAATGTCTCCGGATATCCAATCTTAGAAATTATTGATGATTCTCCTGCACCTGACCCAATTAAGGACGCTGCCGGCCTTGTCTTCGGAAGGGAAGCAACTGAGGATGCAACCTTCTGGGAGGCTCTGCAGACACTCGATGCACAAGATGACAGTGGAGGCCGTCAGACTCAAAATTTCCTCCTATACGTATTCTACAACTCGTTGACAGATGAGACAAGAGAGTTGTTCATATCATCTGATTTCCAGAAGTCGATGATTTACATTGACATGCCATTCATGGATGTTCAAGCGACATCTGTNGCCGTTGATGCAGTTAATGATTACACACAAAACGACGGTTCATTGAAGGGCGACATATCTGCTGATTCCCTCAGTGGAGTTGCAGCCGTCACAATAGCGGTTAACAAGGAGATTGTAGGGTCACAATGGAGTTCTCTAGGGTTCGCATTATTGTTCACTTTGATTACTCTTGGATTTGTATTCAATAGTGCTCGATATGCTCTGCTGACGACATTACCTGTTGTTTTCACAGTTGCTATGCAATGGTTAGTGATGGATCTCATGGATGTAGAACTCTCATTAGTAACTGTGATGATTGGTTCTATTCTTGTAGGTGTAGGTGTAGATTTCTCAATCNACATAGCCAATCGTGTACGTGAGCTAGGAGGTGACATTGAGGCTATCCTCACCTCTGCTTCGAGTACTGGTATGTCACTTGCCGAGGCTGCAGCCTGTACTATTGCAGGTCTTGCCTGTGCATTGCTAATTCCTATTCCTGCCCTTAGTCCATTCATCTATACAATCATGATTCTACTTGTTGTTGCCGCAGTATCTGCGTTACTTCTTCTCCCTGCAATTTATNCGTTGATGGTAAGGTCTGGAGCNGGCCTTGATGGTGGTGCTGATTCTATGGCAAATCGCCTCTTGCTCAGCAACNTGAGTCAATCCAAGAATCGATCNATTGGANCTGATGGCGACCCTATTGATGCAGTATTGACTGGTCAAGAATCATGGTAAATCACTCCATCAAANTCAAGGACGGTCGCGTCAACGNNTCATCATGACGAACCATTGGTTGATGAAGTCNGAACTCGATGTTTACCCTTGGTCACAATTGCAAGTCGATGGTTGGACGCACTGGGATGGAGTACGTAATTATCAGGCTAGAAACATGATGCGCGATGATATGAAGGTCGGGGATTTAGTGATGTTTTATCATTCAAATTGTAAGCCACCACATGTAGCAGGTATTGCACGTGTTAGGAAGGAGGGGTATCCTGATTTCACCTCATGGGATCCCAAAAGTAAGTACTATGATGAGAAGTCCTCACCCGATAATCCTCGATGGTTCATGGTGGATATCGAACCAGTATTATCCTTCGATTCTATAGTCGATCTACCATCAATGAGAGAGGAGGTTGCTCTAGAAGATATGCCTTTACTAAGAAAAGGACAGCGCCTCTCTGTTCAACCCGTTCCAAAGATACATTTAGAGCATATTCTTCGAATGGCTGGACATACTTTGGAGGATGTGGAATGAGCATCATTCCAGCGTCTTCTAGAGCTATGTCAATCGAGTATGCAATCCGAGACGTAGTGGTTCCTGCAACAAGACTTGAAGCCGAAGGTCACGAGATTATCAAACTGAATATTGGCGACCCTATCGCCTACCCTGGGTTATGCACACCGAAACACATGGTTGACGCCTATGTTTCAGCATTGATTTCAGGTGATAATGGATATTCGCCCTCATACGGATTACCCGATCTTCGTGCCGCAATATCTGTTGATGAAACCAACAAGGGATGGGATTGTACTAGTGATGACGTATACGTCACCCATGGGGTTACTGAAGCCCTACAAATTCTATTTTCAGCAGTACTTACCGAAGGTGACAGAATACTTGCACCGGGCCCTCACTATCCGCCGTATATGGCGTACCCGCAAATGGTTGGCGCTGTTACTGAGGAGTACCGCTTAGATCCAGACAATGGTTGGAAGGTTGACATTGATGATATTCGAATGAGAATGGGTAATGATGTACGAATGCTCGTTCTCATCAATCCAAATAATCCAACAGGTGCAATCTTGAGTCCTTCTGAAGTCGATGAGATACTAAAAATCGTAGAAGAATACCCACATTGTCTCGTAATTGCAGACGAGATTTACGACGGACTTGTCTATACTAGTCAGCATGTATCGATTGCATCTAGATCATCGAAAGTCCCTGTGATTAGTATGAATGGTGTTTCAAAGGTCTACTACGCTCCAGGGTGGAGGATTGGTTACATGGCGTTACATGACCCTAATTCTTCCTTGGTTGAAGTTAGAGATGCCATCGAACGTCTTCTAAGATCCAGGCTCTGTGCCAGCACTCCTGCACAGATGGGGTATCTCGCGGGTTTGACAGGTGATCGAACATGGATGCAAGGGCACCGTGCCAAGGTTTTGGAGCGAAGACAAATCGCTCTCGATAGGATTGAAGGGATAAACGGTCTTTCTGTCAAACCTACAGGTGGGGCATTCTACATGTTTGTGCGTATTGATCATCCTGACCATCAAGACGACAAACAATTCGTTCTTGATTTACTACATCAAGAACATGTTTTGCTTGTACATGGCTCAGGATTCAGTCCTAATCGTGGTGCTGGGCATGTGCGAATTGTCCATCTTGCAGATCCAGACACTCTCAATGAAGCATTCGATCGCATTGATCGGTTCCTAAATAGTTGAAGTATTTCAGCGAATGGGTTTTGAAGAGTAAGGATGGCGGCATATCATGGGTCACATGCGCGCATTCCTTTGCGTCACGCTCGTTTGGACCTTATTTATCCCAATAGTTCACGCTCAAGAAGTAAGTGATATGGCAGTAGAGATAGTCAGCTCCGGTGGATTGGGAAATGATCCTTTACTATTGATTCCTATTGCGATGGGATTGATTGTTAGCCTCCTTCTTTGGAGATTCCTTCTTCCAGCCAGTCTATCGAATCTTCAGGTTGCTTTCGAGATTGATGATGACTTCTATGAGGTGCATCGCCTCACAAAGACACGTTCTGATGCGCTGAAAATTATACGTCCTCGAACGGTGTTTTTCGGTGTGGTTCTCTATCTTATGGCGATGGCAGGAATCATGATTTTACTCTCTGATATCCTCGATGATACTCTTCTGTGGGGACGTGGACCAACCTATTACCAGCCAGCATTGGTAATAACTGCAATTTTGTTGGCGATTCCAATTTTCCTTTCTCCTTTCATCTCACTATACGCTCAAATCTCAAGAAAGAGTGCTAGCGATTCAATAGTCACATTCCGAGAATTCGTTCTCAATATATTCAGTGTCTGTTTGATTATCGTTTTTCTTCTAACACCTGTTGCATATTTCGGCTATCTTGAGTTGAATGAAGTGGAGGATAATACCTGGGAATCAATAGAGGGGGAATGGGGTGATGATAGCACATTCCAACGGGATTTAGCCTTATCAGAAATGGTTTGCTTGGATACTAGAGGAATAGATTCACCTCTTCCAGTCGTTGCATCAGCGTCTTCAGAACAGGAATGTTCTGAACTTGTCAATTTAGTACGAGATCCAATTACTAGAGAGTGGGAGGAGGATTATTACGGCCGCTGGGTCTCTAATCAAGAACGTATTAATATCAATGTGAATATCGATTCTATTGATTGGATTTCTATCGGATTACTTGTTTTCATGTCTCCAACAATCATCGCATATGGCCGAATTATGGGTGCTTCATGGAATGTAATTGTGAGGAATAAATACCGNACAATGAGAGGTCAAAAGACACCAATTGATCCGGACCCTCCNTCNATNATNAAGAGAGTAAATGCAACAATCTTGGTTCTCTTTCTTGGAACAATGCCCNTGGCNGCCATTAANGGAATCTCAACATTAGTATGGACTAAACTTGAGAATCCTGAGAACTTACGATATATCCTAGATCTAGGAGGAATAATTGGTAATTCTTTGTTGATGTTCGTAGAAGGGAATGAATTCCTCAAAACTCTGGTAGATTTGAAGAGCCTCTCTTTCGTACTCGCAGGATATTTGATGCTGAATGTCTCAGTAGTTGGCCTCGCTCTTATCTTTGAAATGATTCGAAACCTCTTCCTTGGAGGTCAAGTGATTGGTGGGGTAGGGGGTGTAGTCCTCGGTGCACCTCGTGAGATTCGAGCAGAATCGATTGTTCAATCACGTATTATCGCCTTCGGTCTAGCTGGCTTTGCTGGATATTCTGTATTACTTCTTATTATGCAAGTATACAAGGAATGGGCTGAACTGATGCCCTATTCAGATTCTATAGCGTTTCTAACAAGTGCCCAAGTCGAACTCCTCTTGCTCGAGGGAACTTGGAATTTCATCGCAGCCGGTCAGGGAATTTTCATCTTGACTTGGTTACTATCCATTAGTCGTTGGCGAACCGTTGGAATCACTAAGTTCGATCTTGCACCCGAAGAACGTCGTTCTGGTGCTGTTCGAACAGATGACGGTAATTGGATTCGTGATTATGTAATGGCAGCTGCTCGTCAAGACGACCTTGGCGCACTACGACGTTTCCAAGAGGATGACATTGAGGCTGATGAAAGCCTTCTCAGATTAGAACGGGGTCGAGCTAAGATGTTCGAATATGCTATGAGAGGCCTCTGGCCGAATGCTATTGAAGCTGCAAAAACTACACTTGCTCAACAAGGTGGTAACGACGATAACGCACGGATGCTAATAGCAGTCGCACATATTGCATCACGCCGTCTTGATGCATCTAAGATGGCTTTGAAAGGCCTCTTGATGGAAGATGATGAAGATGAGCCTGAACTAATAGAGTTCATTTCTGAGTGGATGGATCCTTGGGCTGAACGAGTGGACGAAGATGACCTGTATGATTGGGAGAATGAAGCCACAATTGACCAAATCAAAGAACTGCAATCTAAGATTGAATCATGGGATCCCGTAAGTGAGATTGGTCATATCCATCGCAATCGTCTTGCTCACAATGCCTTGATTTCTTCTGTAGCTCAACTTCGAGCACAAAGAAGAATGGATGAGGCTCTCGACTTGGCTATAGGACTTGTTCGTCGTTACCCTAACAGTTCCAAGGCGAGGATTGCTTGTGCACTATGCAGCCTTGATCTAGGTAACTGGCATGATGCCTTGGAGATTTTCCGGGATCTTCAGTTGACTGGCCCCGAAGATCCTCGAGTAAAAGCACTAGGCTCTATCCTAGGACTCAAGGCTGACACAGAAGAATTTGAGGTCGCTTTGGCTGTTGGTACGGTTGCTGACAAGAAACCATGGTTAGATCAAGCACCATGCAATCCTTTCATTGGATTGGCCATAAAGGGTGGATTGGACGAGGCGTTGAACGCAAATGCCTTCTCTATTGCCCATGAAGCAGTCGAACGACTAACCGCCCCTATCATCGCACCCACGCTATTGCAGAACTTCATACGTTGGGGCCTACTTCCTATGATTTGGCTATCTATGGGGGCGATTATTCTTCTTGAGACAGGGAATACATCTGCAGCTGGATTAGTTGGATTTGGCCTTGTTTCGGCCCATATTGCAGTTGTACGGTTCAGGAGTCAAACAAGTCATCAGGTACGTCACAGAAATCAACCGTTAATGGTCAGAATGGCGCGGCGACTGAAGAAAGAAAAAGTAGTTGGAGACCTCTCCCGTTCCCCGGTTGGAAATCATCTTCTATTATCCGGTATCTTGATCCAAGTTGGGGGTGTAATCCTTGATGTGGGCTTCCCACTTTGGATGGTCGAACGGAGTAAATCGGTTCGTCCTAGGACTTGGAAAGTACTCATGCAGGACCGAATGGCCGCTCTACGTAGTTCCAAACTACCACGTTGCGACCCTCTCCCTAATCGATGGTGGTTACGTCGGCCGAGGCCATATGAGGACGATACACCGGCTATGGAGCGTCTAGTAGGTCCTGTGCATTATCGTCCGATGCGGAGGTTAGAACCACCTGATCGTAATGTCCAGGTTAAAGCTCCCCCGACACGCAAGGCCAAGAAACAGCCGAAAGGTAATCTGAACGTTAAGTTCCGAGGTAGCGGTGTAACCGGTGATTCTTGATGCCTATCGTTCCAAACGAGAAGGCTGAAGCTGGTATTGTTACACAAAGCATCAATTGTAATCGATCTGTTGTAGGAGATTTGAAGATTAGAGACTCTAATCCTTGTGTATGGTTTCATAACTCTGAGTTCATGTCCATATTAGATTTGTTAGAAAAGGAACTTTCAAGCACTCTCTCTAGGCGTCTATTACATTCCATTTACGTTCATCCATTTTCTGGATTTTTTGAAGATTGCATGCTCCGTAAGAAGCCGTTTTTCATAACTGAAAGAACTCATCTATCTCGTATCTTTGATACATGGGCTAAATTGCGGATGCTGACGGGTCGAGGTATGGCTTCTGTAATCGAATGGCCAGTTAGATTCCATGTAGATCAACCGGTTCATGCAGGTGTCGAGGTCGGTGATGTAATCCGTATAGTGGAGCGATTGACTGGGGGGAGTTGGAGGGCCACTTGGAAGGATGATGGTGGCCGCAATCTAATGATTCATCTTGAGCCCATTGAAATACAAGTGGAAAAGGAGACATCTAAGCAAACCATAACGGGATTAGATGTTGATCTTGGGATTGATTGGATTCGGGGTTTACCCCAAGTTAATAGTTCACCAATCATATTCCTAACCACTGAATCAATTAACGAATTTATCCGGCTGTTGAACGAGGTCCCAACACCAGAAGCTCCTGAAAAAGATAGATTTCCTGATGCTGACAGTACCTTAGAGAAATTGTTGATTCAAATAATAGGGAAAACCATGAAATCGCAACTACCTCTTATTCTCGATTGGGATGTAGACCATAGCGCTATTATGCAACATTTGATTGATCGAGGTTTCATTCGAAGTTATGAATCATCTAACAACATAATTGCGTATGAAAGCATAATGCCGCGTTCTTTCGTGTGTGGACCTATCGTTACAGCATGGGAGGCATCTACAGGTAAGATGGCCACTGTTAAGATGAATACAATCGGACTGAGTAAGCATACAATTACATTCCTAAATTAGGTTTCAATAAATGGTCATCAGGGCTATTGGAAACAGTCAACTGCGGTGAAACCTTTTATCCGAAGCAAGGATGGAAAGGATGGCCCACCTGTGGGTAAGTGATCATATGCCACTCGACCATAACCAATGGGCTGTCGTCGCGATTGTCTCC
>PATD01000037.1 GCA_002713585.1 Methanobacteriota archaeon
GTGTCAACGATACTGCAGATAGTGCCCCTGAGGATTTTGATAATGATGGAATTAATGATGCAGATGATATTGATGATGATGGAGATGGACTGAACGACACGCTGGAAGTCACTGATTCCAATACATCAACAAATATCTACGATTATGATAACGATGGGAATCATGATTGTGCTTTCTTCTCTACTGGAGGCTCCAGTGGAGGAAATTCAGGCAACACTGGATGTGGGTATGACTCAAGTCTTGCAACTGTACAAGCATGGGTAGGTGTGAATTTGACTGCGAACCAAACAATACCTACACTGATGCAGGTGAGTTGTTTAGTATACAATTCTACGATGACATTGGATTACTGGATTTACGACTCTGCCAATTCTACGTTAGATTCTGGATTGATAAATTGGTCTACTTCATCAGCTCCAGCCTCATACAACCACTGGTGGAATGCTACGGGCCTTAGCGTGGGGAACTATACTTTCCATGTCGAATTATTCGTTAATGGTTCACTTGTTGACACCGATTCTGATGGATTCACTATAGTAGCTAACAATTCAGGAGGCGGAGGGAATCAGAACCCTTGTGGTACACAAATCTCCTCTGCACAACTGTTTGTTTTCTCTCCTGGAACTGATGGATGGTCCAACGTTATTCGCCCTGAGGGGAGCAATTTCACTGGATTCGTTCGACCTAATTGCCCAATCGTTGGTTCGAATAATACCGTTAACGGATACCTTTCGAGTGATCAAGGATTCTGGGATAGTTTCACTTGGAATTTTTACTCGCCAACCAATTTTGTTTCATCACACAGTGAAAATTGGACTAATCTACAAGCCGGAAATTATTCTTTCAATGCCTCATGGTCTTACGAGCCATCGGTAGGGGCATCGTATGTTCATTTAGATACAGGTTGGTTCAATTTTACTGTTATAGCAAATAGTTCTGGGTCGCCTGGTTCCAGTCAAAATAACCCTTTGATGCCGTTCAATTGCACTGATTTCAATTGGAANGCAACNTGGCTNACATTNCAAGATTGTCAAAACAACCCNGATGCATTNTGGTTTGCATTNAANCAATCNGGNGGNACTTTCTGGATNGACCCAGTAGTTGCAGTTGGGTATGANTATCACATTCNTAGTGGACCAAACGCTACCAATGTNGTATTGCCATTAGGATATGGTGATGACATATTCGAATTATGGATATGGNATNNCGNGNNTNAANATTGGGTTTGGGAAACCAATATCTCGGCTAACAGTAGTTCACATCAATCAGGTGGTTACGATCTAACAGATGAAAACCCCAATGGGGTAGCCAAGTTCTCAATCCGAGGTATCGAAATTAGTGAAGGGCTAGATCCAGACGATCCGACTGAGTTTGCTACAGGAATTACATTTGCAGCTGCCGGCCAAGTTATTATGACGATGGAACCTGTTACGGTGAATGTAAACTCGGNAGGTAACGGCAATACTGGATGTACTCCAGAAGTTGTAACCAACAGTCATAATCCGACTAATCTTAATGGATTCGCAAATCAGTCGTGGTTCTATGACCATGAAGCAATAACCCTCTATGCATATCATCACTGCTTTCCCATGGATAGTTATCATTGGAACTCAACGCTTTACGGGCCTAATGGGTTTAGTGAATATAACTCTGGAAATATCACTAACAACGGCACTAACAACGGAAATTGGTGGACAGATGTCTCGGAATATTATGGTGGAGAACTTCCACCCGGAGAATATACTTGGTATTACGGATTCACAAATTGGGGGGCTATCTCTAGATACGTCTCACATGATTTCACAATCCTGAACAGTACGTCTTCAAACAATCAGGGATGTTCTCCAGAANTGAATTTAGAGAGTCATACTTGGGCGGCGAATGGCANCAACGTCGAACAGACAGTATTCGAGTATGGAGTCGATGACATTATTTTAGAAGCAGAAAGCCTCTGTATGCCTGCTGGTGAATTTTATTGGAATTCTACCATTTTAGGCCCCTCTGGAATGGTTGGTTCTACGGATTACGGTTCTTTCATCATTGGTGGTGGTTATATGAGTCAGTCCGTTAACTACTTTTATTCTGCTGAATTGGCTCCAGGGGACTANGCTTGGTATTATGGAATCTCAAATTGGGGGGATGTCTCAATATACGTGTTACATAACTTCACAGTCATCAATAATGGGACTGGTGCGAATGTCACAGGATCATGTTCCTTCCCTTCCTTTGAGGCGACTCCATATGCTCTGTATGCTGGAGATANTCTGACCTACAATTGGAANATGGNCGGAGATATCAGTTCCCATGTTTACCTATCTCTTCANAGTGGATGGGGAACACAGTACTATTATTCTGGAATCGTAGTGAATGATGGGAGTCATACCATTACTCTGCCAACTCAAATGAATCCGAACTTGGACTACACAGTATACNTTGAAAGTGCNTTCCAAGATGGTAGGACTACACTATGTTGGAAGTATGGAGCAATTGATATTCTCGCTTCCAACGAAGGGCCCTTGGGTAACAATACAACCGTGTCCTCAACCGTTGATCTAACACCTAGAATCTCAATGTGGTTNGGAAAGGTGAATCAACACAATGATGCTGGCACTTGGATGACTGATCCAGACGGTGTTGCAGGAGCCGGTTCATATGACGATTGGGGCGACGAAGGCTGGGGAGATCGTAAGCTCGAGTATTGCCAGCGTTTCTGGCCTGATACTGTCGATGTTGTGCTTCGAGACTCACCTGAGGAGATTGTATTCTACACTCGACATAACACGGATGCCTACTTGTCCACTAAACCAGTATGGGAGTGTGTACTCGATGGTTCTCAGATTCCAGATTTGACCGGTGTATGCTCATTCGATCTAACAATCGCTCCAACTGAGGTTGAGGTGGGGGATACTTTGACCGTTACCTGGACAATGACTGGTGACATACCTGTTGAGGTAGGGATTGCGTTTTTCAGCACGGTACAGGGTCAGTGGAATGTAGGTGTGCAATATCACTTGAGCGAGATAACTGCAAACGATGGTGCATTCGCTTATCCTATCCCTCAAGGTATGAATCCTGATAGAGATTACTACATGTATCTTGACGCTGAGTTAACGGATGATTTCACAACATATTGTTGGAAGTATGGTTCTTTTGATATTCTTGCTAGTAATGAGGGTGCTTTGGAAGAAGTATTGGAAAATCTCGCCAATTCTACTGACCGCACTCCACGGATTTCAATGTGGTATGGTAAGGTAAACCAACACAACGAAAATGGAACATGGATGACTGATCCAGATGGCACAGCAGGCGCTGGTACATTCAATCAATTCGGAAGTGATGGTTGGGGCGATCGCAAGCTTGAGTATTGTCAGCGTTTCTGGCCAGACACCGTATCTGTCGCCCCTATGAGTGCAGAACAGATAGTCTTCTACACAAGAGGGAACCAGGTTGCATACCTCACTACAAAACCAGTTTGGCAGTGTGTACAAGATACCGACGGTGATGGAATCTTGGATCCAGATGATGCTGATGATGACGGCGACGGTTGGAGCGATATTCTAGAACAGGCGTGTGGAACCAATGAATTGGATGTCAATGACGTCCCTACGGATTCAGACGGAGATCAGATTTGTGATCTACTCGATGACGCATTAGACGAAGTAATCACAGATGCTCCTGTAGACGATGGCGGTTTCTTGCCAGGATTCAGTGCGATTGGTGGCCTTGCAGCACTCGGTGCTGCAATGCTCATCGGGCGTCGTCGTGTTGAGTGAATTGACTAGATTGGTGTTCTTCATGAAGAGTCAATTTTCGGCATTATCTCTTTGTCTTTTGATAATTATGATGCCATTCTCAGGATGTATCCTAGATCAACAATTCAAAGGGACACATGTTGCAACTTTCGTGATCAATGACTTAGGTGAAGGAACTTCGAACACTGATGATACGATCATACAAATTAGTCTGAAGAACACTACCCCTGAAATTCGATTTAACGATGGTTTGGGTAGTCAGGATGGAGGTGAGCATTATCGGTTTAGGATTCTAATTGGCGATCTAAATGATGCCAATAGACCAGCATATGAATGCAGAATTGCAACTCAATCTCCAGATGAGTGCATCATTTTGGAAGAGGATCCTACTATGAATGATATAGATGGGGTATGGGAGTATAATGAATTCATCACACTGAAGGAAAATGACGTTGATATATGCAGTTCTGGTTGCCAAGTTCAACTAACAATCATGAATGGAGATATTGTTACTGAAGCCGAAGAAAATCTGCAATTTATAGCACGAAATAGTGTTGGTGGACCAATTAGTCACACCACGAATTTCTGGATGGGGCAGTAAGCGGCTTGACATTGGATTAAGAACAGGTGCCATCAGGTGCGGGTATGAAAGCTTTGAACGCCATTGTTCTCAGCATTCTTTTGTTGAGTTTTGTATCCACCAATCTGGTCAGTGCTGACGTAAGTGAAGAAACTGTAATTACTGTTGACAGCACAAATCTCCGATTCAGTCCTTCGGATGTTACAATTCAAGAGGGGGATTCCGTGAGATTCTTTTGGTCAGGGGAACTTCTTCCACATAATGCTGTAGCAGAAGATGGTACATTCGATTCAGGAGACCCAGCAAGAGAAGTAGATTATACATTCATGTTTGATTTAGGAACCAACGGAACTTACGAATTTGTTTGTGAGCCACACGAGTCAGCTGGAATGGTAGGGACAATAACCGTAGAACCGGCCCCTGTGCTGAATGAATCAGACAATGTTGAAAATGAAAGTCCATTAGATTCTGAAGAGATTCAGGGCGATTCTTCTTCGATACATTTTGATGCGATTTACCTAGTAATCTTACTGATTATCGTTTACTTCGTAGGTCGTTCAAGAGGTGGCAAAAATTTAGATCTTTCAAATCAAGATAATACTGATCAAGAAGAATAGGATTCTGAATATCATGAATATGACACTTTAGAGTAGGGGCTAAATTTTACTCTGATTCAAACGTTTTTCATTCTACAAACTCACCAATAATATCTGGATATTGAGTATCAGAAGTGAATATTCTCAAAAAAATCACTAAACCAATTATTGCGAAGAAAACCAAACCAAACCGTAGCATCAACTTAGGTTCATTTTCGCCAGACTTTCCATCCATGTCAAGATCCAATATATTTCAAGAAGTAATGTTTCCGATTATCTTCTAAGTAAAATTGGGCTATTTATGCCTCAAGAGTAGGGGGTTAGAGCTTAAAATACAGTATTTTTTGACCGCCATTTGTAAAAAACGGGGCACTGATTAGATATTAGGCAGATGAAAATCTACTTTTGTCTAATACAATGGCTGATAATGCAGGTTATCCGCCCCCCGTATGCGTGTAATTTCGATCATATGCCACATCAGATCATTTCAAACCTTTATTGTAAAATGAATTAGTTAGAATTGAATCTATCCGGCTGAATATACAATTAATGACAATTGAAATTAATAGAATCATAACTGCTTAACTAACTAGTCAATGCAGAGTGATGGAGAGAGAAATCCACAGGATTATCTCCAGGCATCAAGCACCAACCATCTGCGCTCTCTGTCCTGAGGATGTTGAGGTCCGCCACCCCTCCCTCAATGAGTTGGCCAACACCACGTGCAGTGTCAAGTGTTGATGCTGCATTGACCGTAACAGCTGCGAGGGCTGCGATTGGCGGGATTCGCATTCGGTGGACTGCGAGACTTCCAACGAACGGGATAGAGAGGGTTCGACAATTCGGATTAAAGTCAGTGGCCATGGACCATCTCCATCCTTCCTCGATACATTTCCCGATAACTTCGGTCATTGGATCCCCATGTACATATGGGGTCCCAGGCAGGAACCCTGTGTTGACTCCGGAGGCTGAGGCCTTGGCACGTGCGTCATCGGATGAGTATCCAGCGTGATCTGCAGAATCGACCTTCAATTGAGCTGCAAGATCAAGCCCTCCTCCATCGACAAACTCATCCACGTGGAGACGTGCTCTAAGCCCACAATCCATTGACGACTTAACGATATTCTCGGTTGTTTCGAGATCGAACCATCCTGGCTCGCAGAATACATCGACTGATGTTGCAATACCTTGCTCTACGACTGCTGGTAATTGTTCATTCACAAGCTGCTGATTCCATTCCTGGCGATCTACAGTGGGTGGATAAGCATGAGCGCCTAGCCAAGTGTGATGCAATGCTGGAGCATCGTGAATATCTTCTAGTGATTTGGTAGCGGCTAATATTCGAAGTTCAGTATCGGTACTGAGTCCATAGCCTGACTTGACTTCCATCGTTGTAGTTCCCATACTACGTGCTCTTTGGATTCGTTCCGTTCCAATCTCGATAAGTCGAGGGAGGAGCGCTTCTCTGGTTGATTTCACAGTGGTGGATATTCCCATGCCCATGGTCGAAATTTCTTGGTAGGTTTTCCCCTCTATCTTCAGCGCTGTCTCATGAGACCTATCTCCATCCCAAAGGAGGTGCGTGTGTGCATCGACAAACCCTGGAACAATGGCCTTACCGTTCGTATTGATCCAACGGTTTCCATCGGGGGTTGTGTATGTCCGTTGGTCTAAATCTGGACGGATATGGCCCCATTCGTGCTGAATTTCGTCATTTGGGGCTATCTTTTGGATAATCCCATCTCGGATATGGATGCCATGATTATCGCTGACGTGGATCTGCCGTTCAAGTAAATCTGTACCATCGATTCGGCCGGTTTTTGGGTCCACGGAACCGAGGTGGGCAACCTCGGATGCTCCGAGAATCACTGTGTCCATGTGCCTCGTTTAGCATCAAGGCTTGAAATGGATGCGGTCATCCGGAGTCCATGGGCGTTAGATGGGTACTCGGTATCGAGAGCACCGCTCACACCTTTTCGTTTGGTGCTGTAACGGAGGATAGGGAGCCAATTCCGTCATCCTCCTCAATCATCCGTCCGACTGAAGGAGGTATCCATCCTAGGGAGGCTGCAGATCATCATAGTGACAATGCTTCTCGCCTCCTCCAAGGTTTACTATCGACCCATTCTCTTTCAATGAATAATCTCGTAGGCGTGGCATATAGTCAGGGGCCTGGATTAGGTCCTTGTCTTCGTGTCGGAGCCTCTGTAGCACGTGCTATTTCCACAGCACGTAATGTGCCTCTTATCGGTGTGAATCATTGCGTAGCTCATATCGAGATTGGACGAACAGTATGCGGTTGTGATGACCCAGTACTTCTCTATGTTAGTGGAGGTAACACACAGGTAATCACTCGACTTGATGGCCGATATCGCGTCTTGGGTGAAACTATGGACATTGGGATCGGTAACATGCTCGATAAGTTCGCACGTCATCACGGATATCCATTTCCAGGTGGTCCTGAGATTGAGAAGGCCGCACTTCTACATCGTGAATCTGTGAAATCTCCATCTATTGTTGGCCTTGAATTACCCTATGCTGTTCAAGGCATGGATCTCGCATTCTCAGGGTTGCTAAATGCGGCTGATACCTTGGTTGAGAAGGGGGCAAGTTTCGAGGCTGTTTGTTGGTCATTGCAGGAACACGCATTCGCCGCATCTATCGAGGTCGCTGAACGTGCTCTTGCTCACACAGGTAAGAAAGAACTGCTTCTTGGTGGAGGGGTTGCTTGTAATGAAAGAATTCGTGAGATGTCCGATATTATGTGCCGAGAACGTGGTGGTAGTGCACATTGGCCTCCCAAGATGTACTGTATCGACAATGGGACTATGATTGCACTTCTTGGATTGCTTCAGTTAGAGTCTATCGGTCCGACTGAACTCCTCGATTCAGGCGTTGATCAGATGCTCCGGACCGATATGACACCCGTTGCATGGGCTTGATTAGAGTGGAAGCCTTTACAGGTGTTCATCTAACCCTACGGGTTACGGAGGGTGAATTCTGGCACGTCGAGGAAAGGGACGTAACGCTCGTCGGTCGACGGTCCAGCGGAAAAGCCAGATACCGCCGCCAGTAATTACGCCTGAACCAGTCAAGGCTGCTGAGGTCGAAAACCACAGGATATTTCGCGGCCTAATGTAGGCCCTAGTGCTCCAGTTCAGAAGCAATATGGTGTGGCTGAGGATGAACCAGAACCTATTCCTGAACCAGAACCTGTTCATACACCTGAGGAAGAAAAATTACCCGATTCTGAACCCACTCCACCAGTCGTTGTAGCGGAGCCTACATCCTCGATGCAGGATGGTGCAGACCGACGTAGCCTTGGCCTTTCAGCCCTTGAAGAGGAATCTCCAGTTGAAGTTGTTCCAGAGGTTGTTGAGACCGAAGATCGTGTTAATGCTCTAATTAGTCGTTCACAGGAAGGTGCAAGTGAGGCGGGTTATGCCCCTGTTGCTCCTACCCCTAAGGCTACTGAGGAGAAACCCAAGGAAAAACCTCGAAGGCAACCACGTCGTATTTCTAAGGCTAAGAAAAATAATCAGATGAGAAAGCACAATAGCCGTGCACGTCGGTTAAATCGTTCCAGGCATATGGAATACAAGTATGAGATGCGGGCACTGTTGAAGGAGATTGAAGTCGGTCAAGAACATCATTCAGTTTTGTTAGGCACTATCTGGGCGAAGGGTGAACGTCAGGATGTTAAATCTGCCAAAGATTTCGTTCGAGAGCGAAGAGACGCTAGCGCCATCAATGATGAGCAGATGGACCGCCTCCTCTCATTAATTGATAATTATACAACTCGACGTTGAACGACAGGCTGATGACTGTCAACCTCCGACATTAGTCCATGGAGGACTCGGAAGAGAGTGGCCGTACACTCGGTGGCATCGATTTTCCTGCCATTCCTGAGGTCGATGGTGCCCCTCATCCAGGTCAGCCACCTTACACGCGTGGAATACATTCTACGATGTACAGATCTAGGCGCTGGACAATGCGTCAATATGCTGGTTTTTCGACGGCTGAAGCCACAAATCAACGATTCAAACTGCTTCTATCTGAGGGCCAGAAGGGATTGAGTGTGGCTTTTGACTTGCCGACCCAACTTGGTATGGATAGTGACGCATCTCTTTCCTACGGAGAGGTTGGAAAGGTTGGTGTCGCCATTGATTCAATCGATGATATGAGGCGTTTGTTTGATGGTATCGATTTGAGTGATGTTTCAACCTCGATGACAATCAATGCTCCTGCCTCCATATTGTTTGCTTTGTATGTCGCAGTGGCGGAAGAGAAGGGGGTGCCTTCTGAGCAACTTAGAGGCACAATCCAGAACGATGTACTGAAGGAGTATATTGCTCGTGGACTCTACGTCTTCCCACCTGAACCAAGCCTACGCCTCGCGACTGATGTTATGAGGTGGTGTGCAAAGAATGCACCAGCCTGGAATACCATTTCGATTAGCGGATATCACATCCGAGAAGCAGGTTCAACAGCGATTGAAGAGGTTGCCTTCACTCTTGCCAATGCACTGCAATATGCCGATTCAGCCATTTCTGCTGGTTTGGATATCGATGATTTCGCTCCAAGGATGTCATTCTTCTTTGGTTGCCATAACGATTTCTTTGAGGAGATTGCGAAATTCCGAGCTGCTCGAACTATGTGGCACGACCTAGTGCAGGAACGGTACAGTCCTAAGGATCCCCGTTCTGCTCGATTACGATTCCATACTCAGACTGCAGGGGTCACCTTGACTGCCCAACAGCCGATGAATAACGTGGTAAGAGTTGCCTATCAGGCGATGGCTGCGGTCCTCGGTGGAACCCAATCCCTGCACACTAATGCCTACGATGAGGCACTAGGGCTACCTACGGAGGATTCCGTGACAATCGCTCTTCGGACTCAACAGATTCTCAGTGAGGAGACAGGTGTTCCTGAGGTTGTGGATCCCCTCGCAGGATCTGTCCATATAGAGCACCTGACTGGGGAGATTGTTCGGGGTGCCCGTAAAAAAATCGAAGCTATTCTGGATTCTGGTGGCGCTATGGAGGCCATCAAGCGTGGAGATCAGCAGAGGGCTATCCATGAATCTGCGTGGTCTCAACTGACAGAGATTGAGTCTGGAACGAGGCGTATCATCGGTGTCAATCATGCTGAAGATGATGCGCCCATCATGGATGCTGGTCAGCCCATTGATCCTGAACTCGTTGAAGCACAGTTGAATCGAATTGATGAACATCGGAAAAAACGAGATCACGATATTGTGGCGGCACGACTTGAATCATTGAGGGAAGCTTGTGAATCGGATGATGACTTGTTCCCACACATCCTAGATTCCGTCAGAAACGGAGCAACAGTCGGAGAAGTCATGGACGTCATGCGTGACGTATTTGGTACTTGGAGAGCGCCGAGTGGAATTTGAGGTCGTGAGATGAGGATTGAAATTGACCATATCGGAATCGCAGTAAGAGCGTTGGANGAGAGGACACCGTTCTGGACAGCATTAGGCCTNCTACGTGGTGAAGACGAATCTNTACCGGACGATGGNGTCATTGCTCGTTTCCTTTCAACTTCTGGTGAAACCTCGGAGCCGGTAAGGATCGAACTCCTCGAAGCGACGGGGCCAGATACTCCAATCGGGCGATTCATTGATCGTCGCGGCGAAGGTGTTCAGCAAATTGCGTTTCGTGTCGATGATGTCCAGTTGCTAATCGACCGGCTTGTTACCAATGGTGTCCGTATGATTGATGAGGTAGCACGCAACGGCGCCCATGGTTCCAAGATTGCCTTCGTCCATCCATCTTCTACTGGTGGCGTTCTCGTTGAACTTGTCCANCGGCCTATTGCCGAGTGAAGTTATAGGTGAGTATCTAGTCGAGTAATTTGATGGAATCCCTCCTCTCTGAGATTCGTGNNGAAATCAAATCGGTTACTGCTGAACAAATCCGTTCGAGGATAGAATCCCTTGTTGATGCTCTCGATGTTCTTCGCCAGGATGGAGCAATCACAAACGATGCTTACCTAGATGCAGGNGCNATTCATGGTGGATTAATGATGCTCTCCAACCTGATAGAGGTCGGTATTGACCGGACTGAGGTTAAGAGTCACATGGAGGACCTAATCTCAAGAGCCCAGCGTGTTGAAGAGGTTCATCCTGGATTGATGGCATCTGTAGATGCCGCGATAAGATGAGGCCATATCCATGGGAGATGTTCTGCTCCGCGTTGAATCGGTCTCCAAGTCATTTGGTGAGGTCGATGCTCTTCGGGATGTCGACATCGAACTGAGGCGCGGAGAGATTGTTGGACTTGTTGGCGGTAATGGCGCAGGTAAGACGACATTACTTCGTCTTCTTTGTGGGGTCTATCGTCCGTCTGTTGGTCGAGTTGCATTCATGGTTGATGGTAAAGAAGAGCCTGTTGATCAGGTTCGTGAACGACTGGGAGTTGTTCCTGAGGCTACGGGTCTGTATCATCGGTTGACCGCATGGGAGAATATCCGATACCATACTCGAATACATGGTCGATCAGACAAGGCATCTTGGGCGAGAACTCTTCGATTTGCACGAGCTCTTGATATTGAGGATGAACTACATCGGAGTACACGCGGTTTCTCACGAGGAATGAGGCAGAAGATTGCCTTGATTCGAGCTGTTGCTCACGGACCTGATTTACTACTTCTAGATGAACCAACAGCAGGTCTTGATGTAACAAGTGCTAGAAAGGTACGCGGCCTTGTCCGTTCTCTTGGAGATGAAGGTGGAACCGTCATCTACAGCACGCATATGCTCTCTGAGGCACAGCGAATATGTGACCGCATTCTAATCATACACAATGGGACTGTACGTGCTGATGGATCACCAGATGATTTACTCAAATCGACAGGTACTGCTGATCTTGAAGATGCTTACATGGCACTGACCCAAGATGTCTCACGGATGAATCGCCAAGAGGAAGAGAGTGGATTGAGTCGATGGTGGCTGAAACTTTCGATGCGTGGAAAGAAATCGAATCTGGGGGAAGAGGAATGAACCGACTCTACTCCATTCGAACAGTTGCAGGTAAGGAACTAGTCGATTTTGTACGTGATTGGAGGACAATTGCGGCTCTACTTCTTGTGCCTTTAATCATCTTCCCAATGATTTTCATTGCCGTCCCTTGGTTCCTNNNAGGTGAAGCNGCCGAATTGGAATTGATCNATCTTGACGTAGTTGTGTATGTCGATGAGAATTCAGTATTACCTGGCAGTTTAGAACAACATCTCAATGAGTCAAGGATATCTGTTCAGTCCTNTATCGTTGAATTTGAGGATGGCAAGCACCTTGGTAATCATTCGATGTTCCTAAATGAGGCGTCTGAATCTATTGAGAATGGTTCGAATCATGCAACTTTACTACTTCGAAAAACCGAGGGGAATGCTACGGAGAACTGGGATTTTGTTGTTTTTTCAGATAGCACTGATGAGTTATCCAGAGAGGCCTTTGACCGAATAATACTCGCTGTGGATATCTGGGAAGATGAGATCATCAATGCTACTTTGAATGGAGTTTCTCTAACTTACGAAGATGTCCGAGACCCCGTAGGATGGGATTCAGGTGGAACAACTACAGATGTCGCAACGAGTGGCGAGCAGGCCGCATTTGCATTCGCGATGTTTGTACCATTTATCATTGCCTTATGGACTGCAACATCCGCAGTCCAACCATCAATCGATCTGACAGCAGGGGAACGAGAGCGAGGTACACTCGAGGCTCTTCTATGCACTCCGATACGTCGAGATGATCTGATGTGGGGTAAGTGGTTAGCGGTGGCGATAATTGCGAGTGCCTCGGTGTTGTTTCAGATGGTCGGCCTTTTTGCAGCAATCCATTTCCTTGCAGGCGGATTCTTCTCTACACCAAGCGTATCATTCGAGGGTTGGGTGATGTTCCTGATGACAATCATTCTTTTCGCCGTTTTCGTCGTTGCCGTCGAGATGGCAATTGCGATGCGTGCACGATCCGTCAAAGAAGCCGGCTCTACATTAGGTCCCGTCATCATCCTCTTCATTGGACCAGCTCTATTCGCTCAGTTCGTCAATATGGAGAGTATCGAACTCTGGTGGTTCATCGCTCCTGTGTTCAATATTTCTCTTGGAATGCGTGCTTCTCTACTAGACGATTTCACCCTCCTCTATGCAGTCCTATGGATGGGTAGCAGTATCCTCTATGCACTAGCAGCCACAGCTTGGGCATCACGCCAGTTTAACCGCGAAGACCTTGTTGAGAGCATCTCTTGATATTACTATGGTAATAGCATAGTATTATCTAGGCCCTGCCTGACCGCGTTTCATGCCAAAGGTATCTCTGGACATGCCTGAACAATTGATGACAGATCTTCGCACTCATGTTGGCGATGATGCGAAGTTCGTCAGCCTTGCAGATGCTATTAGGACAGCATGTCGAAAACTCCTCGATCAACTGGATGATATTGATGCTAGGCATGGTAGAATTCCGAAGGAGGATTGAATCATGTCGGAACTTAATCGAGAAGAAGCGAAAACGGCTGTCCGTACTCTATTAGAATGGATTGAACGTTCAGAAGAAGAATCTGGATCCAGAGAGGGCCTAGTTGACACGCCTGAGCGGGTTGTATCTATGTTCGATGAGATATTCTCCGGATATACCACTTCAGCTGCAGAGATTCTGTCTTCAACATTCAATGGGGAAGGTTACGATGGCATTGTACTGCTAAAGGATATCGAATTCCATTCTACATGTGAGCATCATCTTCAGCCCTTCTCTGGTCGAGCCCATGTCGCGTATATCCCAGTAGATCGAATTGTTGGAATTAGCAAGTTAGCTCGTCTCACAGATCTCCATGCAAAGAGATTGCAAAATCAGGAGCGTATTACGAAAGGTATCGCGGATGATCTTGAGGAACATATCCAGCCACTTGGTTCCGCAGTCATCATTGAAGCGAGGCATGGTTGTATGCGTTGTCGAGGCGTCTTGAAGCAGAATGCAGTCATGACTACAAGCGCGATGCGTGGTGTGTTTTTCGATCGTTCCGAAGCACGTTCTGAACTTTTACAATTAATCCAATCTAAAACAACAGATGTCTGAGGTTAGATAATGAATAATGCTCAGCATTACTATCAGTCCTTGATTACTCAAGGTCATCCCCCTGAGCATGCACTTCATTATACTCGTATGTATTATCCCGAATTCCATCCGATACAGATTTCTGGTCCACAGGTAGCGGGTTATGTCCAGATTCCCATGATACCTCAACGTAAGAGTCGCACGACATTGTATGTCGTTCTAGGAATTGGCGTATTTGCGATACTTGTTGTAATGTTAATTCTTGGAGGTATCTTTGCCCTTGCTTTCTTCGAGTTTGAGGATAACACTCCTGAATTTGGATTCAGGCACGACGCCTCTCCTTCATTATTCGAGAATCTTGCNGTAAATCAAGAACCATACATGGGTTCAGATTACCCTGATTTCAGNAGTGTTGTTTACATTGAGGGTATTGGATCTGATGGGGAGATATATGCTGGATCAGGTGTCATCATTAGCGATTATTGGGTCTTGACGGCAGCTCATGTGGTGGATGGCCTCAAGGCTTCTGAAACCTCAGTATTCCTTGGACCCGATTATCAGAATGCGCAAGTCGGTATCTCTATCGAAGCCTATGTGATGCATCCTGGATATTCTTCTTCTGACGAACTTTTGGAGGAGGGTTTCGATATCGCTTTGATTGAACTCAAGGATTCCGTGGATGAGTCATCATTCTCAGTGGCAGATTGGGACAATCGTACATCTGTGGATGGATTGGATTTGGGATCTAAGGTATACACATCAGGCTATGGAGATTACAACCGTGGTAATTCTAATTGTACTGATTATTGTCTAACTGATGGGGATTACCATTCTCAGAGGCGTGCTTGGGAGAATACATTAGACAGAATCGTTGTGGATCTCCGATCATCAAATAGTTTTGAAGGCGATTCTGAATACAAGGGTGGCTGGGTAGTATACGATTTTGATTCACCTAGAGGTGATTCAAATGCACTGGGCCAAGGTGAGGACTTTAGTTTCGAACAAGGTGACTATTCTTACGCTGGTGCAGGTGATAGTGAATCAGAACCTCTTCCATTAGAAGGAACCAGTGTGATGGGTGATTCTGGTGGGCCAACGTTTGCTCTAATTGGGGGCTCTTGGAAAGTCATTGGTTTGACATCTCATGGNAGCGAATCTGCGAATTATGGAGATGTCGCATTCAATACTGGTGTCTACAGTCATAGGGCTTGGATTTGCAGCCATAGTGGAGATAACAATCTGATTCGAGGGTGTTCCTGATGGAAGATGTGACTTACCCAATTGTGGAGATATTTCACTCTGTACAAGGCGAAGGTTTCCATGCTGGTATCCCCCATGTTTTCGTGAGATTCGGTAATTGCAACCTTCGATGTGAATGGTGCGATACTGATTTTCTGAATTTCACTGAGCGGACTTTAGACTCTATTGTGGAGGAGGTTCTATCCTACAATTGCAATCGTGTCATCTTCACGGGTGGTGAACCAGCGATGCAAGATCTCGCGTCGATTGGTGGCCGTTTGAAAGAACATGACATCACGATATCGATTGAAACCAACGGAACCATTGAGGTAGATCCAATCATCGATTGGATTTGTGTATCTCCAAAAGATCAGATATATCCTGGTGTGAAAATCCGTCAACGTAGCGGTAATGAGTTGAAAGTCGTATATTGCGGTCAAGATCTTGAGATTTACAACGATTTGATTGATGGATTCGAACATCTGTTCCTTCAACCATGCTACATGGATAACATATCAGTCGAAGAGAACGGTCGAAACTTCCAGATTGTGGAATCGATAGTGAAGTTGAATCCAGAGTGGCGCCTTTCTTTACAAACTCACAAATGGATGGGGGTGTTGTGATTATGCGCGCAGTCATGGCATTATCGGGTGGTATGGATTCCACTTCTTTGCTACTGAACCTCTTAACTCGAGGTTACACAGTCACTTGTATTTCGTATCGTTATGGTCAGAAGCATTCGATTGAGATTGTTCGTGCCGAGGAAAATATTGCCCGTTTCCAGAGTGCAGGCCTTCCGGTGTCTCATTCAGTAGTGGATCTTACTTCTTCGATGTCAGTATTTCATTCGGCTCTAACCTCATCTGAGATTGAAGTACCTGAGGGTCATTATGAGGAGGAACAGATGAAGCAAACCGTCGTTCCAAATCGCAATGCTATCTTCGCTTCTATCCTGTATGGTCTTGCCCTGAGTGTATCTGAAAGAGAGGATTTGGATGTGAGCATCGCACTTGGAGTCCACAGTGGTGATCATGCAATCTATCCTGATTGCCGTCCAGAATTCTACAATGCGTTGCAGAATGCATTTGAGATTGGTAATTGGGGGTCTGAACGGATTGCCTTTGAGCTCCCTTACATCGATGGCGATAAGACTTCAATTCTACGGGATTGTCTCGAATCGTGTGAATCACTCGGTCTAGATTTTGATGATGTCATGAGGAGCACAATCACCTCTTATGCTCCGGATTCAGAAGGCCGTTCCAATGGGCGGACCGGTTCAGACATAGAACGGATTCTAGCTTTCCATGAGATTGGACGGGATGATCCAGTAGAATACATCCAAGATTGGAAATCTGTGCTTAGACATGCGTTGAATGTACAGGCGGAGCATGGTGAATGATATGTCAGGTAAACCAAGATTAGACAATGAGCGTGATGATGAGTGGCGGAATCGTTTGAGCCGATTAGCCTACAAGGTTACACGGCAGGGTGCGACTGAACGTCCATTCAGTGGTGATTTGTATACTGAGGATAGGGATGGAAACTACCATTGTGTATGTTGTGACCATCTTCTATTCACTTCAGAAATGAAGTATGATTCTGGTTGTGGCTGGCCTTCCTTCCATACAGAGCATCCAGACGCTGGTATTGTTCGCTTAGAGGATGCTTCTCATGGAATGATTAGGGTTGAGGTTCGTTGCCAATCCTGTGATGCACATCTTGGCCATGTTTTCAACGATGGCCCTCGCGAGAATGGTGGCGAAAGATATTGCATCAATTCAGTGTGTCTTACATTCGCGGAGAGTGATGAGTAATGGTCACATCGATTCGCCGTTGGGTTGAGACCGATACCGGTCATCGTGTGCCCAATCACAAGAGCAAATGTAGGCATCTTCATGGGCACCGTTACCGTTGGGAAGCAGAAATTGAAGGCGATGTAGTTACTGATTCAGGTGTATCTGATGAAGGGATGCTGATGGATTTTGGAGATATATCGGCGATTTTAATGCGCGAGATCCATGATGTCGTAGATCATGCTTTTGTTGTATATTCGGGAGATGATGATGCGATTCAAGCCCTCCAATCTATGGGTCCAAGTCATAGAACAGTAATTGTAGATTTTATTCCTACAGCAGAGAATCTTGCAAGATGGGCCTTTGAGAGAGTTCAACCATTGATTCAATCATCGTATGGGAATAAATTGCGACTAGTCGCAATGCATGTCAGAGAGACGCCGAAATCATGGGCATCATGGCGATTAGATTGAGATTTTATTACTAACATATATCTGATTATATACCGCTTGCCCATCCCTAGTATCATGTCTACGAAAGTTGTTCCTAAAGCGCTACTACTTACATTACTCATGTTCGTATCTGTTCTTGCAGGTTGTGTTGGGACCGATGGTGATTTGAACTCTACAGATATCTTTGATTTGGTAGACGCAGATGGCGACGGAATTCTTGACAATATAGACGATTGTCCATCAACAGCTGCAGATAGGGAAGTGAATGCTACCGGTTGTGAAAAGGGGGCAGATGATGATGATGAGCTCCCCCCTCCAACGGAGAGAGCACCTACAATCCATATTGGAACAGACGGGGATCAGACGATTACTTGCGACCGAGATAAAGATGGCGTAAATGTTCCAGATATGGTGCTACTGTCTGGACTAATCGATAACTACGACACAAGTATGCTTGACCCATATCCTAACCCAAGCTCTGAATTGGATTTCTGGCATAACCAAATTCCAGGATACATCGGGAGTCTCCCTGGGTCCGAATACGACACTCCCCGAGTGGGCCAGATTGTTATGCATACATTCCAATTACCATATTCGGTGACTAGTGGAACGATTACTGATGCGACATTGGAAATGAGGTTGAATTATCAGGATGATGGATTGCCTACCGCTGTTGGTGTTACGCCTGCTGATACTATCATGCTTCGATTTGAGGATACTACAAATGCAGCTTGGAGCATGAATATCGACCTAACTGCAACATCGCCAACTGCACCTTGGCTCGATGCGATTTATTTCATGCATCTAGATACATTGCCTCTGGCAGGAACAACTGCTGCCCAAGGTGCTGCAGGAAATACAAATCTGATACCGAGTATGAACTCAGCAGAGCTCCTTGACATTGTTGTCTATGACACCCAGATGGTTGATTACTTCGAATTGTCATTATGTGTTACTCCAGAAAACCCCCCAACAACTCATAATAACATTACAATTGGGAAAAATTACGATTGCGAGAATCGTGTCAATCCTGATCCTGATGCA
>PATD01000038.1 GCA_002713585.1 Methanobacteriota archaeon
CCGAAGTGCCAAGGATCGGGCGAACACTACAATCGGTCGATAATTCGTGAGATAGGTCAACTTCCNGACCATCAANNGTTGCGGCTANNGCACCTGACTTTCGNCCATGTACNTTGTGNATAANNTCCCCTACTGANATCCCCATNGCNTATTCATGAGNNNNATCCAGACCAACNTCCACNGTCAGCATCGACANATCACCGCCTCATTCCGTGGTTCGGTCCGCGCATNAAGAAGCATTCGCCCGANAAGACACTCACCAGTCCATGTCTTCAGTATCATCGATGTCAGAGACACGAACAGGAGCAGATTCGTCCCACTCATCTTCAAATCCAGACATGAAGTCATCCGCATCTACAGGAATAAACTCTGGATTCAATGGTTGAGGCTCCGATTCAGAAGCTGATTCTTCCANGATAGTTTCCTCNTGTTCTAATGAATCCCCGACCAATGCCGATAAATCTGCCACGACTGGTGCAGGGGGCGCTTCTTCAGGTATTACAGGAGGGATTTCAGGAGATGGTGCAATCTCCATTGGAGGAGTAGGAGGGGGGCCCATCATCGGAGGACCAGGAGGACCACCCATTGGAGGTCCTGGGGGAGGGCCCATCATCGGAGAACTAGGAGGAGGGCCCATCATCGAGGGACTAGGCGAGGGAGGCTGCAAAGGATCTGGATCCGGAGAAGAAGGAACTGAGGGATTTGATGCAAGGGATGGCACTGGAAGGGGCTCTAATTCAACGGGTTCAGGGATAGACTCAACGGAGGGTTCAGCATCCAAAGAAGGAGCCGTCTTAGATGCAACATCGAGTTCGTCACGAGCAGACATCATGTCCGCTAAGGTCTTCTCAAAAGCATCCTCAATGGTCTCGACCTTGGACTTCTGTTCATCCGACATGTCTCAACCAGTCCTTTGGAATGACTGAATGAACTTCAATCCAACCCACGAATTCTATTCTTCTTCAGAGTGGAAATCGGTTGATGGTTGGAGATCTAATAGGAAACTGAAAACAGTGAATACAATTCCAAGACATAAGACAAATTCCCATGCAGCAGCTACCTCTAATGCAGGATATTGTCGAGAAGTGCAAAATTCCATCATATCGCTAAGAGATTGATTGTGGGCCTCCCAATCAAAATCCTCTGTCCATACTTTTGCCTGATTGGTTAACATCTGCCATAACCCTACAATAGCAGCTACAGCAGGTATTCCTCGTGCAAGAAGAATTTTCAGAAGAGTTGAGCTTCCCCAATGAATTCTAGCACTTACTACCCATGCCAACACACACCAAATAATTCCCAATCTAAAGATGGTGATTGCATATACTCCATGCATATATCCATCAATATCCCAGGGAGTTTGCCCCACCATGAAGGTACAATATGCTGCTACCATTCCGGGTAACAATGCAGCGTGATTGACTATCTGCCATGCGTAATGGGTTCCTTTCTCCATTAATCTCTCGCGATTGTATAACTGAATTTCAATCATCATCCATACCACAGTTACAGTGGTAAGAAATGTACCGAGAGAGAACAAGGTATCTCCAGGTTCAAATAAATCAAAATCCGAAATGAACGGCATAAATGGCTTACAACCACTGGCCACCCAAGCGATGTAACAAAGAATCATCCAACCCAAGGTAATTCCTGTGAACAAAAGAATGGACAATCTACGACGATATACATCATCCATGAACACCCTCCGAGTGACAATCACATTTCACATTTGTTTTCATGACGTATGGCGAGGCTTGATGCATCAGGCGGAACTGGCCCAAACATGAGTCATCGGATCGGCATCATAGTCAATCCCGATGCCGGGCTAGGCGGACGTCTAGCTCTGAAGGGGTCTGACGGACAAGCTGAACTAGCTCGGTCTAAGGGTGCAGATGACCGTTCAGGGCCACGAATGACTGAATCACTCGAACATCTGAATTCGATTATTTCCATCACACCGGGACCATGGGGGNACGTTGAATGGTGTCTAATGGATGGGAGGATGGGGGGCTCATGGATTCCAAAACCACTTGGAAAGATTGGGCATTGGAACATCATTGCTGAAACTCCACAGAAAACAACGGCGGATGATACTACATCTGCAGTTCATACTCTGATTGAACACCATGTGGATATGATTCTCTATGCTGGAGGAGATGGAACGACTAGGGACATCGTAAATGCCCTGAATGAAATTGATGCAAGTGAAACACCGATACTAGGTGTGCCTGCAGGCGTCAAGATGCACAGTGGATGCTTCGGTGCATCCCCACGCGCCTCTGCAGAAGCTCTTGCTGCTTGGATCACAGGCGATCTTCTGCTGGCACGAACCGAAGTGATGGATCTGGATGAGGATCTGTATAGAGACGGTGAATGGGTGGTTCGCATGTATGGAGAGGCAAACACACCAGGTAGCCCACGCTGGATGCAGGGTTCTAAGCAGCGTGTAGAACGTGTATCGGAAACTGAGATTCTTGAAGGGCTAGGTGACCATATTCAGGAAACCATCGAAGAGAAGCCCGACATGCTCGTCATATGGGGTAGTGGAGGAACTCTCCGAACACTTGGAGATGGTATTGGTTACTCGATTTCTGTTCTTGGAATCGATGCAACTCGTGGAACAAAACAAATCGGGACAGATCTGGACGAGGCTGGTTTAATCGAGACGATTAAGTCTCACAAAATACTCTTCGGAGAAGAAGGTGAAATCCTTCTTCTTCTCTCACCAATGGGTGGGCAAGGATTCTTGATCGGTAGAGGAAATCTACAACTCTCCCCCGATGTACTCAGAAGCATTGGTATTGACGCGATTCTTGGCATCGTTACACCGGCAAAGCTTGCAACACTAAATTCACTTCGAATTGATACCGGTGATGCTGAACTCGATACTGAATTCCGTGAACGCAAATACCTCAAGGCCCTCCAGGGCTATCGTACAACTAGGCTTATCCGCATCTCTGCAGATTGATCGTTACCGCGGGAATATTCAATTTCACTGACCTCCGTCACCGGTCCATGCACCGTCCACTAACCGCATCCATGCTCGTTCTGACGATGCTCCTAGCCCTCGCAGGTTCGCTAACCGTCCCGCTTGCTGAATCGAATGAGGATGCGAACCTAACAGCCGCTCGAGCAGGAGCTACTGCATGGCTCCATGACCGAGCAGAACCTNTCGGAAATGCAGGCACTCACTCCAGCATGGAAATCGCTGCTGATGGTACCATGTGGGTCGCACACGCAAAGAATGGTGACCTTCATGTTACAAACAACGCTGATGGATACTGGTCTACCGAACAAGTCTATTCATTCGGTGAGACGGGACGGCTAGCTAATTTACAGCTAGACTCCAATGGATTGCCACGAGTAGCACATATCGANATCACAAACCATGTACTTCGAATCTCACGTCATGATGGATCCTCATGGAGTACTACTACTGTTGCACCTGGTGAAGATACAGGTGACGAAGGACCCTACACAGACAATACCGGACGTATCGGATTCCGTATTGGGTCTGATGGAACAGAACACTACTCCTACTATACAGGTGATTACGACCTTGCCTACTCCTCGTATGATGGGGCCACTTGGACCACTCAAATCATTGACGATGGGCAAGGTGAGGCTGAAGACTNTGACGGATATTCTAGAATGGGGCGCTGGTCTGATCTCGTACTCGGACCTTCAGGGCAACCTGAAGTCGCCTATACAGGATATTTCGTTGATGCAACCATCAACCCAGTCACGAATCAAGCAGAAAGCGCATGGTATATGGAAAATGTTCGACATGCGATATTGACACCTGGAGGTTGGTCTGTGAATACTATAATCGATAATGAGACTGGGGACTCCTCCACAGAGTATCTGTGGATTTCTGCTGGACAGGATACCTCTGGAACTATGCACATCGCTTACCAGAATAGGTCATTAGGAAGAGAATCCGTTTGGATGGCTACACAGAATTCAGGTTCTTGGAACACAGAGCGTGTGTCTCAAGGTATCGCAGACGGGTTCTATGTTCGTCTCGTCTTTGATTCATCAGATTCAGCACGAATCGCTTGGTATGATGATAGCCTCGATGATACTGTCCTGATGCGCGAGGAATCCGGATCTTTTGTCAGAGTCACAGTCGCATCAAGCGGAGATGTTGGCCAACACCTCGATTTAGCACTCAACTCAAACGATGAAGAGATTCTNAGTTACCACGATGCGACTGATCTTGACTTGATAGTATCCATCCCAGGTGTCGATGAGGACGGTGATGGAATTGTTGACTCCATCGATCGTTGTCCAGGATCATTGAGTTCTGCTCGCACGGATAGCATTGGTTGCGATTGGACGCCTGGAGAGTTAAGCACAGACACAGATGACTTCGCATATCTTGAATCTACACGTACAANCGACGGTACCTTGTACATGGTTCTCTTTGAAGGATATGAAAAAGGCACTACGTCCTGCGATCATGACCCTGGTACAAACATGAACGATTCCGATGATTGTAATCTAGTCATATTTACAATGGGCACTTCTGCATCAGAACGTGTTGTAATCGATTCTGAAGCTGAATCAGGAAGATATGCGGATGTTGTTTCAATCCCTTCCTCAACGGCTTCGCTTGGCCATATTCCTGTAGTATCTTACATGCATATTTCTGATCGAACCTTATTCGGTTCTGTGAACGGATCCGAAATGAGGATTGCTGAGAGATTAAATTCAGGTCAATGGGATACTACTACTCTACATTCCGGAAACTCTACTGGATGGTATACTTCAATCGCAGTATCTGCGAACGGAACATTGGCAGCATCATGGGTTGATCTGGATGGTGACGCTACAGTATGGATTTCAGTGAATTACGATGGGACCTGGATGCCTGCAGAGGTAGTCGCAGTTAACGCAACATTCCCTCGTGTTGGCTTCCTTGGAGAGGAACCTGTCGTCTTCCATCGAGACACTGCAAATACGGACATTGTCATGTCTAGCAAGGACAATTCAGGTTGGAGTGCGGAATTCATCGCTGATCAACCAACTAACTTCTATCGCCCAGATCTAGCTACTGGCCCAGATGGGACTCTATGGTATGTGTTCCAGAAAGGATATGATTCCGCAAACGGAGATGCAGACTGTGACTCATTCAACGAATGTAGTGTCCTAATGGTACACCATGATGGAACTCAGATGGGCACTGTTCAAGCAATCGGTTATGCGGATCCCGGGCAAGGTGTTTACCCCTCAATAGACGTTGATTCGGCAGGGCGTCCACATGTATCCTGGTATGCGACAGATGACCTCGGAATCACAGTATCTGCAGAAGGCCCTAATGGATGGG
This sequence comes from Methanobacteriota archaeon, assembly GCA_002713585.1. Classification (GTDB taxonomy): domain Archaea; phylum Thermoplasmatota; class Poseidoniia; order Poseidoniales; family Thalassarchaeaceae; genus MGIIb-N2. The sequence goes on from PATD01000038.1 coordinate 5,330, forward strand.
AACCTGTAACTGTCACTTATGACCGCGCTTCNGGCCGTTACTCCGAAATAACGACGAATGACGAGGGTTGGGAAACTGTGTATACCTTCGATCAGGAGGCGAATGGAACCATCGTCTATCTGGAACGGAATCCAACAGAACAAGATCACGATCTCGTGAGCGATGATGATGATCTCTGCCCTAACACGCCGTTTGGTGAATCAGTAGACAACGATGGATGCGGAGAGAGTCAACGAGATACGGACAACGATGGTGTCCTCGATGTAAATGACCTATGTCCATTCACCAACTCAATTGAGGCAAGTGAAGTCAATACAGATGGATGTGGAGCAAGTCAACGAGACACTGATAACGACGGGGTAAACGATGCTCTAGATGAATGTCCAGGAACACCTGCGGCTACAGCGGTTGACAACAAAGGATGCGATGCTGCTAACCAAGATTCGGATAGTGATGGCATCAGCGATGTGAATGACCTTTGTCCTGATACCCCATACTGGGCGAAAGATAGTGTGGATTCGGATGGATGCGCTCTGTCTGAGAAAGACAGCGATGGTGACGGTGCCTACGACGACTTCGATAAGTTCCCACAAGACCCTACACAAATCTACGACTCAGACAATGACGGTTATGGAGACAACGAGAGTGGTAACTCCCCTGATGGATGTCCCTTCGAAGCTGGAACCTCAACTGGGACTCCTGCAGGTTGCCCCGACATCGATGGAGATGGGGTTGCGGACAGTGTAGATGATGACATGGATGGTGATGGAGTAGTAAATGAAGAGGATGCTTTCCCATTAGATGCGTCAGAGACTGTCGACACCGATGGGGATGCCTTTGGAGACAACATGGACCCAGATGATGATGGCGACGGTCACACAGATGTGAAAGAGACCGATTGTGGAAGCGACCCTCTCGATGCTACCTCGATGCCTCCTGATGCTGATGGAGATGGTACATGTGATGCTCTTGAAACCGCAAATAGTGGTGATGAGACACCATCGGATGGTGGAGAATCCGAAGGAATGAACGCTATGGTCATCGGTGGAGCTGTAGGGTTGGTTGTCATAGTCATCGCCGGAATTATTGGTGCTATGATGTTCCTCTCTAAGGATGAAGATGCACCTATTGGAACTGCGGCAGTATCCACTAGTACAACACAGGCCGAAGGACAGCAGGGACAAATGATCCCAACTGGAAAGAACTGTACCCAATGCAATGCACCGGGCGTGGTTCACATACCAGCCTATGGACGAGACTATTGTTCTACATGCGGTCAGTACAATTGATTCCCGTAGTACTGTCTTTTCGAGATTTTAATCTCAAACGGGACGGCCGAGCGCTGCCTTGACCAAACCAAGGAACGGGGGGCTGGGACGTCCTGGACGTGACTTGAATTCCGGATGATATTGAGTGCCGAAGAAGAATGGGTGGCCTTCAAGTTCAATGATTTCCATTCGCTCACCTTCAGTATCTCGACCGACGAATCTCAAGCCCCTCTCCTCAAGATCGGCAACCAAATCTGGATTTACTTCGTATCGATGACGATGACGCTCATGAATCTCCATTTTCCCCTCATAGAGGCGATAAGCCGCACAATCCTGTGTTTGTAGATTCGTTTGACGGCTACCGAGGCGCATCGTTCCACCCATATGGGTACGACTTCCCTCGGGCATGAATATGACCGTAGGATGTGGAGTATCTGCATCAAACTCAGTACTGTTTGCACCCTTTAGACCAAGGCGATTACGAGCGAATTCAATCGTTGCAATCTGCAGACCTAAGCAGACACCAAGATATGGAACGGTATTCTCTCGAGCATGCTTTGCAGCGAGAATCTTACCCTCAATACCTCGATCTCCAAACCCTCCCGGAACAAGAATACCGTCAGCACTCTTCACCAACGACCATGCTGATTCGTGCTCATCCGTGCCTTCGTTTGAATTCTCTAGATTACTAGCCTCTACCCAGTCAATCGAGAGGTTGACACCCTCATGTAAGGCAGAATGCTGGAGTGCCTTGATTACACTCAGATAGGAATCTGAGAGACCGGTATACTTGCCAACCATCGCGATTCGAACCTCTCCACTAAGTTCATCCATCCTCTGAGCCATTTCTCCCCAATCCCTCAACAAAGGTCGTTCAACGGGGATATCAAGACCGAAATGGGCCGCCATCTGTACAATGGCACCCTGCTCCTCAAGCATCAATGGAACACGGTAGATATTTGACACATCATGAGCACTGAATACAGCCTGTTCGGACACATGGCAGAACAAGGAAAGTTTTCGCTTCACTTCGGGGAGAAGAGGCTCGGAGGATCGGCAGACGAGGAAGTCAGGCTGAATTCCAGAGGCCATCAACCCCTTCACTGAATGTTGAGTTGGCTTTGTCTTCTGCTCACCGACAACCCCGATTACAGGAACAAGGCTCACGTGGAGGAAACATATGTTGTTCTTGCCGACACGGAACTGAAATTGACGCAATGCTTCGACAAATGGAGCAGACTCGATGTCACCTACAGTTCCACCAAGCTCAATCACACAAATCTCTGGAATCTCATCGGTTCCATCCGCAGGCGTGTGAGCGACTCTCTCAATCCAATCTTGAATCTCATCGGTGATATGTGGGACAACCTGCACAGTCTTACCGAGATAATCGCCCTTTCTCTCCTTCCCAATAACCTCTGAGTATATCTTCCCAGTAGTGAGGTTGTTGTCACGAGAAAGTGTCACATCGAGGAAGCGCTCGTAATTTCCCAAATCGAGATCGGCCTCTCCACCATCATCGAGAACAAACACTTCGCCGTGCTCAAAGGGACTCATTGTGCCTGCATCGGAGTTCAGATAGGGATCAATCTTGATAGCAGTCACTCGCAAACCGAGGGACTTCATCAGCACTCCAATGCTACTGGCAGTCACACCTTTGCCAATTCCACTGAGTACACCACCCGAGACCACGACATACTTCATGCAATCAACGGGATTTGGAGCCGTCCACGTTGGCCTATCAAGGTTGTCTGGAAAGTGAGCGGATTCCGTTTCATACTCCATCGTCAATCATCAAGTAGCGGACTCGCCGTCTACACACATGGGCACGGTTCCAACCCGGATTCTAGTGACCGGAGCCCTCGGCCAGATTGGGACAGAGTTAGTTGAATCACTGCGAGATAAATACGGAGAGGAATCAGTCGTATCCACAGATGTCCGTGAATCTGAAAACTGTATGCAACTCGATGTGATGGATGCTAAGAGAATAGAGGATTTAGTCCAAAGCAAGGGAATTACTGACATCTACCACCTCGCTGCTCTGTTATCTGCAACTGGAGAAAAGAACCCCGATCTTTGTTGGCGTATCAATGTAGATGGGCTCGTAAACGTAATCTCAGCAGCTAAAAAATACGGTTGTCGACTATTCTCACCATCCTCCATTGCAGTGTTTGGACCTGACTGTCCAAAACACGCCCCCCAGGTAACTGGACTAAGTCCGGCAACAGTGTATGGAAAAACGAAGGTCGTTGGCGAACATCTAGCAATGACATCTGGTATTGACATGCGTGGACTTCGGTATCCAGGCCTCATCTCGTGGAAGGCACCAGCAGGGGGAGGGACCACCGACTATGCCGTTGAAATATTCCATGCTGCACTCTCTGACGGACATTACGACTGCTTCGTCCGCGAGAATACTCGGCTTCCGATGATGTACATGGATGACGCAATCCGTGCAACATTGGAACTTATGGAGGCACCCTTCGATTCGCTAGGTACCGCTCGTGGTGGATACAACATCACAGGGTGCTCATTCACTGCTGGTGAGTTAGTCGATAGCATCCGCCGACACATACCTGATTTTACTTGCTCATTCAAGCCAGATGTGAGGCAAAATTACGCAGATTCATGGCCGGACTCAATCGAAGATGATGTGGCCCGAAATGAATGGGGATGGATGCCTAAATTCGACTTAGACAAGATTGTTGATGAAATGGTCGAGAATTTGCAATAAAAGAAATGAAGTCAATCTTCATCCGGACCAAGTTCAGATTGCCAGTCCGGCATCTGAGCATCCTGCTTTGCCCAAAGGATATCTCCTATTCGAAGAACTGAAATCGCTGATTCAGTCGCTCCTGTGATAGCTTGACGGGCTATTCGAACAGGTTCTAGAACCCCGCGTTCGTTCATTGGATGGATGGAACGATCAGTTACATCGATACCAAGCCAATCATTGGACGAAGAGGTCTGCGCAGCAGTGAGTCCGATTATCTGATCAAGACCATCGAGACCTGAATTCTCTGCAAGTGCCCGAGGTATTGATTCAAGAGCTGCTGCGTAAGCTTCCACAGCAAGTTGCTCACGTCCTGGAATCGTTGTCGCATGAGCACGAAGACGGCGGGCAAGAGCGATTTGAATCGCTCCTCCTCCGGGAAGCATCTTGGGTTCGTCTTGCAAACCACAAGCAACTCCGATGGCATCATCAAACGCACGGGACACTTCGTCAATTACTGCATCTGTTGAACCTCGTAAGACAACGGTCTGACCAGAACCCACTGACCCATGAATACGAACGTGATCTATGCTCTCCCATCGCTCTTCATTCACTGAATTAAACTCGCCAACACTCTCAGAACGAATGCCTTGAACATCCCGAACAATCCGGGCACCACATGCTCTTGCAATAAGTTCGAGATCGGTGCGTTCCACTCTGCGATAAGTGACAATGCCTGCATTACGAAGCATTGGAATCGCATCCTCGTGGATTCCATCCCTTACAATAAGCAAATCAATACCCGCTTCCGCAATGGCATCCACTCGCTCTTTCATCTCAAGCTTCTGCCGCTGGAGGAAGCGGGCCATCATTCCTGGCTCCGTGATTCTGATTGAGGCATTGACACTGAGTTCCTTCGGATCCAGTCCACCATCAAGCAAGAGTACTTTGCCACCGTCTAATCGATTAGGAGTCTGTGAATCAAGACGGGTCTTACGAAGAACGATGCCATCAACACGCTCAGAATCTGCAATCCGTCCGCCTCGGATGATTATTCGCTTGATTAAATCGGGATCAACATGCTTAGATGAGCCCCGATTCGCTGCAATAGAGGCCGTCTCAACTGCGAGATTTGAAAGAATTCTGCGAACATCCTCACTCACTTTGCCCGCAAGGCTAGTCGAAACAATTCGAATATGATCCGCCTCCTCCATAGGCTTCGAGATATCCTCTATAGCGATTAAGCTGTGATCCATTGCAATCCGATAACCTGCAACCATGACTGATGGGTGGATTCCTCGATCAATCCAATCTAATGCATTGAGTAAGAGTTCTGCAGTGAGCACAATTGCACTACTTGTCCCATCTCGAGCTTCATCATCCTGAACACTAGATGTTGATATCAACATTCGAGCCGTAGGATGCTCTACTTTAGCCGCTTCTAGAACAGTGACTCCGTCATTGGTCACCTGAACATCACCATCATCGGATAAGAGCATCTTATCCAAACCAAGAGGTCCAATGGTTGATCGGACTGCATCCGCTAACGCCAACGCAGCACGGACATTGTTGCGAAGAGCAGTGTGCCCCTGTTCTCTCTCCGTATCCTGAAGGATGCGTTCATGCTCTCTCCGCGCCATAGGAACATCACACCGACCGGGGATTTGCACTTGAACCCAATGCGGGAGATTCGGGGCTTTCACGAATGGTTCATATAGAGTCGGCCGAATTGGACATTACAACTCGAGGTTGTATAGTGAGGTTTGGAGATGACTGAGGACTGGGAAGAGAATCTAATCCAGCAGCTCCTAGACATGTTCAAGCAATTGGGCCTCGATATGAACAAGGAACAATTGACCGGTTTAATCGATCAAGTCCGTGGCCAGTTCGAAGGTATGGGCATCGATATGGAACGTCTACAATCTGGTGAAGCAACCGTGGACGCGCAAGCCAATATGGAAGCACTAGCCAAGGCACTCAGTACCCTCATGAGCGAAGGTGATGGAATCGGTAATCTGTTTGAGACGATGGGTTTCAAAGTTGATGTTCAGACCTCAACACCCGTGACCATCGACCCGAGTACTCCAGAATCCAACGACTCGATTGATATCGACGTACCCGATGCAGACATACTAATCCATCAAGGCCGAATGACCCTTACCATCGATCTCGCAAACTCCCTTGAAGAGGGAATTGGTATCGATCTCGCTCTGACCGACAGCGGTCGGACGCTACAAATTATCAAGACAAATCAATTGAGGCCTTTTCGACGAATTAGCCTCGATCCCGCCGCAGAGAAAATCATAGTGTGGGATCTCAATAATGGAATTCTCGATGTCGAATTGGAAATCGAAAATGGTGATGGAACTATCCACATTGGATGAATGGAGGAATAAACATGAGTGGACCTGTAATTGGAATCGACCTGGGAACGACAAATAGTTGCGTAGCAACACTCGAAGGAGGTGATCCTGTCGTCATCGCGAACGCAGAGGGAGCAAGGACAACTCCTAGTGTAGTCGCATTTAGCAAAGATGGGGAGCGTCTCGTTGGCGTTACCGCAAAGAGACAAGCAGTCACTAACTCAGAGCGTACAATCCTTTCAGTAAAGCGCGAGATGGGTACTAATTGGTCAAAGAACGTTGATTCTGATGATTACACTCCACAGGAAGTATCCGCTTTCATCCTACAGAAGTTGAAAGCCGATGCAGAAGCTTACCTTGGCCGCGAAGTCAAGCAGGCTGTCATCACCTGTCCGGCCTACTTCAGTGATGCACAGAGAAAGGCCACCCAAGATGCAGGCCGTATCGCTGGACTTGATGTTCTGAGAATCATCAACGAACCAACGGCTGCTGCACTCGCCTACGGTGTAGACAAGGATGATGATCAAACAATTCTCGTCTACGACCTCGGTGGTGGAACCTTTGACGTCTCAGTCCTTGAGATCTACCAGGTAGATGACCAACCTCAGATTGAAGTGAAGGCTACTTCGGGAGACAATCGCCTTGGCGGAGATGACTTTGACGAAGCGATTGTGGACCACCTAGTATCTGAATTCAAGAAGGGGACTGGAATTGATCTCGCCAAGGATTTGCAGGCAATAAGTCGGGTTCGTGAAGCCGCTGAGAAAGCGAAAATCGAACTTTCTCAGACACAGCAGGCTAACGTAAACCTCCCCTTCATCACAATGAAGGATGGACAGCCTGAACACCTTGATCTCTCCATCACACGTGCGAAATTCGAGGACTTGGTTTCTGATCTCATCAAGCGAACTATGACGCCAACCCGTCAGGCAATGAAAGATGCTGGCTTGAGCAAGGGAGAGGTGGATAAGGTCATCCTTGTCGGCGGGTCAACCCGTATACCAGCGGTCCAGAGCGCAATCGAATCTGAAGTTGGTAAGGAGCCTTTCAAGGGAATCAATCCTGACGAGGCCGTCGCAATGGGTGCCGCACTACAGGCAGGAATTATCGTAGGGGATGAAGGTGTAACCGATGTTCTGCTTCTCGATGTCACCCCTCTTACCCTTGGGATAGAGACCCTTGGAGGTGTAACTACAACGATGATTGAGAGGAACACAACCATCCCCACAAAGCGATCCGAAGTATTCAGCACCGCGGCAGATAACCAACCAGCTGTAGAAATTCATGTCCTACAAGGTGAGCGTGAGTTCGCCAAGGATAACATCACACTAGGGATGTTTCATCTCACTGGAATCCCTCCTGCACGCAGAGGAGTTCCTCAGGTTGAGGTCACCTTCGACATAGATGCAAACGGTATCGTGAATGTCAGTGCGAAGGATCTAGGCACCGGTATGGAACAGTCGATTAAAATTGAAAGTCAAACGAGTCTCTCCGAGGATGAGATTAAGCAAAAGATTTCGGAGGCAGAGGAATTTGCCGAGGATGATAAGCGACGCAAGGCACGCGTTGAAGTTCGAAACCAGGCAGATAGCATCGTATATCAGACACGTCGAACCATTGAGGAGGCAGAAGACAAACTCGATGAGAGTGACTCTGCTCCAATTCTAGCCAAGGTAGACGAACTTGAGGCCCTCATTCGTACAGATGATGGCCCCATTGCCGACGATGATCTAGACGAAGCTGGAATTCAAGCCAAAGTCAAGGAACTTGAAGAAGCAATGCACGGCATCTCTGCGAAACTCTACGAGGCAGCAGCAGCAGCAATGGAAACCGAGAATGCCAGCGATTCGCCCGCTGAAGATGGTGTCGTAGATGCAAACTTCGAAGTCGTCGACGATGAAGATTGATTTCTAAGATTAATTCGATGATGATGCCTGAGTAATCAGGCGGTGTAAAGTTCGGACATGAATGCCCGTCGCACCATGACTAACCATCGCATTAGTATCTGCACCCCATGCTGTGCCCGCAATATCGAGATGTGCCCAAGGAATCTGGTCATTGTCTTCATCAAAATCTCGAGGAGGGACGAACTGCTTGAGAAAAGCAGCTGCTGTACAGGACCCGCCCCATCGGCTCTTGCCAAGATTACGAACATCAGCGATTTTTGAACCTGTCATCTCTTTCTCAAAGGCAGGTAGTAGAGGCATCTTCCAAGCGATTTCGTCTTCTTCGTTACCGGCCTTATGGATGCGTTCCTGTAAATCATCATTATTGGACCAAAGGCCAGTCGCCTCGTGACCGAGAGCGACTACAACAGCCCCGGTTAATGTTGCAAGATCAACAACATACGCTGGATTGAGTTCTCCGGACTTCCAAAGTCCATCTGCGAGAACATTTCGCCCCTCTGCATCCGTGTTGAGGACCTCAATCGTCTTACCCGAATAGGTTGGGATGACATCTCCTGGACGATAGGCTTCGGCGCTGGGCATGTTCTCGGCTAAGCAAGCGATACCATGGACTCGGCCCTTGTGACCAGAGGCCTGGAGAGCATACATCAGACCAAAGACTGTGGCAGCCCCGTGCATGTCATACTTCATCTCGTCCATTGATGCACCCGGCTTGAGCGAAATACCGCCAGTGTCGAAGGTGATTCCCTTACCAACAATACAGGGCACCTGGGCCTTTGGATCCACATTAGGATTTACAGTGAAGATTACCATGCAAGGCTTTCTTGAACTGCCCTTACCGACATTGATCAATCCACCCATATCTTCTTTCTGAAGGCGTTCCCAATCGTAAACCTCGACTTTTACGTTCTTCTTACCATTGGCCCAATTCTGAGCACGTTCGGCGTATGCCATAGGATAGAGATGGTTAGGTGGTTCGTTTCCGAGATCGCGCGCAAGATGAACTCCATCGACGCGAGCGGCGACGATCTTCATATCCGCCTTTAGATCAGTCAGATAACGTTCTGAAGCCTGAATTGTCAAGTTCCAGTTACCTTTCTCTTCCGCCTCCTCACGATCCTTCTTACGATACTTGAGGAAAGCATAGTCACGAAGCATCATGCCCTCAACAAACCACTTCATACCCTCTAGGTTCCATCCAGTGGTAAAACGAACCGTAAGATCCGTTCCGTCCTTCTTTGACAATCCAGCTATGGCTTTCGCACCAGCGTCACGAGCGGTTTTGTGAGTTAACTCATCTACCTCTCCCATCCCGATAAGAACCACGCGACAATTATCAGACCATATCGACAATGTTGACCCGATTTTACCATTGAATCGCTGTCCTGAGAGGGCACTCTTCACGTTCGATATCGTTGAACGAGGGAGGCCATTCAATGAATTATGAGGGGCTTTTGACTTCGACTGCCAAAGTGGCAGCAGCATTACATCTCCAGTAGCTTCACGATCCGTGACCTTCCAATCCATGATATCGGGGGTCTCTGAATCGGCTTACAAAACATCGCCTTCAAATTCAGAGGCTCGACGATGGGCAGCTAGAGCAAATCCAGTGATTACCAGTAGCGCAGATGGACCGGGGAGTAAACCTCCGGATTCAACCTCTGAAATAGAGACGTATGAGGAATTCACTGGTTCACTAACAAACATCGAGGAATCGATAACCCTCTTCTGGTAATGTAGTACGAAACCTCCATCCTCAGTTAGGGTAAGGTTTGAAGCATCAAAAGTCACCATCGTTGAGTTGGTTGCATTTACGGAGAAATTACTCTCGGATTGCCAAAGTATCTCTCCGGAAGGAGACTCGTATCGTAAGGAAGCATTCAGCGTAGTAGCTTGTCCGAGATTATCCACTGAGAGGATCAAACTCTCACCTGGTGTTACATCAAGGGAAGTCACTGATAGACGAGCCCGCCAATACCATACATTTTCGATGAGATATCGCATCACATCCATCTCTTCTTCTAGACGATCACTTAGAGATTCAAATGAACCTGGAACAAACTGTTCATCATCGGTCTCGAAGGTGAATGTAGGGAATCCCATGACCCCATAGCCATAATCTCGACTTGTTCCACAATTGGGGTACAGGCCCTGATTTGCATTTTGAATGGGAATATCTGAGATGTTTTCATGGACATCGTCACGAATCTGGTGAAATAACTCCCAGTCCGAAGGCTGTTCAGGCCATTTACCCCAAGGATAAAGCATAATCCAAACCCCTGTATGCATGGTCACATATAGATCAGCATCAGGAACTTCAGTATTCATGTAATTCGAATTAGCAAGTGTTTCAGCTTCGCTAAATGCACTCGTACCGGGTTGTGTCGTCGGACAAGTGTTCCAATAATGGTCGTAATTTCGATTTAAATCGACTTGATTGATATTCCAACGTGTATCAAAGTCGTTTCCATCTGGATTAAGCATGATGAGGACATGAACCTCTGAGTTCTGCAATACACGAATCGCTTCCTCATTTCCATCGTTCCAACCATTGATGTACCATTTCGCAGACAACCATGCTAGAGCTGTTCCCAGGTACTCGTTGCCATGATGCCCCCCATCGATGTAGATGATTTCTTTCTGACTCCCGTCAGCTTTTGTTTCCATAGACCAATCCGATAATCGAACCACCCAGAGTGTTTTTCCAAGTTCAGAGTTACCAACATCAACTAAATCGACAATATCGGGATTATCATCTGCCCAGTTATTGACTTCAATTGTCATTGCGGCCCAGGTCATGTGAACATGATTGTCAATTGGGTCCCCGGGCCATTCTTGTTCGGCAGCAACGATGACGGGGGCAGTAATGATGAACGCAAGAAACACTGCAAACCCGCGCATCACACTGTAGGTGTGGTGACGTAGATTTGAGATTATGCATTAACCAATGAATTTCGTCAATACATGGTATCGACACTTCGAACAATTCATCAGGATTCTAAGAGACAGGTCAGAATCAGTGGCAAAACGATAGTGGCGTCCGACTCGATTACGAATCTAGAGGTGTCGATGCCTATCTTACCCCACGTAATCTTCTCGTTAGGAGGGGCTCCAGAATAACCACCGTATGATGTGGATGATTCAGAGATTTGACCGTACCATGACCAGAGTGGCACTTGTGCACCTAAGTCCTGATTCAACATCGGAACTACACATATCGGAAAATCTCCAGCAATCCCTCCTCCCACTTGTAAGAAGCCGACTGGTGAGTTCTGGGAACGGTACCAATCCGCAAAACCAACCATGTACTCGATGCCTGTACGCATCATTTCTACTGTCAAATCACCACGAATACAAGCCGCAGCGAACAGGTTGCCCAAGGTCGAATCCTCCCATCCAGGAACTAGAATAGGAATTTCCATATCCTTCGCTGCAATAAGCCAAGAGGACTCAGCACGAGGCCCGGGATCTATGCGATCCAACAATGCGTAGAGATGCTCATGTGGCAATCTTGGCGCTTCCTTCCAAACCTCAAGCATCATCGATTCCACACGGCGAATCGCCTCCTCCTCCGGGATGCAGACATCAGTCACACGGTTCATCCCACGCTCGAAGAGATGCTGGTCCTCTTCCAAGCTCTGTCCTCGCCAATCTTCTACTGTCTCGTAATCATCGCCCGCGATAAGAAGGAAAAGGTCCTCCTCAAGATTAGCACCTGTACAGGAAATTGCATGGATTTTTCCTGCCCGTATAGCGGGTGCAAGAGAATGACCAATCTGAGCGGTAGACAGTGCTCCAGCAAGGGCAAGAACAAGTTGGCCATCCGCATTCAAGAACTCGATTAAAGAATTAGTACAGCGTGTGAGTTCACCTGCGTTGAAGTGGCGGTAATGTGACTCCATGAATGAGTGGATGTCCATGTATATGCCTCAGAGCGATTCGATGCTGTAATCATGAAGAAAGCGAGCGGTACGGTTACGATTCACGACTTGGAGAGTTGGAATCTCCGCGGTAATTGATTGCAGGAGGTGATCTATGATGATCTCTGGCTCGGTCATACCACAGGTGAAGGCATCAATTGCCAACAAACCACGATCTGAATAGCAGTGAGCGGTAACATGACTCTCATCGATGAGGACTACTGCGGCAAACCCCGGAGGGCTGACAGAGCCATCAAACGGAACAACATGAGCGTGAACTTCACGAGCATGGCTATTTCGAACTGCTTCACGCATGAGGTCGAGAATCCAACGATGGTCGTCTGAAACGGGGGGCATGTAACCCACACAATCGAGATGAACATGGAAGCCACGAGGAATCAAATCCTCGCCATCCGGTGCACTCGACATGGATCTAATCGATTTCATTCTCTTATTTCATCGAATCCGTGTCGAAAGATGGCCTCCTACGAGGCGGGTCGCAATGAGAGCAGCCGTAAATGGGGTTAGAACACCATTTGAATCTGGGACTATCTCGACCACATCGGCGCCAATCACAACTGCATCATTCGCCTTGAAAATCGTAGCTAGTGCCTCTTCTAGATGCCACCATGTTAGTCCTCCAGGTACAGGAGTACCGGTTGAAGGAACAAGAGACCCATCTAAAGCATCGATGTCGACAGTAATCCAAACGGGGCCACGGATAGAGCGTAGGGATGCCATAAGGTTAGACCAGTTCTGCTCACCTGAAGATACAGAAAGTAGGTTAGAGGCTAGATGTGTCTCGATTCGAACATCCGAATCTGATTGAGATGCCTCCTCACGTGACCAAGCACGAACCCCAATCTGGATGATTTTACCAACTCCTTCGTCCAAGGCTCTGCGCGCCGCACAAGCATGGCTCCACACTTCACCATCGAGATTGTCTCGGAGATCTGCATGAGCATCAAACTGGATGACTGTCAGATTGGAAACATCGCCTGCCAAGCTTGGATGTGAGTTAATCGCCTTCATCTGCACCGGAAGTAGGCCATGTTCGCCTCCAAGAATCAATGGAAATACGTCAGTATTAGTCAACCATGGACGGAGATGAGACTCAATTTCTGTGAGTTGCTCGGTAAGAGTGCCCGCCTCGGATGACCAAGGATCTAATGTCTGGAAGCGTGCGCCTGCTGGAAGGTCTTGAGACAGACGCGGATCAAAGACCTCAACCTGTGCTGAGGCCTCGATGGCAGCCATTGGTCCGTTAGAAGTCCCTTGCCCATAGGATGTTGTAAGCTCATACGGGATGGGTATAATCACCACATCTGGATTACTATGAGCCTCATCGAGGCCGAGGAACGTCAATCGTTCCACCATGTCCTGTGGGGGCGAGCGCTCAGGGAAGAACATGGCGTTCAAGTTGGGCCTATTTCGGATTCAGAGGGGGAAATCAAGTGATTCGTTAAATAGGGCGGCCTCCAATAATACAGTGCTGCGGAGGGATTGAAATCGGGGGAATGACGTTGAAGACGCTTACCGATGCAATCCGGAGTCGTGTTGACGAAGGGATGGAGGAGAACGTCGCAGAGAGCATCGCTGAACACGCCCTTGGCTTCTTCGGATTCTCAAATCGCATCATCGACAACGCATTGGAACCAACTGACCGCAACTTGTTCTATCAACTCCAAGACTACGAACTTCTCACTACTGAATCCGAGGAGACCACGCTTTGGGACGGACGAGAATGGAGGATCCATTATTGGAAATTCAAGCCAAAGCGAGTGAGTGAGATTGCTCATCCCACTGCAATCGCGGAAGAGGTCGACCCATACGCTGGCCTCTATGATGAGGTGCCAACTGACATCTGGAGAGAGCAAGCTGGATTCGAACATGATGACAACGAGCCACTCTTCTAATCGGCCCCGCGTCCCCAATGGTTTGAATACGGACCAGAGAGCAAACCAAACCATGCGCCGAAGCATTGCGCTTCTCATGGTCGGAATCCTAGCGATGGGGCTCTCGCCACAAACACTACTCGCAGCAGAGGATGCGAGTACTGAAGACCCCTGCACTGTGTTTGTCGATTGGAGTGATGGTGTCTCCTTCGAACACGCCTACCGCGTTGTACTCGATGATTTATCCACCCTCAATATTCAATGGGCTGAAATTGAATGGTCCCACGAGAATTCGACGACGGTTCTACACCATGATAACTCTACGATTGATCTGAACCTGAGTGAACATCGTATCGTGCTACCCACCGAAGTTAACCTATCTGAGACAATCGTAATTCAGGTGATTGGAGCTGAATCAAACCTGACTCCACTTGAGCAGCGAACGACATTGTGCTCGAGGACTGTAGAAGTCACCTACTGGAATCAGCCAACAGCAGATCACGAAATCACTCGGGCGACATCTTGGAGTCTCGATCAAAGCGGGGAAACCGGCGAAGAATATTATCTTGATTTCATTGGACAGGGATGGCAACAGCGTGATGGAAATTTGCTGACATCTAATGAACTCGGTGCAGGGAATATCACCATCATCACCGATGATGGCGAAACACGAACTGAAACGGAACTTGACCTCAGCCGCGTCTGGTTGAATGAGACAATGACTGGTACTTTGCTTGATGAGCAGACCTTTGAGATGTATGGTAACGGCTCAACGACCTTTGTTGTCGTCGATGATGCAGGGGCAGAGACCGTGGCGCACATCGATGTGAGGGACTCATACATAGTACGAACCATTGCAAACGGAATCCCATCAGAAATGGTTCGAATTGAGGGTAGTGGAGATCTAAACTCAAATGGAACCAACGACGATGAATCAATCAATATCACTGGCGAGGTAGCAGTATTCCTCTTTGAGCTTGAAACCGTAGATGGACAAGTCGTCGACTCAACCTATCGACTCGAGGCCTTCGCGGAAATGCTCCTTATCGATGGCAACGATAGATTCCAAATCGATCTCGACGAATTTATCCTCGTCGATCGATGGGAAGATGGTGAACAGGTCGAACAACTGTCTAGAATCAAAGGGGATGGAAGTTTCGACTTTGCAGAATCCGAGGATGGAGCGACAATTGTTGTGAATGGAACGGTACCTGTTTTCTGGATTGAGTCCCAAAACGGTTTAACGACTGTAAATACAATCCATATGGACGGAGATATCAGTGGAGATATCGATGGACGTATCGGATTGATTATCGAAATTGAAGAACAAGGTCCTCAACAAAACGCAACCGGTGAAATCTTCGATGTGAACGTGATTCGAAGTGAATCGTGGTTGAACATAACCCAAGTGACTGGCATCGGATCGAATCTAGATATCGAAGCAGAACATAATCTCACCTTCGATTATCAAGTCCCGGAAGAACACTGGAAAAACCGGACTGTTCGATACCGGTATGTCGAGGACAGCGGCCAAGTCAACGATGAATACCCGGAACGTAGTCCGATACCTCAAGATCTACCCGAACCTTCCAATGATTCCATCCTAGGAAGTGTGAACATTAGTCGGGAGCTTGGATACGCACCTACGGCGCTAATACCAGGAGACATATTGACCCTTGATGTCGGTGATACCTTGGTACTGCATGTGGAAGCAATGTCTGTCTCAACCGTAAACCTCGATGGACATACGCTTCCGGTGACGATTTGGAACGGTACCTTCGAAGAGGGAGGATATGCCGCTGGAAGTATCATCAACGAAGGGATACTCGCTGGACTCATCGCCGATGTTACGAGGGAAGTTGATATCGAACTCGATGAAGGGAACCTTACATTCACTGAGACCCAAGCACTCGAACGTATCCTCGCTCCATCCATAGTGACTGAAGCTGAGAACACTCCTCCTACTCTGGAAGAAATTCGTTTCCAAGAAGGTAGCTTAAGCAGTGAAGGTGGAGAAGCGCACATCGAAGTCGTTGTATCTGATCCAGATTGGAACGTCAAATCTGTCCTAGTTGATTTGTCCTCGATTGGCCTCGGAACCGTGGAGTTGAATGATGTCGGAGCTGACGGTGACGATACTGTCCATGACGATATCTGGACTATGCACATTCAACATCTTGGAACGGAGTATGGCGAATTCGAATTGAACGTGACTATCTCGGATGGATGGTCCACAACCATCGACAAAGATACAGTCACGATAGACAATTTAGCTCCACGTCTGAAAAATGTCGTCTATGAACCACAAGTGGTACGAAGAGGTGACACAATAGGAGTCACCATAGAGGCCGATGATCTCCACGGCATTACATCTGCGTCTATTGATTTACAAAGTATAGGCGGAGTTTTGAACAATCTAATGCAAGGAACCAATGGGGAATGGTCTGGTTCCATCGTAGTTCCACCCGGAATGTCCCCCGGACTGAACAGATTTACGTTTACTCTCGTCGATAATGAAGGAGCGATAAGAGTTACAGATTTCATCACTGGATCTTCGGGTAGTATTGAAACTGCACCTCAGTTCACTATTCTGAATGAAGGACCAAAACTCTCTGAACTCGTTATCCTCCGAGGTACTGAACCTGTGAATGTCTTGCTTGTCCCCGATATCGGCGAGGAACCGATTGAACATACTATCACCATCCACGTCACGGATCCCGATGGTATTTCAGCCGTTCAAGCGCGACTTGGCACCTTAGCAGCAATTGGAGAAGGGGATGATTGGACTCGACTCGTCGATGATGGAACAAACGGAGATTCCGTGGCAGGCGATGGAAACTACAGTGTCACTGTGCTGACACGTTCTACTATGCCGACTGGAATAATGGATATCGAAATCAGAGGAATCGACAACTTTCTGGAACCTACACCCGGTGATGAACGAAGTTTCTCGGTTACTCTCTCTGAAACTGATTCTGAAGGAATGGCAGGATGGACCTTTCAAACAGGCGTTATTGTCATGATTGCAGTGATTGCTCTCCTCGCGATTGGAGGTGTTGGTGTCTTCGTCAGCCTCCGAGGCGCCGAATTCAGCGACGATTGAGTGAGAATGCGAGTGCCGGGATTTGAACCCGGGTTCCGACGTTGGCAACGTCGGGTGATAACCACTACACTACACTCGCGGTGTGCCATCGAAATGGACCGCATTCTTCTATCCATCGGTTGGTGACGACAGATTAGGATTCGAGAGCCTTGAGATGTTCCACAATAGCGTCGCGTGTCTCTCTGAAAACCTCGATACTCTGATTCACGGGGTCATCGAGTTCCCAGTCCTGATCAATCCTCATAGTCGGACAAGAAACACCGCATCCCATCGAGATAACCAGGTCCCAATCCTCGGCCGAGAATCCATCCACAGACTTCGGATGTTGATGGGAGATATCGATGCCCATCTCATTGCATACTAAAACTGCATTTTCACTTACTTTTGGAGCAGGATGAGTGCCTGCAGATGCTGCTTCATGGCCAATGCTCTGTGCGATACCTTCAGCCATCTGACTCCTGCAAGAGTTTCCAACACATACGAACAAGAGGCGCATACCTGATGTTCTATACCACCAGATATGAATCGTTCCAATATACTGTATTGAGGCAGCACACGTATTCAAGTAATGCAATTATGTCGCTACATCATGGCCGATACGCCAGTATCTACGCACAACCCATCCGGGGATGGGGAGTCCAACGATGCACAGGTGAATCCTGAACAAAAAGCACAGATGGAACAGGCATATCAGCAAATGCGTAGAAAAATGCGAATGACACAACTCGCCGAAGGTGTTCGTCACAAATTCATGGTTCTTTCTGGAAAGGGAGGTGTCGGCAAATCCACTGTCGCTACAGGTCTTGCTCTTGCACTCGCTCGTATGGGACTCAAAGTTGGCCTTCTCGACATAGACATTACCGGCCCGAATGTTCCGAAAATGCTCGGTATCGAAGGTACACAACTCCATGTCGAAGATGGGCAGATATATCCCGCGATTGGACCGCATGGCGTGAAGGTCATTTCGATGGCCTTCCTACTTGAAGATCCAGATAAGCCGGTGATTTGGAGAGGTCCAATCAAGCTCGGTGCAATTCAGCAATTCATTGGAGATGTTGCATGGGGTGAACTTGACCACTTGATTATCGATTTTCCACCTGGAACCAGCGATGAACCATTGACTGTGACGCAATCCTTGCCTGACATGGATGGTGTCGTGATTGTAACAACCCCCCAGGAGGTTGCTCTACTCGATTCTAGGAAGAGCATTAACTTCGCGAAAACAATCAATCTCCCCGTACTGGGTGTCGTCGAAAATATGCGCGGCTATTCACTATCCGGAACAGCAAGGGGCAACGATGGCAAGCCGCTCGGAAAAATCAGCATCGATGTATCCGGCCCATCAGGACAGATGATCGAAGCAGTAACCACTGACGACGGGGAATGGACCGTGAACCTTGATCTGTTCAAATCAGGAGGAGGTGAAGCAGCAGCCGAAGAAATGGATGTACCTTTCCTCGGTTCGCTACCATTTGATCCAGGATTTGTCCGAGGAGGCGATGATGGGGTTCATCGAATTATTTCAGAGCCAGAAGGATTTGCCGCAGCCGCGTTTGAGACCATTGTTACCCGACTAATCGATACGCTAGAATCCGACGACGATGAAGGCGTGACTATCATCTGAGCAAATGACGATTCAAACGACCCATTCTCTTCTATAGGGGGGTGTGGTCCCATTACTCATGGCCAACATCGAGAAGGACGCAATCGCCACCGTGCATTACACTGGAACGCTCCCAGATGGCGAGGTATTCGATAGCAGTCGTGATGGAGAACCTATGACATTTCTAGTCGGGCATCGCAGAATGATTCCAGGTTTCGAAGAGGAACTAATGGGAGCCGAAGCTGGTGAAACACGTGAATTCACACTACCACCTGAGAGAGCCTATGGAGAACGTGACGATGCTGCGATTATGAAGGTCAAACGTGACCAATTTCCACCTGATGTAGACCTCAAACCAGGACTCATGATGATGACTCAAACTGATCAAGGTCCAATGCCCCTTACAATCTCTGAAATCAATGGAGACGAGATTACAATTGATTTCAACCACCAAATGGCAGGTAAGACACTCACCTTCAATGTCGAAATCATGGATGTACGGGAAGCAACTCCGGAAGAACTCCCAGACAATTGCGGACCAGGCTGCGGTTGCGACTGATTTTTCAGGAGTGCAGGGAGCAGGATTCGAACCTGCGAAGCATTCTGCAGCGGATCTTGAGCCCGCCCCCTTTGACCACTCGGGTACCCCTGCGCATGCTTCGGTCCAACGGCATCACGCTTGAGGGTTGCGAAGTTATTCCTCGCCGTCATCATCTGGAAATCTATCTGGAGGTGAAGGCCATGACTTCGGTCGAGCAGGAGGGGTTTCTGGCAATGGTATGTCATCCTCATCATCATCCCAATCCTCTGCAGCAGGATTCCGTTGCACAATAATACCGATGAGGAAGCCAAAACTGGTGAATACTATCACAAGTAAGCCAATCGAATTCAAATCACCCTCGATAACGGAATCGAGAAATCCACGTTGTGCATCAGGATCAATCACCTCGATTGCAGGAAGCATGGTTCCATTCTCGATATCTCCATCAATGACTGCGAGTAGGAGCATCTGACCAACAGCCCATGTCTCAACCTCGAAAGACTCACGAACAGAACCACCAGGCATCAGTTCAATCGTTGTTCGGTTCTGCTCAATCCACCGTTCAATCAATCCATCCTGCTTCCAAGCGAGAAGAGACACTTCGACACTGCCTCCTTCATTTCCAGTGTCGCGAATCCAGAGATCAACATCCACAAAACGGTTGAGATGTGCTGGCTGGGGGTCAACGGAAATAGGTTCAATGCTAGGCTCAAACCAGACCACCCTGAGCACCGGTGCCCGTGGCTCGTACTGGCTACCAATACCTTCTACAGGATTTCCAGCAAGATCAGTAAACGTCAACCATACTACTAGCTGATCTCCATCCTCAAGATTCTGCGGTTCAATAGTTGAAATATCAACGGATTCGGATACGCCGTAAACCAGACCTTGCCGCTTAACTGGCCCAATGGATTCGTAGCCTATGGACCCAGGTAAATCAACTCCAAACCGCCTGAAAGTCCAATGCAAATCAACCTCTTCTTCGGCTACACCTCCTTCATCGAGAATGGAAAAGGAAACCTGTTGTGTTTCGAGTCCGTTTGTCTGGACTGCGGCTAGACTGGTCTGAAGGAATTCAATTCGAGGCGCAGTGCGATCAACAACCACATCGATATCTCGGCCACCCCATGCAATCTCTCCTGTAGAATCTAGTCGAACACGGATTATGCCATCACTATCAATCTCCATCTGAGGGAGAACGAGTACAAATTCGACGATTCCACTCATGTCAACGGTACCATTGACAATAACTCCAGGGGTAGTCTCAAGATTCTCATCAAAATGTGGGTCTGCTTGGACGTTTCTACCCACAGGTGGAGCCGAAAGTGGAGCGCCGTTACGTTCGTGAATAATCTGAAGCCGACATAGCAGAGCATCTCCATCCCATGCATGGATTACTCCTGAATCGATACGCCCAAATGGTGCAGTCAAATCCTGGACTTCGAGCACCTGCCATGATGTTCTATGATCCAAATTCCAAGTGAGATCAGCAAGAGTTAGGAGATCCAAATCTAGAGTGCGTTCATCCTCAATTACCGTAATTCCAGGCACCTGGTTAGACAGAGTCCATTCGAACGGGGCATTCTCACCTATGGCGAAACTGAGGTTCAACAATCCACGGTTCCCTGATGTATCACTCGGAATAAACTCACTACCCATCGGGATGAGGGCACTGCTAGTCGATGCAGATAACTCTCCAAGAAGAGGATGATACAGTAGATGTCCGGCTTCTTCACCTACTCCAGACAACCACAAATGAATCTCATCAATTGATATGAATCCGTTCTCATCAGCGACTACAAGGCTCACCGTGTGTGTAGATGCGTGCAAGAGATATCCCTCGGTATGATCCATTAAGACCTCGTTCCGCTCGATGCGGGTTGGACGTTCTTCAGCAAGTGTAAAGCTAGCAATATCTGCATGGAGTCCAGGCCCACCGCCACCGATGAATGGGCGTCCAGATGCATCTACACCAGTCACATAGATGGATACCATTGCTCCATCCATCCCCATGGAGATATCCAACAAACCAAGATCGATTCTTCCAATTTCATGAGCATTGAATGGAACCACGATGGGGCGTGAATTGTATTCATCCGGCTGAGGTATTCCATCTCCATCTAGATCGTTAATATTCTCAATCCACGAATGGATTTGGATTGTGCGGGAAAGGGATTCTACCTCGTCAACTTCGACACTCATTATCAACGGGCGTGATAAGGACCAGACATCTTGGTCAAGAGGTCGTTGAATACCGCTGATATCTGCAAGTAAGCGCCCAATCAAAGGGGCAACGCGATCAATTCGGAATTGGCCGGGATGATCAATTAGTGTGTTATCCAAAGCTTGGTTTCGATTCTCTTCAGCCGGACCTACTCTAATCATGCGAGCAGTGATATTCCAAACTGAGTCAGGTAATTCAACCTCAATATCAGGAATGGAGATAGTCGCTGTCCATGAACCATCAGTCCCCACAGGACCGGCGGGGAAAGACCAGTTATCCCCCCCCATCTCAATTATGACGGCTACCGCAGCGGAAGAGTCGGGAATATCTCCGACTATGCCCTCAAACCTCACCTGCCCACTCACCTCTATTGGCGAGAGAGGGCTGAGATGAAGTGGGTATCCGTATACACCTGAATTTAGAAGGCTGCGATCAAGTGAATCTACAGCAGTGAATCCAACTATTTCCATGTCGTTTTCAATTCCATTTAGTCCGCCGAGACCGATGGTAGCTACAGCCGGCCCCCAAGTTCGGTTCAATGAATCGAAGCCTTTCGCATGGATTTTGACCCACTCCGCATCATCAAGGCTCCAATCCATCGTCAAGGGCCAAGTAACTCGGTAACTGTAAGCTCGGCGCTCCACTATAGGATTACCAATAGTGAATCCAGCGGGATCGATTGTTTGAACAGAGCCAGCGTCTATCGGATTGAGAACGAAAGAAGGGTTAGATTCAATTCCGCTAATATCTAATTCGAGACGGATTCGATCTATTTCATCCACATCGAAAAGGTGGTGATGTTCAGTTACAATATCAAAGTCGGTATCTGGGACAATTGTAGTGGGATGAAGAAGGACCTCATCAGTCATCAAAGGACTTTGAATTACATGACCATCGAGAATCAGACCTCCATTGTCTTCTTGTATAATTCGGACTGGAATAGCCAGCTTAGAAGAGATATTCGAACCTGTATTTGCTGCATCTTGTAGATGATTGAGGCGATAATTCTCTATTGATGAACCGAGATTGGAAATGTTGGAGATGATGTGCTGGTCCACACTAAGCAAGGTCACAGAACCAGTAAAATCCTGGTCTGCTGTGACATGGAACACGACATCTCGAATAGGTATCTGGTGAGCTGGACCGAGTACCAACTGACCAATAGAAGATGACTGGCCTTGACGGAGTTCCGCACCACTCATGCTAATCATAGAGAAGTCGCCTGCAGAGATGGTTTGCGTCCATGAACGCTGACCCATTGCGACTGTTACTGTTACATTTGTACCAGTATGAGCACGCATCATCATCGTTGCAGTACGCCAATCAGCATCATCGACTAGGCTCATCTGAATTGAGCCATTAATCGATGATTCGTTTGATTCTAGATTCGATCCCTGCATCAAGCCATATGGAAGGGCGTTACCTTCACCGTCATCAGGCCAAGACCATTCAACCAGACCATCTGATAGGACATCAATCTCTGGACCAAAGGAAGGTGTTGCGAGATGAGGATGAATACTCAATTGTTCCAAATCCGCTCCTGGTTGGAAATCTAACACAAATGCAAGAGTTGTTGCGGGTCTGAAGAGAGAAACTGTGCCATTACTAATCATCGACGAATGTACGGAATTTCCATCCGCAAAGACCTCTATCATGACACCGGCAGAAATTGATTCTAAGGAGAAAGATTCGATTCTGCGCTCAGAAATGATGGTTGGCCCATCAACGCGCTGTGTCATGAAAGTTGGATTCTCAATTCGTCCTTCCACCTCGTGTACAATCAATGGGGGGCTAACGCCCCAACCTGTTGTAAAGGCCGCTTGACCAGAGAGGAAGCGGCTGCCGTTAATGGATACCTGTTCGATACGAGGTGTCCTATGTTCGTCCATCGTTTCCATCGTGATTTGGATATGGATACCTGAACTCGAATCAAAGGATGTTAATCCGTAGAGATCGGCAAGATGCACAGGAAGAGTTCGATTCTCCATCCCAAGAATCGGTATACCTTGTGAATCAAGTATAGATGCCTTGATTGCAGTTCTATTTGGTACACTTCCCTGAACATCAACGGAGCCCCAGCCTAAGGAATCAGGTGCTTGAATCAATGGTGAAGTCCACGTCCCCTTATCACGAAATACGTCTACGGTAATACCGACGTTGTCCACATACCAACCACTGGATTCGAAGTAGGTGTCTGAGAAGAATGAGAACCTGAGCATTACACTCTGACCTGCGAGATGGCTCAAATCCGCCGTCTTGGTAACGAAACTGGTGTTAGTCCCACAACCGCCTCCCTTCACTCGAGAGCCATCCCAAGCCATCTGTCCATAAAACGGACTGAGAGTGTTGTTGTAATGCATCGAATCATACCAATCCATGATATGAGAGCCAAAGTGAGACCAAGAGTGACCGTAGTCGGTCGAAATGTAGAGGGCACCCCCATCCCAACCACTTTCTGCACAGATGAAGTGATCAAATTGTAGAGTTGCTCGACTCCCGTAAGGAATAGGGATCGATGGTGATTCCAAATGAGAATACGAATTCTGCCGATAAGCCGCATTCAAGACGGTCCCGGCACCATTCCCCCCCCCTGGAAAAGAGGCGGGGTCGGGCCCAGTGCTATTCAGTTCACCAAATGCCCAACCATATCCAGCCTCTGTTCTAATGTTCCAATCCATCGGCAACATACTTGCATCCTCAAAGGATTCCATTTCATCCCAAGGACCATTCATCCCTTGGTTCGAGATATGCCGCCACTGGTCCACTTTACCAAGAACAACGGAGGAATGATTCGCATCCGATGTATCGTTAAACCGCCATGCTGCATGTTCAATTTCAGTTTGACCGGAAATCTCGACAATTCGGACATCATCCAGCATGAGACCTTCTGGAGGGTCAATTGTCAAGCCACCAAAACCAGTGCCTCCTGTCGGGTCAGATTGAAAGCGAAAACGTAACCAGATCGTTGTGTTATATCCATTAGGAATCGCATGCTGAAGGGATACCCAGCCATTTGAATCATCGATTATAGTAGTCCCATTTACATAGACACCGTGCCCAGGAAGACCAATCATAGGAGTGATGCCTGTCCAATTGGTACCATCCGTGCTCATCTCGACATGCCAGTTGTCGTAGATATCCCCCTCCATATCGAAATCCGCTGCATACTGTAGAACCATGGGGCCATTGACAGAGGAGAGGTCTGCTTCCATAACCAAAGCAGCGTTTGCATCCGGTGAATATTCTCCATTCAGGTTGCCATGGAACCACGCACCAGGCGCATAACCGTCATTGCTCACCTGAAGACGATCTACGAACCAGCCTGGACGATCGATGGATTGTGTAATCGGTGTCCAAACTACGAGGCGAAAACGGAACTTACTCGCGTTAACAATATCTGGATTATCGTCTAAAACGAAGGAAGAACGAACCCAGCCGCTCGCATTAACGGATGCCCATACAGGGAATCCTGAACCATTCGCTCCATTTGGAACAGGGGCAGCAGTGGATATTGTATTCCCATAACCCTGCTCAGGTTCAATCCACGACCAGTTAGAGCCACCATCAAAAGAAACCTCTACCCATGCTCCAGCTCCGGTGCCAGACATATCCGAATCAGTCCAAAGATGAAACCAGTGATCCATTGTGAAGGTCAGATTTTCAACATGTGCTGGCATGGACCAATCCGGACCAGTTAACCATGAATGTGTACCTGGAGCGATACTAATATTCGGTTGAGTCATGGCAACAAAATCCCCATCTGTGGCGAATCTAGGTGCGTGACCACCCCCATTAGTCCGAGCTGTCATCGACTGACCTACAGGATTGTTGACGTTGACTACAGTTCCATTTAGGCTAGATACATCAGTAATCTCCCAAACACTGGTTGTCCCCCCGGGAATCCAACCCTCAAATCGACGATGAAGATTCTCAAAGTCATGAATCCTACCATGATTGTCAGCATTCGACAAACTAAGATCTCCATTGAACAACGTGGAGGAAGCATTGTGATGTGAGCCATGGGAGAAATTTCTGCCAGGAGTGTCACTCGACCAACCTGGAACGGTGAAGATATCGCTGCCATCCGAATCTATCGTAACCCATGCATCGGTGACTGTTCCGTTGGTCTCAATGCTAAAGCCTTCAACGATTGTATCATCCAATAACGTGCTTTCAGGACCCGTCCAAGGCACGTCATCAGCAGATACAACTGAAACTATTGGACTAAGGCTCATCATCACCATGAGAGTCACGAGGGAGAGGGCAGATGCCTTCCCGCGTGTAGGGTCCATGGTAGCCTAGCCATCCACAGTCGTTTCAATCGTCCGGCCTTCCGTTCTCTTGAACCAAGAACGAATGGTTCATGAGTCGGCCGGTTTGACTGCAAATGGATGGCGGTCACTAGTTCTGACACCGGGGCGGTTCCCCCGTTGAGCGAACAGGCCGCCCAAGAGATTGAATCAAGGCTCATCAGCCTTCAACGCTCACAAGCAGACAAAGAACTCCCTCTCCCACTTCCCAACTCCAGATTCTGGGATTTGGTAACCCAACTCACCCAACGGATTGAGATTGAGATGGATGAGGCACGGAGGAAGGAAGGGTGGAATACGAAGACGGATTTGATCCGCAAACGGATGCGTACCATCCGTTGGGCTATTGGTTCCCTGACCCAACATCGCTTGAATGGATTTGCTCGACTTGCCACTATGCGGACTCTGCTCCAACGAGAAGGAAACGCCCCCGAACCAAACTGGGAACAGCATGGACCAGCAGAACGCGCATTCTACGAAAGCGTCTGTCGTTCTATCGAAATTTTCCAGAAGGATATCGATTGGGATACATTACAAAACGGAATAACTACACCAATTATCGAAGTTTCCAATTCTGGTATCGCTCCATTGACCGATTTCATCCAAGAAGAAAATGATGAACAAGCAATTCCAACTACATCTTCTCAGGAAGATCTAGACCCTCCTCCTGAATTCCATATTGACGAAGCCTGGGATGACGACGATCAATCACAGGCATCCACCGTTCCAGAAGGATTTCGTCGAATTCGAATGCTGCAAGATCTGCCTGAACCAATACTTGGCCCCGATGATACCCCGGTTAATCTCTCAATTGGAGATGTCCACGTATGTCCAATACTCTTAGCAGGCGCACTAATCGGTGGCGGAATGGCAGAGCCTGCAGATCTCTAATCCTAATCCTAATCAGTTGACCTGACGCAGATTAATCTCGATGGTGACGGAATCGGGAATCGGGATTTTAATAATCTCACGAATCGCGTTTTCATCTTTTGAGGAGTTTGTCACGAGTTCAATTAAGCGACGATGAATGCGCATCTCCCAGTGATCGAAGGTCTCGGAACCCTCGCCATCAGGAGACTTTCTGCAAGGAACGGTAAGTCGGCGGGTAGGGAGAGGGATTGGACCTCTCATCTTAACGCCTGTTCGGTCGCTAATCTCCTTGACAACACCAGCAACACGATCGACTGCAGTGTGGTCTTCACCGGTCAACTTAATCGCTGTGATGATAGGCATGGGAATCCGACTCCGAACTCCTCATTATCCAATTATCACTTCTTCTCGATCTTCATGCAGACGCCAGCAGCGACGGTCTTGCCCATATCACGGATTGCGAAGCGTGCGAGTTCTGGGAACGCACCCATCTCTTCGATAGCCATAGGCTTGGTCGGAGCGAAGCGAATGAGAGCTGCATCACCGGACTTGAGGAATGCTGGATTCTTCTCCTTGGTCTTTGCATTCTCAAGGAGTTCAGCAAAGCGGACTGCAACCTGAGCTGTGTGTGCGTGGAATACAGGGGTGTAACCAGCGCCGATTGCCTTGGGGATATCCATGAGCTGAATCTGTCCAACGAAGGTCTCGTCGTGACGAACGAAGCTTGGCTCACTGTCGGCGTAACCTGCAACGTCACCACGGCGGATGTCAGTTGCAGCAAGACCACGAACGTTGAATCCAACGTTGTCACCAGGCTCAGCCTTTGCGACCTGCGTATGGTGCATCTCGATGCTCTTGACTTCAGCTGTCTGCTGACTAGGATTGAACACGACATTTTTGCCGACGTTCAGAGTACCTGTCTCAATCTTACCGACGGGCACAGTGCCGATTCCACTGATCTTATAGACGTCCTGGATTGGAAGTCGCAGAGGCTTATCAACAGGCTTAGAAGGCTGCTTCACAGCATCGATTGCCTCGAAGAGGGTCTTGACAGACTTGTCGTTGAAGGTAGTTCCCTTCCACCAGCCCATGTTGTCAGAGCCGTTGTAGAGATTCTCGCCATTGAATGATGAGCAAGGAATCTTTGGAACATCTGCAGGGTTGAAGCCAGCCATCTTGAGGAGTTCATCGACCTCTCCACAGACCTGATTGTACTTGTCCTCGGAATAGTCGACACCGCTGATGTCCATCTTGTTGACATTGACAATGAGTTGCTTGACACCAAGAACACGAGCAAGGAAAGCGTGTTCCTTGGTCTGCGCATTGACGCCGTCATTCGCAGCACATAGAAGAATAGCAGCGTCCGCCTGACTAGTTCCAGTAATCATATTCTTGACGAAGTCACGGTGACCAGGTGCGTCGATGACAGTGTAGTACCAGTTAGGGGTGAAGAACTCCTTGTGAGCAACGTCGATCGTGATTCCACGCTCGCGCTCCTCCTTTAGTCCGTCCATCACGTAAGCGAGACCGAAGCCAGCCTTTCCAGACTCAGCTGCGAGTTTCTCGTTCTTGTCAATAACGTGCTGTTCGATGTGGCCGCTGTCGAGGAGAAGGCGACCGACGGTCGTGGACTTCCCATGGTCGACGTGACCAATGAATACGATGTTCAAGTGTGGCTTGTTCTTGTCTTCCCATTGCGATCCCATGTGGTTCACTCCTGTGTTAAGCAACGCTGCGACCGTGGATGCATATATCAAGGCTACTCATCAGAGACAAACGTTTTCAGAACCGAAATTGAATTACAAATATCGGCGACTCACTTGTAAATGAGTTCAATCGCAAAATCGATTATGTCTGCTGCATGGGTTCTTTGATTTCGAATCTCCACCGTGTATTCTCCGTCAAGGTATTCCTCAAAGTCGCCACCTGTAAGTTGGAGCCAAAGGCAACGGTTGTTATCTGTATCACAATCATCCCCATAGGTCATCTGCTCGTTCGTAACTCCTGTCGTGTCACGAACCTCTGATCCAGTATTATTCGTAACGAAAAGATCGAAGCGATTGTGGCATACATCGTTAGTACAGGTAACAAAATCATCGTCCTCAATCGGATAGGTAATCTTGAGTTTCACATATCGAATGGTGTTCTTTACTTCATCATCATCAACAACAGGGAAGTCGAATGCGGACACATTTCCTGAACTCCCCCTACGATTAAGTTCAAAGTCACTCCAAACCCCTCGATAATTGATGTACACTAAGGAAGTGTCTTGATCCGTGAATCCATTATTATCAGTCACGGTTAGAGACACCTTGTGCTCTCCCGCAGACATAGATGTCCAGTCATAGGTCTCACCAGTTGCATCGGCGTCATTTGTTAAATCCCCATCACCATCGGAGTCCGTGTACGCATCGAGATCCCATACATAATCCGTCAGATATTCCTCTGCATAGCAATCAGAATCATCTGAATCGCAACCAGCCCAAGAGGCGCTACCATCCAGAGTGAGAGTTGTCGAAATATCGATGTTTCGATCAGATATCTCTCGATCAGGCTCACATACCCACTGGAGGATGTATGTTCCAGTCTTCGGATCTTCTCCTTCACAGTCGCCATCCTTCTGGCCCATAATTTCCGCGTGAGGGAGTCGTGCATTGGAATCTGCAACTGTGATATCCTTCGTTAACGACGCTTCGTATTGGGAATCGGCAACAGTAAGCGTAACCGTGTATGTGCCAGAAGTAGTGTAGATATGGCTAGTGGTGAGGCCTGTGCCTACATCACCATCACCAAAGTCCCAGGTAAAAGTCAGAGAATCGCCATCTGGATCGCTACTCCCTGCTGCATCGAAAGTGACGGAGTCCTGAGCCTTCACTGTCCCGGATGGAGTGATGTTCATTGCGACAGTTGGTGGTGAGTTCGATGAAAGACTATCAAGACAACCTGCAAGAGGGAGACATACTACGAGAAGAGCGAGTATGGAAGCGCGTAGAAGGCGGCTCATCATACCTCCATACATTCCCGGTCCCTATCAGCCATTCGATTCAGAGACCCCCCAATATGACGTTCCATTTACATCCAGCGATCGAGCGATGATTGCTGTGACCCTTCGAGTAGTTCCTTCTCATTCCAACCGAATACCTCTGTAATTCTCCCCATTGCTGTTGCTATTCTCCTAGCATAATATTCAGGATCGAAATCAGTTTGTATTTCTCCTGTTTCATCTTCATGCCAATCCACGACCGACATTGGACTACTAGTTGCATCAGTAACGAGATATCCTACTTTCATGCCAGGAGTGAAATTGAGACCACGCGCCAGACGTTGTTTTGCTGCTTTCACGTAAGGCAAGCCATCTGGATTAGCGTAAACTGAAAAATCAACTGAGCCATCTTTCCTGTTGATCTTTCCCTTGCAAGAACGACTGATGACGAGGTTCTTGGGAGCAACATCACGATTACGAACCCTTTGAATCAAGGTACGGATATCTTCGACTGCCTGTGTAGTCTCACCGGCGAGAATACGCTCAAAAGATGAAGTCATGCAATCGGTTAGAATCACGAAAGAATCCGAGCGGCGGACCTCATAACCACGGATTAACAAATCCTCTTCGGGCCAAACCACTTGGCCGAAGTACCGCTTCTTCGCTCCATGACTGAACATCGCTGCAAGAGCAGCCTCGAACTCAAGTTCTGCACCTGCCTTCGTAAACCGCTTAGCTAAGGATTGACCGAATTCAACGGTCGTGTTACGAGCCTCCTCAAACGATTTTCGGCCATCCTCACCTAACTTTGGGATGCGTGTAGGTATGTCTGAATCAACAGGTGCTGAGATGAATATCGAATCTGTATCGCCGTATACTACACGCTGATTTTCCTCCTCCAAAGTGGCGATTACACCTCGAATATTGGAACGTGCCCACGCGGTAATTGACGCGCCAATATCTTGATGCGTAAATCGATAGAAAGACGATGCAAAGACGCCGTAGAAAGAATTCATCAGGATTTTTACAGCAAATTGTAGACGATCGTGGAAAAATGCCGTTATCTCATCTTCCTCGATTCGAGCCATTTTCATGGCCGTCTTCTGCCGATCGCGCTCATCCATCAACTGCTGTAAGAGACGCGGTACGAGGCCGTTTCGATGACTTCGTCCAAGGTATGCTGTTCCGTCAGGTGCAAGATATACATCCTCAGAGGGTGCGTCCTTCGCATCAATTCGGGTGGTAAAACAGATGTTTTTCTCGATCATTATTGAAGGGTACATTGACTTGAAATCAAGCACTGCAATCCAAGGATGCAATCCTGAATCAACATCTTGGACATGCCCACCAACGATTTGATCGCGACGTGGTCCGGTACGAGTCCGAGGTATTGCCACCTTCTCACGGTCTGCGAGGCGAATCATCAGGGAATCAATCCACTGACTTGTAGTCCCTCCAACGGCACGTTGGAAAGGCATTCGAGCGACAGAAGCCAACGCCTCCTTACCCCTAATTGCATGAATTGCCTCAAGAATCTCAATCGGGAGAACTGTGTCCATTACGCAATAGCGGAGAACCTCATCCGGCCGCTGAGCCCACTCCTCATCCATTCTACTTGCATCAATGTCCATCTTACGCAGTTCAGGGCGATCAGGGAACAGAAGTTCGGAAACAAAGCGTAACGTTTCACGCTGAGGCCGCAATGCAGTCCTTGCTTCCCACCACGCATCCATCACTGCACGCCCACCAATCGACCATCTTCGTGACTGTGAACGCGATGGAATCGCCCGCATTGAACCATCAACAACGGGGTCTCTACCCCATCCGAACATATCCAACAACAACCCGCGGTCCTTACCTGAAAGGTCCTCTGAGCGTTGGTCGATTCTTGGCAAATCAAAATTATCGATATTGTATCCTGTCAAAATATCCGGATCCTCATCACGGATGAGGCGCGTCATACCGGAAAGGATACCTTGTTCATTTCCCTGGAAGGTGTATTCAGTTTGTGATCCTGCACGGTCAATGACCATCGCAGCACACAGAATGTTCGGTTCAACTACGCTCGTCTCAAGGTCAAAAGAAGCGGTTACAAAAGGAGCTCTGAACGGTTCTGTATCCTTCAAATCCTCTACCCCACATCTAATCACGAGATCTGTTGAGTAAAGGCCACTTCCACCGGCCTCTCGAATAAAATTGGCAGCTTCTAAGGAATCTATACCCTCGAATGTGGATACTATTTCCTGAGGTGCACGGCCTCTAGCATGAATCACAGAACCTGACACATCCATATGAGGTCCGAGATCGAAATCAAGGAAAAGACGCATGGGGAATACAATGTCGGCACTCGTGACAAGCCATCGCTCCGCGAGATATTCACGTAACTTTGGGACCACATGGGGTTGAGTCACGTCCACTCGCCAGTGCGGTCGCTCTCCTTCCTCACACCACAGAAACTCCGGATTATGGATATGCACAACTCGCTCGTCCTTTCGGACATCGTCCAACCACGATTCCAAACGATCCTGTGGAGCGTCATCAGGTGCTGCAATGACTACGAAGGGGCGGAGGCCGTGAACCAACATCGTCACTGAGTGACCCACTTCAGCCCGGGCGTGAGCCACTAGAACGGTACCTCCTCCAATTTGCGCTTGATATGATACATCGATGATGCAGATGCGGCCCTGCCACACCATGTCTTCATCGCCCATGAATCGTGTTGAACGCCGATGGTGATGAACCTACCCGGATTCAGAAGGAAAGTAACTCAGGGAATCGTTGATAGGCACTGTCCTTCACCTTGGACAACAGGCTTGCTGCCTGAGGAGGTGTAATGGTGGACTTTGATTGGGACAGCCTCACCTTTTCGTTCACTGCTACCGATACAATGTACCGGAATGTTGTCCGTTCAGGAGAAGAATGGGGTGAAGGAGAGTTAATTCCCTTTGCTAACATTGAGATTTCTCCAGCTGCGGGTGTCCTGAACTATGGTCAAGGTATCTTTGAGGGCATGAAGGCTCAACGAGCAGACGATGGAAACATTGTACTTTTCCGATCAGACAAAAATGCGGCTCGATTCGCAGAGGGCGCAAAACGCCTCGGTATGCCCCCCGTTCCAGAATCACTGTTCCTAAACGCCGTAGAATCGGCAGTAAAGGCGAATCATCGCTGGGTTCCTCCCACTGGACGTGGGGCACTCTACATTCGACCTGTACTCTGGGGTAGTGGAGCTATTCTAGGTGTTGCTCCTGCTCCCGAATTTACCTTCATGGTCTACGTGTGCCCCGTAGGACCTTACTTCAAAGGAGGTATGACTCCAATCAATCTCAAGGTCTCCGATGAATATCACCGTGCTGCTCCAGGTGGTTCAGGCGGAGTAAAGGCAATCGGAAACTACGCCCCTGGGATGATGCCATCGAAAATGGCGAAGGTAGAGGGTTATGCTGAAATCATCTATCTCGATGCTGTCGAGCACCGATATATCGAGGAGGTCGGCGCTGCGAACTTCTTCTGTGTCAAGGATAATGTAGTCTATACTCCGGACTTGACCGGAACCATCTTGCCAGGAATCACTAGAGCAAGTGTGATTCAAATTGCTCGTGATTTAGGACATGATGTGCGGGAGGAACGCATAGATGTCGATATGGCTCTAGCCGCTGACGAAGCATTCTGTGCAGGTACGGCGGCAGTAATCTCACCCATTGGTAGCATCGAACATGGACACAAAATTGCACATTATTCCAATGGAGAAGTCGGACCAGTGACAAGAAAACTCTACGACGCTTTAGTGGACATTCAGTTGAAACGAGCACCCGATCGACACGAATGGATTCGAACTATTGAATTATGATTCAGCGACGTTTTTGCCGACGCTTGTTCTTCTTATTTTGAGGCCTCTTAGCCTTCCTCTGTGAACGGGCTGCTCGGTCTCCTTTTCTGGGGCCACGCTTGCGTTCTTCCTCTGCCTTATCCTTCGCCTCCTGATGAGTAGTAGCTAATCGTGAACCTATAGCAGCCATCAACTCCTCCTTACTATTTGTCCCAGCAGCAGAATGCGCATCTTTGGCAGACACGACTAGGTATCCTTCCTTCGCACGTGGACGCTTCGGATGCGATTGATTTGCTTCACGCTTCATCTTACGAATCCCAAGAGACCGTGCGGCAAGAGCAATTGAATCTAGATCTGGTTTTGGAACCGCGTTTATCACACTGACACGACGACCTTCAGATCGTGAAAGCCGGGCATCGAAGTATCCGGTCCATACCCGAATCCGCGATGCATCGCCGCTCATTCAATCAACTCCGTTCGGAATGGTTCCGACGACCATCATGAGGTCTTCGCTCATTCGTCGATTACGACGCCACAGATTACGCCGTCCATGCCAGGACGGCTCGTAATGCGTACACGACCAAGAGTAGTCTCAACAATTGCGCCCTTGGTCAAGATATTACGTCGAACATAGTTCGGGTCTGCTCCATTCTCGACAACATTAGTCATCTCGACACGCTGAGTCTTTCCCGAACCATCTGAGACGTTGATCATATTCTCCTTCAGAACACGAACGGTAGTGTTACCACTGCGCTTACGGTATACCTTGGTCTGACGATCTGAATCGATGAATGCGAATTGCTTCTCGCTGGAAATCTCGGTGCGTCGCTTGCCACGGTAACGGTTCGGACGCTTAAGGCGAGCTCCGCTGGGCTTACGTCGAGAGATACCGTGCCATTGTGCCATGAGTTCATCGCCTCCGGAATCCGCCGACCGGCTCCCCTTATTTCAAAGAAGCGTTGCAACACTACCTGCTCATTAGGCGTGAATATGCAGATGAAGGCGACTGATACATCGCCCATCCTGATGCAATTCTGCAACCATTTCGTCCCCTAGTTGAATCGGCCCGACACCGCTTGGCGTGCCGGTGAAAACAAGGTCGCCAGGCTGCGGATCAAAACGCTCTCTAAGGGCTTCTATTATGCGATTGATACTGTGAATCATCATATTGCTTGAACCCTGTTGACGCATTACTCCATTGACTGATAACTGCACTTCGAAGACACCAGCTTCGTAAGGACTCCATGGGCCATGAGGTGCTGAATTTGGGAATCCTTTCGCGTCGCTCCATGGTAAACCATCACGTTTTGCAAGTTCCTGTTCAGTTCGATTTGTCAGATCTAAGCCAACACACACGGCATCCGGGTATCCATTATGGCCAATTCTGAATACAATCTCTACCTCATGATGAACAGTACATGTGGGGCTAGGATGAGGCATTTCACCGATTCCGCTCTCAAATGAAAGAAGGCTTGCAGGAGGCATGAGAAAGAAAAGGGGATTACTAGATGGTTCTGCCCCCATCTCCTCCGCATGGGCCCGGTAGTTCCGTAGGACCCCCCAACCCATCGCCATGCCAATAATTGCGAGGAACTGCATTACAGGCCTTGCGGTGAGGGCGGGACATTCATTGGACGGCAGAAGGAGGCAGTGGTATGGCAAGGCGAAGGATGAGGAAGAGGAAGCCCGTACGACTGAAGGTCGTACGACGTATCCTCGATTCCCTAAATGAGAATCTGGGCATCGAGGACGACTTCTCCGACGTCTTTCTTGAAATCGCAGAATTCGGTGAACTAAACCTCCTGCTTGGTGATCGTGTTCCTCTTGTAATGACAATTAATCGACCAGAAGATCTAGGCGATGTTGCAGCAGTGACTTTTCCTACGCTTCGTGGACTCTTGCGCTGGAATCTCGAAGTTGGCTGGTGCGCTGTCGACAGGGGTGCGATTCCATTTCTGATGAATGGTGCAGATTGTATGGCAGCCGGCGTACAGATGGTGGACCCGAACATCGAACAAGGCGACCTAATCTGGATTCGTGACGAGGAACATGGCAAACCAATCGCAATGGGTTGGGCATTGTTAGATGCTGAAGAAATGAATGCTGCAACCAAAGGCAAGGCTCTCAGAACAGTCCACTGGATTGGTGACGACCTGTGGGAAATGGAGAATTAAGGTCTATGCCCTCGGGAATAGCATTGAATAGGTCAAGTACACGAACAATATGTATGAGGCCTCTGATTCCACTTACACTAGTCATGATTCTAATCTCAGCTGCCACTGTCTCTGCTGCGTCAGAAGGAGGCGTAAACAAATCAGTCGACGAGTTTGCAGATACTGGAATTGACAATGTGGATTCACCCTCTGTCTTCAGTCAAGTTGAGGATTTCGTAATCAGTGTAAATATCAACGAAAGTTCAGATGCAGTGAAAATCTACGCGACTACACAAATTTGTGTGAACTCTGGTCTCTGCTATCCTCCTGAACAAATCGAGATGGTAACGGAGGATAATACCACATGGACTACCACTGTATCACCAATGACTGATCAGACCTACGTGAATTGGAATATTATTCTTGAAAACGCATCAGAGAACCAGACAAAAATTCCCGAGACTGGATTCGGTTGGAAGGTCTGGTCCGATTGTTGGAACGATGGAACGGGTTGGGGCGGTGAAGGTTACGAAGGTGGCGAGAGTTGCGATGATGTATTGGTCTCAGGAGATCCTGAAGGGACTGTTCCTACAGTAGGTATCGCTGCAGTGATTTCTGTTTTCGTAATGGCTGCAATCATCCGTCGTCATTGATTGTAACGTGTTCGATAAAACGAGATAGACATCGCCTTGCTTCAATACCCCAAGCTTCGATTAGCACTTGAGCCCCACATCCATCAGCATCAATTTGCCCCTCTCTTAGCCCAGGTGATGCAAGATCACTAGGGACGAACGGAAGACGAAACTCACTCTCAAAGATAAGTTGGACTGCGTCCTCACCTATGGCTACCGTTAACCCTTGAACCGTGAGGTTTCCGTCCTCAATGGATTCTATTTCACATCCAATCGAACGAAGATGACGCACTACTGCATCGAAAATCTCCTCAGGAGGGGCCTTTGCTTGCGAGATATCCTCTTCCACCTCGGATGCCGGACCATATGCAGATAGAAACGGAAGATCCATCTCATTTTGAGCCATGAGATCGTCTAACCCGCGACCAAGTCCGCGTCTCTCATCACTCATCTCGAAGACCTCCTGGGAACCAAATTACTTCAAGTTCGGAAGCCAATGCTGCATAATCTTGGCCACCATGACTCTGTGGAGCATGAAACTGAATCGGGACGCCCTGACTCGGCGATTCTGCAAGGCGAATGTTACGTCTAATCGCCGGTTCTATGACTAAATCGCCGAATACTTCTCTGAGGTGGCCTGCAACCTGCGTATTCAGGAGGGTGGGCGCATGCATAGTCATAATCACGCCATCCACACCAAGACGGGGATTGAGTAAACGTCGCACTTCGTTGAGAGTTCCAGTCAACAATGCGACCCCTTCCAGAGCAAGATACTCCGTTTGTACGGGTATTAAGACGGCATCTGAAGCTGCCAACGCGTTGATTGACACGATACTCAAGGAAGGGGCTGTGTCGATTAGGATTAGATCGTAATGTGGCTTGAGCGGTTCAAGAGCCTCACTGAGGCGACCCTCTCGTCCTAGTTGTGATGCAAGAGCCTCTTCCAAACCAATGAGGTTTCTATCGCCAACAATTAGATGGAGGCCTTCCACAGCAGTCGCATGGCGAGCTTGCGTCGCCATCGCGGGCGTAAGCACAACATCTCTCGTCGTAATGGTGACTCTCGACTTGTCAATACCTAAGCCAGAAGCACAATTCCCCTGAGCGTCGCAATCCACAACAAGAACACGCCCCCCTCTCATCGCAACATGTGCTGCGATATTGATTACCGAAGTGGTCTTCCCAACTCCACCTTTCTGATTGGTCACAGTAACTACACGTGCAAGACCTGCAACTGTTGGTTCAGCCCTAGGTAATTCGATCGACTCGCGGGGACGGGCCTTCGTATCGAATCCCTCTGATTCAACCGGGTGTTCAACTTCGTTAAATGAGACATCTGTGATGAGATTATCATCAATAGACAATATGTCCACGACTGGATACTCATCCGAACCCATCGTTACCTCAGCGAATGCCTGAGGCATTCAAGGTGACGCCCGTATAGAGGTTAGAGTGACGTTTCATTCAGTCGTACTTTGGAGCCAGCCTACCATCCGGCCTCGTTCCGCGTCCATTATCAGATCGAAAGAATGCTCTGATTCCCCTTCTGACCATGATCTCGTGGCTGTGAAAGTAACCTCACCCTCGTCGATATCATCAATGAAATCAAGGAGGTCTGTATCTTGTGTGACTACGAGACGTGAGGTGAATTCTACGTCTGAACGTAGTGTACCTCCATCCATCAACACCTGAGTCGCTCCAAGGAAATCTGACGTATCCATCATTCTCGATTGCATCTCAGAAATTGACAAAGTATTGGGAACCGCATTGAGGTTGTACTCTGGAGCATCCGATGGGGCAAGAGTTCCGTCATTTACAACTGTACAATTGTTGCCTGAAGAACGTACTAAAGTCCATCCCGCATCGGAATCAGGGTCAACCCAACTAAGATTCCATGTCTCCTCAACACCATCATTTGCATGGTTCATTCTGTACAGGTAACCATCGTTATTGAGGGCGGAACGAACACCATTTCCTGCGCTCGAATTCATGAGGCATTCGACTGCTTCTTCAACTGTGAATGCATGGACTGCTGATTCATCAGGCATGTGCCCATCCCACTGCACCTGCGTATTTGGGATTCCTTCACCAGCACCTGGTCGACTATTGTATAAGTCGCCCCAAACAATCGCACGTTCCCCTGCAGTGAAAGTAGATTCGCGAAGTGTGTAGGTGATTACCAACTGACCATCGGGAACCGCGAAGTCAAGGGCTGCTGATTCATGCCAACTACAATCACTCGATTCACGGGCTTTGTCAATGAGGATGTCCACCTTCTGCTCCACAGGCCACGGCGCCCCCTCGCGTACGAGAAGGTCGATCTTCGCATGACCAAGGCATGTGGCAATACTCGGTTGCTCCATCTTGATAGGTACAAGAATTTCACCGTTTACGCGCTGTGTAGGCTCAACAGTATAGTCCCAACCTTCTGCAGTTCCGGTTGACCCCTCCTCAAGAATAATGGAACCAAAGGTAGAACGCAAATCCAGTGGTACCGCGGGTTGCAAAAAAAGCGGTAATGCTTCATCTATAGCTGTGATTCCTGTACCTCCAAAGGCAGTGTTCTTCAACATACTCCGATCCCCATCGGGGGTGACGAAGTCCAGTGTAGCTTCAGAACGGATGGTTGTCGATTCAGTCAACTCCTCCCAAGAAGTAACAGAGATATCCACTGAATTCGCATTCATTTCCCATGTGAGACTACTACTACAACGACTCCCGTCATTGGTCCATGTCCTACCTGAGAGGTCAGCTAGAAGATCGTAAGAAAGCGATCGTTCGGCTGCAAGATGAATGCGGCCATAACCGTCCCTCGTCTCAGTAGCTCCAGCATTGTCCCGATCAGTAGGGTCACCAATCTCCGATGTCGGAGCATCACGATAGGCGATACTCGACAGCCCATTCATTGTAATTGCAAGATCCCCACAAGCCTTCTCCAATGCCGATCCCGTATTGTCACGAAGCAGAGCGACCATGTCGTTACCATTGACTTGAACTGAACCGCCCGTCATAGTGAAATCCATACTATCTCCATAGCGTGCAGGTTCAACAGCGAAAGCTTGCTGATCCTGCATCCAAGTCCACCAGTAGCCTCCACCGGCCAAAGCCGCTACTAGGAGGAGGCCCCCAAGGAAAATGGCTCGACTCGGCTTGCTACTATCACCCAAGGAAACGGAGGCGTTTAGCTTACTACGTGCCTCAGCCCTCGGCTTGGATTCCGGTGAATCTACAATCACAGCTTCTAGAATAGTTGCCTCAAGAATCTCGACACTCTCTTTCTCAACCTTGGGTTCAATTACAGGGGAGGGATCTTCTAAAGGGAGCTCAGACGATTCTGTCTCCTCTTCTTCAAGAAGGAGGAAACCCTCATCCTCGTTGGACTCTTTTATCTCTGATAGAACCTCTTCATCAGGGCCCTTAGTATCCTGTTCATCAAGCCGCAGAGAATCGATAATTCGATCAATTAATTCTGACTTTTTTCCAGAACGGGGAAGCCCCATCGCTTCGAGAAGAACCTTGAGATCGGCGACTGTTCGCTTCTCAAGATCACCTCGCTTCATCGGTCCACGCTCCCTTTCTCTATGTTGACGTCTCCGTCGCCACTATCAAACCGTTGGACTCAGAGTGTAACGGATTGAGATTTTAGTCCCTATCATTGACCGCCGCGATATTTTGCGATTTGTTCAGCGGACCATCCCGCAGCAAGGAGTTGCTCATCGGTGTACTGATCAATCTGTGTGGCCCCAGAGTTGTCATTTTCGTCACTTTGCTGAACCTCGTTAGCAGAAACCTGTTCTTCTTCAATGGGCTCACTGACAGCTTCCTCGGCCTCAGCAACAATATCTGTCGAAGATTCTTCCTCCGATGACATCTCCTTGGACATCACTGGACTTTCATCGGCGGCATCAGTGTTCTCTGCACCTGTAGTTAGATCCATGCCAAGTTCACGCTCAGCATCGGCAGCATCGAGTACCTGTTTCTCTGTTGATTTGTCTGAAGTCTCAGGATATCTGACCCTCTTGTACGCAACACCTGCCTTCTGTGCACCAATGAGGGCGGCTCCCAGTAGGGGGAGGATAAGTAGGCAGATTGGGAGCAGTAAGGCGCGTGGCCAAAACATCTGAGCCTCTGCATCCACAGTAGCCTTCCATTGGTAGTTCGTACCCTGCCATTGGTCAGAATTCAGTTGTTGGCCTTCGATGTACTGAAAGACGAGGCAATGCCGACCTGGCTTCACTGTAAGAGCATATTCCACCTCTTGACCCGAAGGAAGAGCAGGCGCATCTGACCGATCATAACGAATCACCTGAGATTCTGTCGTAATGTCCTCCATCAACGAGGAAGACTCCCAAGGAAGTGAAGGAGACATCATTGCGCAACCATCTGGTGCTTCAAATAAGCCAAGGCGGAAAGAGGTGTTTCCACCATCGAAGCGATGGCCCTTGAGACTCACTTTAACTTGAACATCGTTGATTGGACCAAGATCAAGGATAGGGAAACCAATCATCAATTGATTCAAATCTTGTTCAAACGAGCCTGCATTAGAATCACTGCCATCCCAAATCTTGTTTTCAGCACGATCATTTACCTCCTCTAGTGACCAATGGGGATTTGGATTCGCATCTGAAGTGTCCATCCAAGACTCGACCTCGATTGCACTAAGATTCTGATGCGGATTCACAGTATGATCTCCTTGAGTCACAGGGAAAAACGAGAACGTGAACAGAATAGTAAGAACCCCAAGAACAAGATAGACATTCATTCTCTTGTTGGAGCGGTTCTCCTTGAGGTTACTCAATTGCTTTTCTCGACGCTCCTTTCGGTTCCTTCGATCCTCCATCTCTGAGATGGGATCAAACGCTGCTTCTGGAGCGGACTTCGGGCCAACAGGTGGGGCCACTGATGGGCCTTGGACAGAGGCTGATGGCCCTGCAGATGATACCTCGCTAGCGGGTGGATTCCCGGGCTGCATGGCTTGACCGATGACGGACTTCGATTTCAATCGAACCCATGTCTTCGATGCGCCCTCTCAAGGGATGATTTGAAGATGGGAACGGGTGGCTCGGCGAATGATGAGAGCGATGCGTCTGTGCATCCTATCCCGCGGCCCACAGCTGTATAGCACACGACGGCTGGTAACTGAAGCAGAAAACCGCGGAGCAGAGGTAGAAATTGTCGATCCGTTAGAAACAAGCCTCGTTCTCGGCGAACGGAATGGACAGGTTATCCACCGTGGCTGGCCTATTCAGGCTGACGCAGTTATTCCAAGAATTGGTTACTCAGTGACATCTGAAGGCGTGCGTGTTGTCCGACAATTCGAATCACAAGGCGTCTATGTTGCCAACTCAGCCGACTCTATCCTTCGCAGTCGGGACAAGCTAACAGCATCTCAAATTCTGTCGCATCAAGGAATCCCAGTCCCACGGACCGCACTTGTAACATCTTGGCGAGATACTGAAAGGGCAATCTCGAGAGTTGGTGGGGTACCTTGTGTGATTAAGGCAAGTCAAGGGACTCAAGGAGACTCTGTCCATCTTGCTCATTCAATTCGAGATGCAAAGGAACTTGCCTACCGTTTACTTGCAAATAGAGAAACTGTTCTCGTCCAAGAGTATATTCGAGAAAGTCATGGAAGGGATGTACGAGTAATTGTGGCTGGGGGCGAAGTAGTTGCTGCGATGCGCCGTGTGGCAAGGGGGCGTGAATTCCGGTCCAACTTCCATCTTGGAGGTCAAGTGGAGACGATTGAATTAGAGGATGAATATGCTAAGGTTGCTATTCGTGCTGCAAATCTCCTTGGTATTGAGGTCGGCGGGGTTGATCTCCTTGAAGGACGAAGTGGTCCAATCCTCCTTGAAGTCAATTCAAGTCCAGGATTAGAAGGAATTGAGAAAGCTTCGAAGATAAATGTCGCAGGGAGAATCATCGACATGGTTTCACAGCGTCATAGAATTCAGTCAACAGATCTCCAACAAGTTATCCGCCGTCGCTCAGGCCATGGGGCATTGACTATTCGAATCAAGGATTGGCCTGAGTTCATCGGGCGACGAATCAAAGATGTGCAAATGGGAGATTCACGCGCATTGACGCTGTTGCGTGGCAAGGACCATATCTGGTCCCCAAACGAGAATCTAGTTCTACAGCCAAACGATGAACTGGTGATCTATGGGGAAATCGCTTCGATTCGCACGCATATGCAAGGGCACGACACTGCTTCGGAAGAAAGATTCTGACCTTCAATCACCCCTCTTCACCTTCTGATGAAATGAGAGGGTTCAAACCCGACACCTCGTTCCACATCTACCCTTCGGGGATGGGATGGGACCCATGGACGACCAACGACAGCGGAGCGGATGGGCTGCAGACGGCCCAGCGGGCCGCATCGCTACTCCTTTCGATTCATCTATCACAGGGAACAGCCAAGTCCTCCCTGCACGCCTAGTTCGAATCCAGCATCTTTCCTGTCTTCCACTTTGGGAGACCCAATTAAGATCGGAAAAGAAGAGCAATCATACAATCCGGTCATACATGTCCACAGCACGACGATTCTCGGCGACGGTTATACCGGGAGAAGAGGAGGTCGATATTGAGGAGATATCGATTACAGAAATGCATGACCGCTGTAATCCGAACAATGGGCGTCTGGACCTATTCATCCAAGCTATCGCTAATCTAAGACCTGCAACAATCAACGCACGTATTGCTGCACTGAGTCATCTGTTCCGTTACATAGGGCACAGGATACCTGATTGGGTACATCGGCCCACTTCTTCTCGGCCTCTACCACGAACCCTCACTAGAGAGGAGGTCATGCGTGTTCGTAGGGCTGCTCAAGATTCCGAAAATCCGCTTGCTCAACCCATCATTACGCTTCTCCTCGATACCGGAATGCGGGTATCCGAGTTATGCGCTCTTGAGACCGGAACCATCGATCTAGCTGACCGTTCAGCCCGAGTCTATGGGGGGAAGGGTGACAAGGACCGGACCGTCTTATTCACAGAACGCTCAGTAAATGCAATGGAAGCCTGGTTCGGAACACGGCGACTATTGGTCCAAAGAAGGAATCCACCTAACGAGGATGTAGATGCTGTTTTTCTAACCAATCGTGTTGCACGCATCAGCACTCGCTATGTTCAGAAGATGATGGACGTCATTGCCGACGATGCCCTCATCCCGAGAACGCGTCTGACACCTCATACCCTAAGACACAACTTCGCAACTGGCCTTCTTGAACGAGGAGTAGATCTTGTCTCAATCCAGAGGCTTCTAGGGCATTCTAACATTCAAACGACACGAATCTATCTGGATATTAGTGATCAGACGTTGAGAGAAATCTACCACCGGGCCCAGAGTGCGTCTCTAGAAGAGTAATCACCGTTTTCTGCCTGGTCGCTTCTTGTTCTCACGCTTATCGATATCTTCGGGGCCGGTCCAATTCTTAGAGGGACGAACATCATTGCCAGAATGGCCTGGAATAGGACAGTGCTTACCAGAACGACAACGAGAGCAATTGTCCTTGGGTGGAATCTCGAGAGGCTTCGTTAGCCGCCCGTACTTCCGTCTTGGCATGATTGCATTCCCGAATTGAGGGAAGATAGTGAATGCGGTTAATCCGAGCGCCGAATACGCTTCATCATGTCTTTAACACTCTTCGGAGCACTCAACTTTTTGCCGATCTGATCGCCGCGGACACCGCTCTCTGTATCACTGATGGTGGACTTAGGCGAAGGTGCCTTCGGAGTTGGCTTCTTCTTTTCCATCTTCTTCTTGGCCTTGGTGACAGCGCTAGATGCGACTGCTTTTGCAATCTTAGTTGCAGTTCCAGCACTAATGCCTGCCGCCTTGAGGCCCTTGAGGCCCGCCTTCGCGACATCTGCCTTGGATTTCATGCCAGCACCTGCCAACTTCTTCGCTGTTGCTTCCCCTACACCTGGAATAGCAGTCAACGCATCAATCACTTTCTTGCTTGGCTTCGCCATGAATGGGTTGGATTCTCGGCCGTGTATGAACATCACGCTGCATTACACCGGATGAATGATGACCGAGAGATGTAATCCAATATCCATGGAGGACCGCTTCATCCTGTGGGCGCAGGTGCGAAGTGGCACCCCAA
The DNA here is from genome assembly GCA_002713585.1 of Methanobacteriota archaeon. GTDB lineage: Archaea > Thermoplasmatota > Poseidoniia > Poseidoniales > Thalassarchaeaceae > MGIIb-N2. The sequence goes on from PATD01000038.1 coordinate 49,757, forward strand.
GGATGCGTATCGACTCGGGAGGAGTCCTGCGACCTGAACGCTGGCCAGATGGTGGAGGAAAGGTGTACCTTGGCGATGTTGCGAGTTCGTTCCTAAGTGCACTCGGACCACATGCACCTCCAGAATTCATCGAACACCCCGGATTCGACGAACAACGATGGACCCTGGCAGCATCCTCAAGCGGCTTGCAGATCATCATCCGCAGTGAATCCTACTGGGGCTTCGCTCTGCTCGCTCGATGTTATCTAAATCGTATCGAGATTGTTGGTGAACGCAGTGATGTAGGTCGACTCGTGATGGATGTCTTATCTAGCCTCGGACATAATCCATGGAATGCAGCATTTGGTTGGGCATTCAGGCGACATACGGGTCTATCAATTCCAGAGCACCGAGAAGAATGGTCAGGATTGGCCTCGTCGGGCAAAGAAGAGATGGATGCTGCAATCAATCTGCTTGAAGACCGATTACGAAAACTGAAATCAAGAACCGATTCTGTAATCAAAACCCATGTCGAGGGAGCCAGAAATGACATAGATCGAGCAAGAAAAGCACTCCTCGAACGAAATCTACCTTCCGCGATGCGCGCGATGGCTCGTGCTGAGAAGGAACTCATCCTCGCAGATCCGGATACTAGATCGGATATTGATGACATCGAAGAGGATGAAGATGAGATACCCTATGTCGATTTGACAGGTGAGGAATAATCAACCAATTTTCTCCCAAATCCACTGCCATACGCCGTGGTTTGCAAGATAAATAGCGATGGATAGGGCGAAACAAGCCGCATAGACCGCACTCTTCGGAATCTGAAGGGCATCTTCAGACTCCTCATCGAAGTACCGGATGAGTCCTGCGGCTTGCTGGATGCCGCTGTTATCCTTCTTCTTCGCCATGCGAACCATTCTTCCCGACCGTGGGGGCCTATTTGACCGTGACGCACCCGGATTCGCCGTAATCAGGGAGCCAAAGCTTCGACAAGAACGACACCGTCATGGAATTCAACGATGCGGGAAGCGGATTCTACCGCTGCATCGAGAGTATGAGTCATGAATAGTTCACGACGTCGTCCATCCTTCATCTGTAACACCAAACGATGGGTTAGTTTGGAAAGCGTGGATCTGTCAACAGTCTGCCAGACCCAGTGGTCAGTCTCAATGGTTACAAGAGCTTCGACAGGTACCAATGCGCCTTCTGCACGACCATAGAGGCGTGCCCTATCAGTCAAAGAACGTAGTTTACGTACTGTCTCATTCGTGTTCGTACGAATCAATCGGCCCTCGTCCTTAGCGTATCTCGATGACCTTCGGCTAATCTGTTCCTGCATTTCCATCCCATCCCGACCCTTGCAGGTCGATGTATGCAATCTTGAAAATAGATATTTAATCATGATTGCAAATTAACTATTGATATGCCGTTTATGATGATGATGATTTTAATCCAAAGTGCCGATCAATAGGATTCCAAAATAGAGATGCAGAGAAGAGAGGTAAGCACCCCAAAAGGAGGATTTGGCTAGGTTCAGATGTAATTACCAAGAGAGCGATACCAACAAATCCACCAAACATGGCTCCACGATGCGCTGACCTATTTCTGAGATCCATGCCAAGGCGAGGTAATTGCGAACCTAGAGCCCCGAGTACTGACACTGTACCAATCGCCCATAGAACTGAAAGATTAGGCGCACCTCCCACGAATACAGCTACTCCGGGTCCAACTAGAGTTAGTAGTGTAATAGCAAAAGATGGCCAAGTCATTCCACTAGAGTACTGGCTGGCTTCAGTTGAGCCCCCCAACATGTCAGAAACAGAGAACATCACAAGAACAACAACCAGATGGTATGCTTGAATCACCGGCTCAAGTTCCAATACCGAATCCGGCCTAAGTGAAAACAAAGTAATCGTGAGAGCGATTGCAAATCCAAGATATGCATCATATTTACGCACTCTTCGATAATTCATCGATGATGATGTCCGAATCAGAAGTTCGGCAATCAAGAACCCTAGGGCTGAATTCATCATCAATGGAATGAATGAGGGTTCAGGTACAAATGACGAAGCAATAGATGATGATACTGGAGTAAAAGCCCCAGATGATGTACCCACAGCGATAAGGGGCAGAAGGTGAGCAGTCGTGAATATCCAAGGCCCTGAACCACGTCTCTCTCGGCAAATTAGAATCCATACTGATCCAACAAATGCGCAAATCAGTATGCCTCCTTCAGGCCCTCCTGCAAGATATTGAACTGCAGTAAGGATGGAATCAGACACCCCCCAGAGAGTCGCATGGGTATGAGAAGGAGATCCTCGATGACCACTTACAGCAAGAAAAATTGCAGCCCCCAATAAAGCAACGGGGACCAATAGGAGAAAGCGTTCAAGACGTTCTGCTTCGATGTCAAAACGTCTTCCAATGGTTGGTCCAAACCAAATCAATGGCAAAATAAGGACCTGGATGAGAAGCAGGTCTTCGATGCCCATGAATGCGGCTCTTTGCACACAAGGCATTGAACCGTGCGGAAGACTGTCGCTACAATCATTCGATGGTGGATGAACGGATAGTCATGGGAGACGACCAACGGCCATGGAGGCAACAGGCCGAGGAAAGTCTTCTACTTGTTGCCATGGAGGCATGGCACGGTGAATCTGAAGTATGGCTCGAGGCTGCACTTCCTCGATTGGATGAAACCTTACGCGTAAATCCACTTCGCAGAGAATACGACTGGGTTCGACAACGAATTGAAGAGATGGGAGGGGAACCTCTCGGTTGGGTCCCTAATGCCTATGTTATGCCTTGGAAGCGAGGGGGAGCTCCTGCAGATATCAAGCCACTGTTCAATGCGTTCCATGAAACTGGACGTACCACTAGACAGGAAGCGGTCTCCATGCTTCCTCCGATGATGTTTGATCTAAATTCAGAAGAAATCGTCCTTGATATGTGTGCATCGCCTGGATCAAAAAGTACGCATCTAGCTGAGATACTCGCTGGGAGAGGTGGAGTGATTGCCAACGATGTTTCTCGTGCACGCACAAATACATTGGTTGCAAACGCTCAACGAGCATCATGCTCCAATCTAATGGTGATTCAACACGATGGTCGGCATGTTCCTAGAGGCACCGGACAAGGATACGATGCTGTACTCGTCGATGCACCTTGTACTGGGTCAGCTACCACACGGAAGAATCCCGATGTTTGGAGGAAGTGGCGACCATCTGCTGGCCAAGAGTTACACACATTGCAGGTATCTCTACTGAATCGAGCTATTGATGTTGTTCGACCCGGCGGTACTGTGGTCTACTCTACATGTTCGATTGATCCAGTAGAAAACGAAGCAGTCATTGCACGGGTTCTCGAAGAAAGGGATGACATCGTATCTATCCGGTTCGAGCCATCTCGGACACCGGGCCTCATTTATCGCCCCGGCATGGAGGATTGGACAGTGTTTGATGACAATATGGAGGGCATTTCAGAGGGATGTGGGGCGCCTCCTCATGAACCTGAAATTCGAGAAGCTCTCTGCAAATGTGTTCGATTGCTTCAACAAGACACAGGACAGGGTGGTTTCTTCTTAGCAATTCTACAGAAGAACTCAGATGCAATAATGGAAACTAGACCTGATGCTCGTCAGATTATTCCAAACCCCAAACGAAAGGGACTTCACCCCTCTACAGTATGCAAAGAAACCCTAGATGTCATTCAAACAGAACATGACCCGATACTCTCAGATGCTTCAATCTGGAAGAGAGGGAAAAGAATACTCTGGGCAAGTAAGGCAATGAGGAATCGCGTATGGGAAATGGATACCAATTCACGACCGGATCGAATACACCTAGGGAAACAATGGTCACCACTGAATGTCGTACATGTAGGAGTCAGAGGATGGGAGGACCGCGGAGGTAGGAACATTCGTCTGTCTTCTGAAGCGATGCACAGTATCCCACTTGGAACGGAGGGGGATAGAATCCACGATGTGACTCCAGAGGCCCTAATACGGATACTCACACAGGAGGAACCCGCCGAAAATAACCAAGGGTATGATTCAGGTGGGCACATCCTCAGATGCGAACTTGATGGAGTTGAATGGAGGCTACCTGTATGGGTGGGCGAACGTATCACTGGGATGTGGAAGGATACCGAAGCCCTCATCCTATTGGATCGATTCAAGGATGTGATTCAATGAATATTCGACTCTGCATATTCAGTATATTGCTAGCGATGCTTCTGATGCCAATGGCACAGGCTGCACCATTGATTGAGGTCTTTGTTCCGAATGGAGAGACCATTCACGATATTGTAGATGAAGAAATCCTTGAGGAGGGGCAATCGGGTGAAGCTATTCTCATTTCATGGCACTCCGATGAAGAAGATCCATTGAACATCCTCGCAGCTGAGCAGAGAGCTGCTGCACTGAATGCCTCAATCGGCGAGGTTCGATATGATGGAGCGCCCCTAGCAGGAGAAGTTCAATCTGGAGAAGATATCCAAGTCCATGCCCGATGGACAGAGACGGGAGACATTGCTATCGATGCTCAGATAAAGCTCAACGAGACAGTTGGAGATGAGGTAATCATCCGATGGTTGATTCTGCGGCCATCAATTTCTGTTGCCAGTCACCCTCTGGCCCCTAATGACCTGAATGTGGTCGTATACCACGCATGGACCTCAACCTTCAACCGCAGCGAAGGAGCAGATGAGGTCTGGGCTCATGTAGTGCAACCGACGACTTTGTTGGACTGGGGTATCGAACCGGGAGAAGAGGTCCGAGTTGTAACCAGCCTAATTTCAATGGACGACCATTTAGTCCATGCTTCTGGAATTGGGCATCTTGATGCACATGTGGTCGAGAAAGGTGCGAAGAGTGCGGCAACTGCAAGCCTCATTATGGGTATTGGAACCCTTGCACTTGTAGCGGTGTTCATCGGAGAAAAACGGCGTCAACAATCGATGCCGAAAATTCGTCCAATCGTGACAGGTAACGGTGACAATCTGCAACATCTAATCCATGTTCAAGCTGGTGCAGCGGGCATCGTAATTGATGGTATTGAAGGAGGGAGGTCATGGAGGATGATTGCACGGCGAAATCTCCCAATCAGATTAGAGCCAAATGAGGAAGTGGAAATTCAAATTCGGAAATTACGAGCAATAGAGCATGATGACCCCTGCACAATCAGGATGGAAGTCGATGGGCATGACCGATGGGTGCTGGATCTAAGGTTCCCGAGAATAGTTACGAACGAGGAAGAGTAACCATTGGAACTAGGTTATTCGCTGGAAACTTCAAGAGCGGCGGACCGAACTGCGTTGCCCCGAAGGCGATGTGGAATGCTCGACGACACCGACCGTGCTATCCTGGCCCAGTTGATCGAGGATGGGACCCGTTCCAATCGAACTGTCGCAGAAGCGATTGGAGTATCACAAGGAACTGTCAGCAATCGCGTAAAGCGATTGGAAGAGCTTGGCGTCATCCGTGGATACACCGCGCACATCGATCCAGAGAAGGTCGGATGGAGAATCACAGTAGTGGTAGGCATCCGAATAGAGAAGGGGCGATTACTCGAGATCCAAGGGAGAATTGCAGAAGACCCTCGCGTTATCTCAGTATACGACGTCACGGGAGATTACGACTCGATGGTGATCGCTCTAGCCAAAGACAGAGAGGATCTCAACGATTTGACCAAAACCGTCCTCTCTATCGATGGCATCGAACGTTCTCATACGCATATGGTTCTAAACACAGTAAAGGAATCCAAGATACAGATGCCGAAGATTCACGAAGATGGCGCTTGATATGGCCTCGACCCCATGAGGTCGTCCCATGACGTTGCAAAATCCATCTACTGAACAGAGGACTTGGGCCGCTATCGAATCCGATTTGAAAATTCAACAACCCGCTTCGGATCAGAACATGACTCTCCATTTCGGCCGATGGGAAGATCAGCCTCATCAACACCTACCAGTAGCCCGTATGTTTGCGGGACCATGGAAAGGAATTCTTGTCGCTGATGAAGTGGGCCTCGGAAAAACCATCTCTGCGATGATCTCGATTCGAGAACTCCATGCTAGAGGTGAAACCGGAGGCATCCTAATTGCTTGCCCAGGCAGTCTGAGATCGAAATGGAAGAACGAACTCGCACATCGAGTTGACCTTGATGCGAAGACGCCTGCAACCTGCGCCTCCTTCCTCGAAGAACTCGATGCTCTACAAAACGGCTCAAACAATGTGGTAATTGTCAGTCACGGTGTTCTTCGGCGAGCCGAAACACTAGATTCGATGGTAGGACAAAGGATGAATCTACTCATGACAATTGTCGATGAAGCCCACCATGTTCGAAACCCAAAATCAAGGCTTCACGATGCGATCCAAATGCTCTTTCTTTCATCACGCTGGAAGATGCTACTCACGGCAACACCAGTCAATCTTGATAATGAGGATCTCTTTGTCTTGCTCTCTCTCATCGCTCCAGATCGATGGCCAGATATCCATTCATTTCGTGCTACGATGTCCCCCACTGCCACAATCCACAGTGCTATCGATGCAGTATGTACAAAGCCAATTCAAGCGGATCAGCTCAGATATGAGATTGCTCGACTAAACAATTACGTCGCAATGCAAGATGACCCTCGGTTGAGAGACGTTCGAGTTCTAGCTGCTGAAGGTGAGTATCTTTCATCGAAATCACATCACGAACTTGTTGATCTATTGAGAGAGATGTTGCCTCTGAATGACATGCTCGTTCGAACACGGCGAAAAGACCTCGACATGGAACTTGCTCAGCGAGCACCGGTCATACTTCACGTGAATCTAACCGAAGAGGAATGGGCGCTCTACAGGGCCGCAAGAGCCTGGTCATATCGGCTCCAACGTCTAAGAGACCCCGATGGTGGCTTTGATTGGGCATCCATTATGCCAGAACGAATGGCTTCATCCTGCCTACAAGCCTACGCATCTCATGTGCTCCAAAAAATCGAGGAGGCATTGGAGAATCCTCCCGATGAAGAGGAAAAGGATGTTCGGATTATTGATGCATGGAGGGGGTTACCGGAACATCGGGAACTCGTACGCTCGGCGAAATCACTTGGACTTCGAGATACGAAATATGAGGCACTAATTGGATGGCTAAGGAAGCAAGAAACAGATGATGGTTTTGATGGTGGAGTTCTCCTATTCTCCCAGTTCCATGGCACCCTTGAACACCTTCTGAAAAAGTTGAACGATGACGGTCTCAAAGCGGAGTTGCTAACAGGAAAAACACCGCTTACAAGGCGAGATGAAATCCGTGAGAGATTCGCTAATGGTGAAATGGATGTACTGCTAAGCAGCGAAGTCGGAACAGAAGGACTCGACCAACAACACTGTCATCGACTCGTCAACTATGATCTCCCATGGAATCCGATGAAATTGGAGCAACGAATTGGGAGATTAGATCGATATGGACAGAGAAGTCCTGTAATACACATCGCAAACATGTGTGTTCAAGGTACAATCGATGCTGCAATACTAGGTCGATTGCTATTCCGTATCCAGATCTTTGAGACCTCTCTTGGGATGGTTGACCCAATGCTTGGTCGTGCAGTCCGCGTTCTCGCTCAAAACGAGATCTCGCGAAATGCTGTCAGAGAGGATATGGAACCGGGTTTTCAATTCATGGATCTAGACCATTACCTTGAGATTGAGAATGACGAGGACGTCGAGGAAATTCTTCAGGAACGAAATCGATGGATTACAGAATCAGCACTCAAAGAGCGGGAGGTCATTGGGGCCGATCCAGGGGTTCGACGTGTGCGCTCCGCGATGGAAGCGCATAGGGTAGATGTCGAACCAGAAGATGTTCGTCGGCAAGTCGAACGTTGGGTGATTACGAATGGGGGAGATCACTACGAATCGGCTGACGGCATCTGGATGATTCGTTTGTCCAATGAATGTCTGGAGGAATTAGGTTCATCCAAACACGGAACAACTGTGTGGAAGGAACTCATCGGCCGATTCAGTCAACGTGCTGGACCACAATGGCTTGAGATTACGTATAGTCAAGTCATTGCTCGAGAGCGAACAGACCTTGAATTTGTCAATCCTTGGCATCCTCTGATGCGTATCTCTCTCGATGAATCTGTTAGGGAGTTCGGAGAGGATGTGATTGCTTCTGAAATCCTTAGTGTAGGATCTGCTGACTCGCTTCCCACTGGAACTGCTTGTGTTGTAGCAATTGAATGGCGAGTTCATGGACTCAACGAACATCGAATTCGCCGATGGCTTGCTCTAGATAACGAATTCAATCCGCTCATGACCCTCGACCACAATCCATGGATAGATACTGTAGAAGAACCTCAAGTAATGAGGCGGGATTCCTCCTTGATTCAACACTTGGAAGAAGCCCGAACTCGGCTCCATGGTGAATTACTATTCCATGAAAGAAATCGATTAGCACCCTTATTGAATGAACTAACCATCAATACCAATGCGGCATGGAAATCAAGAATTGAAGCAGAAGAGGTGCAAATCCAGAAAGCTGAATGGAACGCTACACTCCGTGACGAAGTCCTCGATATACGATGGTTGCGCATGAAGCGGGGTATCATCAACCGGCTCCATGAACAATTGAACGAACGTATCGAGGAAATCGACAGAATTAGACAATCTATGCAGGCAAGTATAGCCATTCCAATCGTCGTCCTAATCAAGGAATAATACAGTGAATCAGAAAAAACCACTAGGTGGGGGGTCGACTGTATCGATTAGGGGATTCAACTCATTCACGTGTGTCTTCAAACCCTCAACTGTAGACCCCTTCATGGCCATGGATCTCATTAGGACCCTGCGTGTTGAATCATCGATGCTCATATCGAGACTCCTCATTCTAACACGCAGACGTTCATGCAGACGTTTTCCTGTTCGGTCCCAATCCATCATCAACATCACAGATGCGCCACCGTCAAACGGATTTTTCCTCCCATACTGATCATGGAGATGAGCAATCAATCGACTCTGACTCCAACCCCGATTGACAAGTTCAATAGGGCCATCGAAACCTAAAGCACGAAGAGTCTCAAGATCTCTGCGTCCCTCGACTATAATTGGACACCCAAAACCTCCCAAGATAGGGTTTCTATTTCTTGACCTCGCTCGAGCAAGAGCTCGAGCTGATGGCATAAGGGACTCATCTCCTGGAGGATTACGACGACCAAAGCTGAATGACATCAGAATTCTTTTCTCACCTAGTTCGGTACCCATCGGATACGCCGAAGTTCGAAACCCCCTTGGTAGAACAATTCTACAAGGTAGTTCTTGAATAGGAAGCACAGAACCTCTCTCAAGATGGGAATTCATACCACCTCACCCATCTACTAACTGTCGGTCTTGAGTATGGATGGTTGAGCCCCACGAATGCTTATCTACGGGAGTCCAGACGCTTAGAATGAGGGTTGGGAATGGGCATAGCGAGCGCCGCATTCGACAGTCTCTGGAACGAGTACTTGGTGTGGTCCGCAATCGTCGGCGGTTTCACGTTTATCTGGCTAGCACATCACTCACTCACCTACCGCTCAAAAGAAGAAGATGACGATTGGGTTGATGTCGACGGGATCGAAGTCGGTGTCTTCCCAAAACACAACGATAACGTCTCCCTTGAACTTGCATGGACGATTATTCCATTCATCCTCATCGTCTACTTAACCTGGATTTCATGGGGGCCGATTAACGATGTTTGGGCAGATCCTACCGATCCTGACAGTCAATATGGGCTCGATTGCACGGATGCTGCTGCTGATCCAAACAAATGCTACCATAACATCGATATTACGGCGCAACAATGGTTCTGGTCCTTCGACTGTCGTGACCTCGGACCTTCACTCTGTGATGCTTCTCAATATCAAGATTTGAATGGGACGACGGTCCCGGTAATATCTTTGAAAGAAGGTGAATTCTATCTTGCAAATATCACTTCAATCGATGTAACCCATTCCCCATGGTTCGTATCATTCGGAGTAAAAGAGGATGCAGTCCCAGGACTTGATTCCCAGGTCTGGATTATTCCGACCTGTGATGAAGCTGACTGTGGTGGAGAAGAAGGGGAATCAACCCTACTTCTATGCACAGAATACTGCGGTGACGATCACGCCTACATGGCCGCTGTGGTGAATGTTCACAAGTGAGGTGTTGATGATATGAAGCAGAATACTCTTCTTCGAACTCTTGTCCTACTAACCGTTCTCGGTCTGGCTCTAAGCATGGCGCCTCAAGCAGATTCTTTGCCCAATGGAATTATTGGGCAGAGCGAAAAGGGGTGCACTTGCCACGGGGCCATCCCTGATTCCGGTGTAGCTCCTTCCATCGAGGGGCTCCCGGCGACATTCAACGCCAGTACTACCTACACCTTGACTATCTCATTCACAGGAGGTCCTTCGGGGCAATCAGGTGACCCTCACAACCTAGGGGGATTCAACTTAGCTGTGTCTTCTGGAATTCTCGAAGCCGTCGATGACACTGTCAAGATTGATGGTGATCAAGCCACCCATAATGGAATTGATGATGATATAGATGGGAATGGAATTCAAGATTCAATAGAAGCCGGAGGAGCAGCGATCATCAGCGGTAACGATTACACCTCATGGTTAGTCAACTGGACATCGCCGTCAAGCGGATCGAGCACTTTCACACTTGCAGTCAATTCTGTTAATGGCGATGGGCAAGCAAGCGCCAATGACGCTTGGAATCTAATGGCCATTACAGTTGCAGGGCCCTCCTCAGGGGCAGCAGCAGAGGAATTACAATCTGCAGACCCATTTGTCGTACTTGTAACACTCATCATCGTATCTGGAATCCTACTCGCTGCCGTCATCCTCTACACATTCTACCGAGTTAGCCCAGACGGATTTAACTGGGAAAGTTTCGCTCCCTGGATTATTGAGTGGCTGACATCTACAGACCACAAGAAAGTTGGAACTCTCTACTTCCTAGCGGGATTCTTCTTCCTAGGAGTTGGAGGAATCATGGCTATGCTAATCCGAATTCAACTTGCTGTTCCAGGCAACGATTTTCTCACTCAAGATCAATACAATATGTTCTTCACAATGCATGGAACAACGATGATTTTCCTGGCAGCTATGCCGTTGATTAATGGATTCGCGAATTGGCTAATCCCACTCCAGATTGGAGCGCACGACCTTGCCCTCCCACGAATCAATGCTATGTCCTTCTGGCTCCAACCATTCGCCGCCTTACTAATCTTCACAGGTGTATTCAGCGGGCAGGCTGCTGATGTAGGATGGACTGGATACGCGCCTTACATTGTCTCAGAAACCGCGCACACTGGAACAACACTGTGGGCTGCTGGACAAATTATGCTCGTGGCATCATCTACACTTACTGGAATCAACTTCCTAGCGACGATTTGTGGCATGAGAGCCCCAGGTATGGGTTGGATGCAGATGCCCTTGTTCACTTGGTCTATCTTCATAGCCAATCTGATGCTCTTCCTTTCCATCCCTGCTTGGGGTGTTGGACTCATTCAGGTCTATTTAGATCGGACCATTGGCACCGCATTCTACCATGTTGCATCTGGTGGAGACCCACTCCTATGGAGCCATTTATTCTGGTACTTCGGGCACCCCGAAGTGTATGTGGTGATTGTTCCTGCCTTCGGCGTAATTTCTGAAGTTCTTGCCACCTCTGCCCGACGCTCCGTCTTTGGATACCGGTCAATGGTCTACGCAATGGCAGGCATCGGCGTAGTGGCCTTCATCGTATACGGCCACCATATGTTCACCTCCGGAATGTCCCCTACCCTCCGCTTCGTAACCATGCTGACAACGATGCTTGTCGCTGTGCCAACTGGAATCAAGATATTCAACTGGCTCAAAACAATGCACAAAGGATCCCTTGTCTATCGAACTCATACCCTATGGGCACTAGGATTCCTCGTAACATTCACTCTTGGTGGGATTTCAGGGATGTTCTTCCCTTCGCTGGCCATGGATACTCATCTACACGAGACATACTTCGTCGTTGCACATTTCCATTACGTATTCGTAGGTGGAACTGTATTCGGCGTATTCTCTGCTGTCTACTACTGGTTCCCTAAGATGTCAGGGCGAATGATGGATGAAAAGTGGGGACTTCTGCACTTCTTAACCGGATTTATTTCATTCAATGGTATCTTTTGGCCCATGCACAAGCTTGGTGTCCTTGGAATGGCTCGACGTCACCACACATGGTTCATTACAACTGATGATTATGCGAATATTCCCGCAGAAATGGCATCTTGGAACCTATTCATTACCGTCTCCGCTTTCCTCTTCTTCTTCTCGAACTTCATACTCGTCGGGAACATGATCAAGACAGTTGTGTCCGGAAAGAAAGCCCCGGCCGACCCATGGGGTGGTTGGTCCTTTGAGTGGATGTGTGCCTCGCCTCCGCCAACGCCTTCATTCGACCCACACAACCCACCGGTTCTCCGAGATGCGAACGAACATATTGCATCCGAACCATCACGACTTGGACAGTGGTTTGAGAGGCTCATGATGCCAGAAGACGATTCGGAGGTGAACCATTGAGCGCAGATTACGGTCATGATCATCATGATGACCATCATGCCTCCCCATGGGGACCTCATGATTGGAGCCATGGTGCACCTCACAACTCGTTTGCACCACTAATCATGAGCGCGGGGTTCGCCATGTTCCTATACGGATTCGCCAATGTCTTCATCGGTGGAGAAGTTGCTGATCTTGGCGCATTAAGTGGTGTAATGCTTGGCCTCATCATTATCACAATGGGCTTGCTCGTCTGGTGGCGTCAAGATATGTCTGCAGATGGAATTTACGAACCAAAGGCAACAGGAGCTCCGTTCCGCAATATAGACATCCGCAAGGTCTCAATGTGGATCTTCTTGATGTCTGAGATGATGGTCTTCACCAGTCTATTCAGCACCTATATCCGCTATCGTCTAGGTATCCAAAACTGCGGAGAGGTCTTCCTCTCTGGAGAATGGGTCGAAGGTACTTCCGTAGTATGCTTTGAGCCCGCAGCACATCTAATTGCAAGTAGTTGGTTCCATCTCGCACCAGGTGCAGTGAACACATTTGCTTTGATTATCTCATCATTCACTATTGTTCTTGCACTCAAGACAGCGAAGATGAGCGATAAAAAGTATGCAGACAAGTATGAAATTGACATGGAAAGAGTCCGGACACATCGGAGTCGTAAGGTCGCTATGTTCCTTGGCTCGACACTCTTCCTCGCAACACTTTTCCTAACACTGAAGATGATTGAATGGTTCATTGGTTTCCCTACTCCTGGCCCTCTGACTGACCTAAATCACGGTCACTCCGAAATTGCCTCACTTTACAGTGAAGGTTACACTATCCATGCAAATTCATACCAGCATTATGCATATGATACATCATATCACGACGGCCATGACATCCCTCACGACAGCGCCCTCTACAGCATGATGCAAGCAGGAACGCACCCCGGAGGGGTCATGATGGCAGATATCCGAGTTGGTGCTTCGACCTTCTTCGTGACAACAGGCACCCACGGAGTACACGTACTGGCAGGAATGATTGGACTGGCCTACATGACTTTGAAGGCACTTCGTGGAGGATATGGTCCTTCAAATGCCGTTTCGATTGAATACTTCGGGCTATACTGGCACTTTGTTGATCTGGTATGGGTTCTCGTCTTCCCATTCTTCTATCTGTTCTGAGGTGATGAAATATGGCACACTACACGATTTTCGGAAAAGACCCCTACTGGATGAACTTCTGGGGTCTGATGATACTCACTGCAATTGAGGTGGCTGCTGTCGGTGTAGAATTAGGCGACACTATCACGATGAGTATTCTTATTGGAATTGCTATCCCGAAGTTCATCATGATTGCAGCGATTTTCATGCACCTATACGGTGATGCAGATTCCAAGATTCTCACAATGACGGCGCTCTTCCCGGCGTTCTTCATCATCGTCATGGTTTTCTTCATCGGCCTAACTAGCCCAGGATCCGCAACCGAGCTTCCTGCATGGTGCCGACCCGGATATTGGACTTGAAATGCACAAAGCGTGAAATCCACCTTAGGATTCGAACACCTGTAGCTGACGTCGCATAGCCTGGTATTGCGCCGGATTTGAAATCCGGTGTCCCTTGGACTCGGGAGTTCGAATCTCTCCGTCAGCGCCTCCCTTCAACTCGGGAAATGTATTCAACGCCGATGTCGCTCCGTAACCATGGGCGTGCGCAGATCGGGACCCGCGCTCATCGCTCTCATGCTCTCCTTGACCCTTGTTGGTTGCCTCGCTGCAGCTCCTGCAGAATGGGGAACAGGGCAAGGAATGGTTTCCGTAGAAATGTCCGATGATGGAACAAGTGTGACCATTCACGAACGCCTCTCCAGTGACTCCAATAATGACATCGTTGGAGTCGAAGTCCCGATTATTGGCTGTAACACCAATGAGAATGGAACGATCCCTCAGAAGTCACAAGATGTTACGGCCGCCGACCACGGTGGAGACCCCATCAGAATTGAAGGGTGGCTTGCAACATCGAAAAATTTCCCAGATGACGAAGGCCCTTCTATCCAAGCTATCATCGTCGATGTGATGCCAATTGAGGAAGCACTGGACACAAAAGGGGTGGAGCGAGACCCTGGACAACAAGTACCAGGAATCCAAGACAAGCGATGGGCTACGCCTCTCTACGCTGAGGCTCAATTCGGGCAAGACTACGATGCCGTCGAAGAAAAGCGCGGGTGGGCTCTGATCGGCGTTATCCCAGGTAATGAGAATGTACTCGATGGCATGGCTGGGCTACAAGAATGGAATCGGGCAGTTGCCTTAGAGGGTTACATGCTGCATGGATCTGTTGGAAGTACCGCAACTATTCCATCCGGTGCATCCGTACAAAACTGTGAATTGAGTTCAAACACTCGATTTGCTGCTCACATGGTAATCACCAGTATCGAAATTGGAGGCGTGACTGCATCAGAATCCGAATCGTACTCTATGGGAAGTATCCCCTTCATTGGTGGTCCACTTTACCTAATGCTCGTCCTTATCGGAGGTGGTGCAGGCGCTTTCGGGACATTCACCTACGCATCAATCCAAATTCGCACCGCAGCATCCAAACAAGCAGCTACGCTGATGTCAGAAAAACAAATCAAAGCCGCTGGAAGTGTTGCGAAAGAGCTCAAGAAGCACAAGAAGGAAGTCGAGAGCATCAACAAAGACAGAGAAACTTCCGAATCTATCGGCGTAGTTGATGATACTAGCGTGAAGAAGGTCGAGATCAAAGATTTCGATGTCTCAGCAACACTAGATGGCCCCGCAGATTCTATGGAGGCATTGAACAGCGTCTCACGAACTCCTGGTGCAGGAGTAATTCAGACCGAGGCATCAATAGAGATGGCTGACAAGTTGCGCGAAGTCATGGAATCCGCGATGGAAGACGCAAGCTCTCCTTCTTCGGGTCCAAGTGGGCGTCGAATGGGTGGAGGCGTGACTAGCGGTGGCGGCCCAGGAAGTCAACGAACTATGTCGAATTCGATTAGTTCCAATGAGATGGTTACAGAGGATGAATCACAACCTGAACCAGTAAAGCGGAGTCCACCGGTCAAGAGGAAGAGGGCTGTTCGCACGCCAAAGGAAGAAGTCGCAGAGCCGGAACCAGAGCCGGAACCGGAAGTGAGAGTTGACACCCGTGAAGGCCCGAGTATCTCAGATGATGATGAATTCTCAGACTTTAGTTTCTAATTAGACAATTAGACGGATTGCCTGTGGCATTACCTGCATCTCCAGAGGTGTACATCCAATGAGTTCACCATCAATGTTGATTGCCATGGGTTCATTCGTCTCAATCCTTAGATGTTTGAATCGATGATAGACGACGCTAGGATGGAAGACGTGTCTCCCCTCCTTCTGAAGCATACCAAATGCCTTGAGCAACGATGGACGGCTCATCCGCTGTAATATGCCAAGATCCATCTCACCATCGTCAATCGATGCACCGGGGCCTAGTTTCAATCCAGAACCACCAAGTTGGGTATTCTGAATCAAGAAAAGAGTGTAGTCGCCCTCCATCCGATGACCATCGAGAATCAAGGTAGCACGTCGGCGGCGATTAACAAGCATCATCATGACAATTCCCACATCATAGCGTATTGGACCCATCCAACGTAACTTCTCAGCGAGAACGACTGAATCTACACCTAATCCCCACGTTACAAGATTGTGACTATACCATGTCATCTCTGGGCCAGGATTCTTGCGATTCCCTGAACTCAGATTCACCTCGGCAAGGTCAATCGCTTGAGTTCGCCCTCGAATAATTCTGGATATACTATCATCCACCCCTGAGATTCCGAGTTCTGTGCCTTGAGAATTTCCAGTTCCGGCAGGAATTACTGCAAAGATTGGTGTCGTTGTTGGCTTAGTTCTCATCCAACCAGTAATCGCTTCAGATAGGCTTCCATCACCACCGACCACTGCAATACAATCTCCATCATTCAAATCTAAAGATGCGGCAATCTCGACAAGATGGCTTGCGTATTCTGAATGATGAACGTCAACAACAACTCCAGCCTCAATTAGGAGACGTTCGGCTTCTTGACCAACCGAGAGGCCTTTCTTCCTACCAGAATATGGATTGACAAGAAGATGCACTTTGGAGGGGGTTGAAACATCAATCGCAGGCTGAGTAAAAAATGGAGCAAAGATAGGCCGGTGAACACCACTCCGCTTTTTGGAAGAGGTGTCTGCTTCGAAGATTAATCGATCAACGGAATCGCCCATGAATTGTAAGAGTGGGTCCACAACATGAACTCTGTCCTGAACTACACCCTGATTGAAGCGAAGCCATCATGATAGATGCAGCCCCCCCAGACAACATGGAGCCAGATGTGCGGTTCATGGCACGAGCCATCGAGATTGCAGAACGTGGTCTAGCACGAGTGTCTCCAAATCCGCCAGTAGGTTGCGTCCTAGTTCGAGATGGCCGTATTATCGCAGAAGGGTGGCATGATCATATTGGTAACCTGCATGCCGAGCAGGCTGCAATTGCAGATGCAGAGGAACGTGGGGAACCAACGGAAGGAGCCACCGCATACGTAACACTAGAGCCATGTAATCACTTTGGACGGACTCCTCCCTGCACCCAAGCCCTGCTATGGGCTGGAATTGATTCGGTAATTATCGCCGCTAAGGATCCTAATCCCAACGTTCGCGGTCATGGGATTAGAGTTCTCGAAGAAGCAGGTATCGAGGTCCGTTATGGTATGTTAAAATTAGAAGCAGAAATGCAAATGCAGGCATTCATGCGTTGGTGTCATCATCGTCGACCTATCGTAACCCTGAAGATGGCAGTCGATGCCAAAAATCGTGTCGATACAGATGCAGGGCCGCCTGCCCGTTTCACCACAGAAAAATCACTCCATTTCGCTCATGCTTTACGGCGACAGACAGATGCAATTCTTGTTGGCTCTGGAACCGTCATCCGTGACAATCCATCGCTCACTATTCGCCACGTCCCTCTTGATGGAGTTGACCAACCATTACGTATCGTTCTCGATCGGCGAGGCCGTGTCTCATCGGATGCAAAGGTCTGGAATCAAGAGGCTGCAAGCCTCCACATTCATGGATTGGAGGGTGTGGAAGAAACAATGAATGGCGAATCCATAGCAATCGCTGATCTCAATGAAGAGAAAGGATTGCATGATCTACTCGACCTACTTGGAGATCGAGGTATCCAGGAACTTCTGATCGAAGGGGGGCCACAAATCTGGACGAGTTTCCTTGATGCTGGTCTTGTAGATCGTCTAATCCATATCCGTAGTCATCAAGAGATTGGAAATGGACCTGTGATGATTCTGAATGAAGCATACTTGGAATCGAATGAACTCTTACTACATTCCGAATCTGAGGATACGGGTGATTGTATTCAAATCTACACAAAATCGAACTTTAAGCCCCCAAATTCAGCATGGCCCTACCCGTCGGGTTGAAATCAAGCCGGCTGGTCGAGAAGGCTGGGCGATTGGTGTAGTCTGGATATCATCTGGCGCTTCGGACGCTAGGACACGGGTTCGAATCCTGTATCGCCCGCTCTCATATCGGTTGTAAGCGAAGG
>PATD01000039.1 GCA_002713585.1 Methanobacteriota archaeon
TGCCCAGTAAAGTTTCGAGATTGGACAGGTTCGCTTAGGATCTAGAGAACAGCCCTTGCAATGATCGCCCATTTTGTTCAGATAAGGAGTTCCTGAGACGTAAGGCTTAGTCATCATAGCGTCTCCAAGTGCAAAAGTCCCCATACCAAGCACGTTGGGTTCTACAACCCAATCGTAAGCGTCGATGAAAGCGACATGAAACCAATCGGTGAGCTCTCTTGGATTAATATCGAGAAGATTAGCGAGGTTCCCAAGCACCATCAATCGGGGGATATGATGCGTCCATCCATCTTCAATCACGGATCGTATTGTGTGATCTAAGCAGGCGAAACCGGATTCTGCACCCCAAAACACCTGTGGTAGCGGTCGTTGTTGACCGAGATGGTTTGGATGAATTTCATCTTCCTTCTTTTCTGAAAGTTCATCCCACCACCTAGCATCTCTCCTTTCGTTCGAGGTTCTATTGATATCCAAAGTACGAAATCCGTTGGTGATTTCGTGGACATGGTGTACATATTCGCGCCAAATGAGTTGTCGGACAAATCCCTCGGTGCTATTGATTGGCGCTTCTGTCGCAAGCGCCCGTTCGAGTACGGTTTGCGGCATTAACCTGCCAAGGTTCAGGAGTGTCGCTAAACGGCTGTGAAAGAGCCCCCTTGATTTACTGGACATCGCATCTTCATATGGACCAAAATTTGGTAGAACACTCATAGCAAATTGTAGTGCAATTTCTGTTTGTACAGCAGTTGTTGGTTGGACGGATAAGTCAGGTATACCCGGATGTTCAGAAAATCGTTGGTTGACCAATGTTTCAACTTCAANATCGATNTCGTCTCTATCATACGTAGGTGCNGAAGGNGNTGGNGGNTCNCCCTTCCAAGGANATCGATTTTCGGCATCGAAAGAGAACTTCCCACCAANAGGTGCACTGTGATCCATTAGGACTCCCGTCTCTCTTCTAAATCGTCGATAAAATCGATCCATCCTGAATGGTGGCTCAGTACCTACAGATTCTTCAAACCATGATTGTGGTGTTAACCAGCCTCGGTGTTTGTGTTCTTTCAGAATACCATCTAGGATCAGAGGTTCTAATTCCAAACGAGTTTCTCTTTCAGCAGGTCGAATGATATCGATAGTTCCTCGATCAGAAAGCGCTTCCAAGGCATTCCGATAGGTACCTTCTGTGGTAACATAGAGGACTGGATGTCCAACTGCTTGGGCCTCGAGTGCGAAATGACGTAAATTTGAGAGTAAAACTGCAAGTTTCTGTTTGTGATAGGGTCGCAGTTTTCCTTTCGTTAGCGATTCGATTAGTATGATTCCAACATTGTCGGGAGTTTCTGCATTGAATGGAAGCAGATCTAGATTCAATTGATCATATAGGAGGAATACCCAATGATCNGGTTTTGCGGCTGTATCGTCNNGAATAAGAGATCTNAATGCAGATTTTGAATCTGGAGTCATCTCTCGAATGATTGCCATATCAGAATCTACGCATCGGGCGCTCATCAACTCCTGTTGGATGCCTGAGTTGATTCATGACTTCATCCGCTGCCTTCTCTGCAGAAAGCAGCGCCCCTTCCACACTACCATGGAGGAGTTGATCTCCACATTCAATGACATCTCCAGGTCCACTTCTAGGCTTATGAGTAAGGCGAACACCTGCCCCAGTTTCAGGCAAAGCCATCTCGATATTTTGGATATCTAAAGTTCTCCACCCTGAAACAGTTCCATCCCCGAACCAGCGACCAAGATCTGCTCGTGCTCCTGCATCGATAGCCGAGGCGTCTTGAATTCCGGCAGCAACGGCCCTATCACCAACAATTGTCACTGTCACAAGATTCCTTCCGTCTGGAGCATAAGTAGGTTGGACGTTGGATGGTACAGCGACGTGAGCAACAAGCGCATTTGGATTGGTAATATCTCCGTTGAGAAGAATTAATTTTGACTTAAATGGCGCTTTTTCTGCATCGTAGTGCATCGTCCAAACAGATCTCGGGGGAGTATCTTCAGGTAGTTCAGAAAAGGCCTTTACAACAGCATCAAATCGATGTGCTTCTCCTCTAAATCGAACGGCACCAGATTCTAAACTTCCTATACGGACACCCAAGCGCATCCGCTCATCTCCGATTTTCTTTGCAAGAGTGGCTGGTGCTGCACCAATACCGTCCCGGGGAAGTGCCATCCGTCCCTTAGACATCATACGGAACACGAAACGAAACATTCGTTCACTTGTTCGTAAATCAGATTCAAGGAAAATTCCACCGAATAGTGGGAGGAAGAACCTGTCAATCATCCCTTGGCTGAAACCAAATGATCGAAGGTATTCCATCGTAGTGTTATCGTCTCCATCGAATTGGGAATCGATTGTTCCACGTGTGACAGTTGAGCGTAATCGAGCGACCTTGAGTAAATCGCTAACACCTGCGAATCCATTGAGCCCACTGAGGATACCACGAATCGGTTGCCTCCATGGATCAGCCATTCTTCGAATTTTCATCTTTCCCTTTCGAGAATCTACGATGAGGGCTCCCGGATCGAAGCTACGACTGCCCATTGATTTATGATCAAATATGTGCTTGGCTGTGGGGTAAGCAGTTTGCATAACGTGAAACCCTCGGTCCAACTGGAACCCATCGACGATTTTCGTCCGCATCCGCCCTCCAATCTCATTTTCTCGATCGAAAATGACGACCTCGTACCCATTTTCAAGAAGGATAGACGCACAATGAAGGCCAGCGATGCCGGCTCCGACAACGGCGACTCTCTGTTCGGCCATCGTTCGGCTCACGTTCGTGCGACTTCTTGAGCCTTGACTCGACCCAATCCGCCATCAACATGCAGAATCTCACCTGTCATCCATTCTGGAGCCCCATCTACCAGCCAGGCTGCAATTGAAGCTACTTCGTCAGGTTCACCAATTCTACCGACAGGATGCATTGCATCACTCATTGTTCGAGCAGCATCGTTTGCTACCAGTCGTCCAGCCATTGCAGTGTTAGTGAGAGCAGGTGCTATTGCGTTAATTCGAATCCCCCGCTTGGCATAGTCCGCAGCAGCTGCGCGAGTAAGTCCTTCAATTGCAGCTTTAGCAGACGCAATTGCAGCGTGATTAGGCATTCCATATGTTGCAGCAACGGATGAGAAGAGAACCACGCGCCCTCCCTCTCCACGCATCATCAAGGGCGTAGTTGCACGAAGCGCGTTGAATGCAGTAAACAGGTTTTGTTGAATTGTCTCTTCGACCTGATCTTCCGAGGTTGCATGGAGCGGTCTGAGGAGTATTGATCCAACAGCCACAACGACAGCATCGAGTCTACCATGACGCTCGACGATACTTTTCGCCATTGTTTTCATTGCACTTGAGTCCCGTGCATCCACTGGTTGAACATCGGCTCCACCGATACGTTCAGCAATTTCTTCCAATGGTGATTTTTCTCTCCCACTAGCAACAATCTTCCATCCGGAAGAGGCTAGACGCTCGGCTGTAAATCCACCAATACCTCCGCCAGCACCAAGAATCCAAGCGACTTTCATGCTGTTGTTTCACCTCCAATTCCGAGCCCAGTTCTGAATTCTTTCAGGTAAGGTCCCATGGATTCTATGAGCATCACATCAGGATGTGATCGTATGACTAGACCGTCGAGATACATTAGCGCCCTAATTATCGGAAATGCTTCTTCTCCAAAGT
This sequence comes from Methanobacteriota archaeon, assembly GCA_002713585.1. GTDB lineage: Archaea > Thermoplasmatota > Poseidoniia > Poseidoniales > Thalassarchaeaceae > MGIIb-N2. Next base: position 3,692 of record PATD01000039.1, read on the forward strand.
CAGCTCCAGCTTTTTCAACAGCAGCTCTAACAGTTANCATCATCACGCGAGTTAGGCTTTGTTCACCTACAGGTTTGGTNTCAAATCCAGCATAGATTTCNTCCATTTTAGCGTAATATTTTGCTAAACGTCGCCCGTCCAGTTGAGAATCTGACATAGCAAGTAATGCATCATATGCCTCACTAAATTGACGATTTGATAATTGCTCGAAGAAATGAAACAGAGCCCCATTCACGTGAGACGGAGCATGACAAATGGCACCATTGTCAATGAACACAAATTTTCCATCAGTGTCGATGATGCAGTTGCCTGGATGTAAATCACCGTGAAATGTTCCAATACCGAATAAGAAAGCACCATGAATTCGGAATAAATCTAGTAGAGTCTGCCAACTAAGTGAGGCATCTTCGATCCCCTCTTCCAGAGATTTACCTTCGATGAACTCTGAGACAAGTACGTGTTCGTTTGAGAGATGTGGATAGTATACTGGGAATCGAAGTAATGGCATAGGAAAGTCATCTTTGAGACGTTCCTGAATTTCTTGCAATTCTTTTGCACCCTTGATTTCATTGCGCAGATCAAGTTCACGAGTGGTATAATCTGCGACGTGATTNAGAAGTGCCATGGGATTACCGACCTTACGTAATTTTGGAGAGAATATTAGGAAGATACGAAGCCAACGGCGCATCCTCTGTACATCACGACGAAACTGCTTTTCGTTCTGTGATTTGATAATCTTCACTACTACTTCTTCTCCGGTTTTTAGACGACCACGATGGACTTGGCCGACAGAGGCAGCCGCTAGCGCTTCATGATTAATGGAATCAAAAGAATCCATGAACCCTTCAGGTGCTCTATCTTTCAGATTAGCGAAAACATCCTCACTTGGAATAGTAGCTGCATGTTGATACAGAGATTGTAACTGTCTACATTTCTCGACAGAGAGAATATCCGAGCGTAGAGCAAAGATTTGAGCTAACTTCACAGCTAGCAGACCCTGTCGTTGAATCCAGTCTAAATCAGCAGGCTTTTTCCTCAAGACTTGCCGCATGAACCGGAGAAACGTCAGGAGCCGCATGGTGGATGATTTCACCCCAAGGATATGAATCGATGTTCATGAGCGGAGTTACCACGGGAACTTCCAGGACCATATAATCAGGTCATTGAGGATGCATTGAATTGAGATTGCAAGAGCTCCGATAATCATCCATTTGCCTTCAGGATGTCCATCTATGTGGGCTGAATATCCTAGAAGACCNAACATCACGTTCCCGATTGATACTAACAAGAGAATGCCAATGACGAGTGCNGGNGTCCAAGTTGCCTCAGTTCGGAGATGGAACCCAGTACTCTCTAGCCACAACATCGATGGAATTAGGAATATACCGAAGGCAATGAGCAATCTTCTACCACCCTCACCATCTGTTTCACCCCAAGGCCAACGCAAGTCAGCGATGGAAGCAGCATCCATCCTAAACAGGACCATCCACCAAAAGAGTAGGTATCCTGCGGCTGCTACGAACATGAAGATGATACTGAAACGTTGGAGTGAGCCAGTTACACCCCCCCATAATGCTGTAGCATCTTCCATTCGTGATACTCCATATGCATAGGCCACGAGAACAAGACCCCCGGCTAAAGTAGTAAAGAGCCGGAGTGTATCGCGAGTAATTTCCATGTTAGTTCACCTAATAGAACGATGTTTGATGATTACTCCTGAATATTGTTTGAAATGTCGAGAATAGTTGGATTAAACTTCAGTTGTAATTTCTTCATCCTCTTGCATGAGTAGATGGTAACGCCAAAGGTCATCAATTTCCCCTGATCCTTCTTCTCTGACTACACGTACATCCCCTTCATCTGGATATCGTGCTGCTAATGCACCTTCGATGATACCATCATCAAGTTCCCANAGAGGTAAAACCTCTGAATTATCTGTTTCTGGTAGTTCATTTAGGCCNACNCGAACATGAAAATTCGGATCAAATTCGTAAGCAAGAGTTCCTAGTCCAGCGGCTTCCCACAAGTCCATCATTTCGTTTAGAAACTCGATATTATCCTCAATCGAACGGAGAGTGAAGGCGAGTTCCTCACCTACTCTTCTGCCAACTTGTCGCATCATCATATGCAAATCAAATCCGAGGATTGTCAGTGATGCAAGGCTATTTTCGGAAAGACTTCGTCTTGCATTAGATACTTCACGACCCGCCTTAATCATTGCATCAGGATCGAAAGGCGTATCCTCATCGGGTAACTCTAGATCGACGCCAAGCGCATTTCTCAATTTTTCAAGAAAAGATCCTTGCCCAATTTCTATTCGTAAGGGGTCTACAATTTGCTTCTCAGTGAATCGTTTCACTGCTTGTTCAAACGGTACTGCCTCTGGCCAGATAGCATCGATGAGATTTGCCTGGGAAGCAGCAAACTGTTCTGAAAGAACATACAGAGCGGCGTCTTCGCGACCTCGACCGACAGGATTAGCTTCAATTTTGAGCATTTGAAGAACTTCAGTTTCGTCTTTGAGCGCTCCTTGAGTTTCGACATCATCCGAGTGACGCACTTCAACTGCATCGTCAAGTTGTTGAAAGAAACGAACAGTTCTTCGGTGAAGTTTCGCGAGCACTTGCACACGTACACCNCGCTTTNCAGCAGAGTTCACTGCTTCAACAGCGGGTCCACGACAAAGAGCAAGAATACCATATTCCCCTAGCATGAGAACCATTCTTGTTTGGGCTTCTTCGGCCATTTGCTCGATACGTTTGTGGATATGCACTCGTTCCTTTAGCACTGCAAACTTTGGCTCATCGGTGCGAGATTCCTTGATATTGCTACCTTCTATTGTGCGCCCTTCAAGGACACTTTCGTAACCAATCTCAACACGACGCAATTGCTCTTTTTTCATCCCAATGAGTTGTTCAACAGCTTCGTTTACAGGAGGGGATGAGAACTTCATTGGTCGATCGGCTGTTGTTGTAACGAGCCCAATGTCTTGGAGCCGTGACAACGAATTGTACGCATCGAGTCGCGTAGTTCCAAGTTCAGAGGCGAGTTCAGATGCCTTCAATTTTGGTTTGGAGGATAGGATAAGAATCGACTGAATTTCACGTTCATTGAGTCCCGCATCGGCGAGAACTTGTCCCCAACTCATTCGAAACGTCCACCTTCTGTAACATCGCTCAACGCAGCGAGAATTTTTGCTACATGATTTCGTGGGCGGAATAGCCAATCGTAGACATGACGAACAGTCCGGTCAGGTGCGATAACGAAGGATGATTTTGAAGGGAATTGACCGAGATGCATCGGCACCCCGAAAGCTTTCGCAGTGCTCCGATCAGGGTCACCTAAAATCGGGAAAGGGAGCTCATTTTCTTTCTTGAATTCCTTGTGATCATTCTTAGGATCTTGACTGATAGCAATTATTTCACAGTCAACAGATCGGAAAAGAGAATATTGTTCCTTGAAGTTTAGACAGCCGCGTTTACATGTCGGCGAGCCATTCAGTGCATAGAAGAATACAACCTTCCACTGCCCATCGAAGTCACTTAGGCTGACCATTTCACCTTCAGATGATTCTAGACTGAAATCAGGGGCTTTCTCCCCAACGCGCAAGCGTGCATTTTGCTCCATATCTGTAGCTATCGAAATCACCTTCATATCAGTTCCTCAAAATTCGATTAGATGTCCCATTCGCGCAGCCTTCGTGGAAAGGTATTCCCGGTTGTATGGTCCTACTCCATCGATATGTTCGATTCGCTGCACAACTTCGATACCATTTTCCACCAAGCCTTGGAACTTGAGTGGATTATTTGTCATCAATCNGACTTTTGAAACTCCCATCTCCTGCAACATTTTGGCAGCAATTGAATAGTCGCGTGCGTCAGCAGGATGGCCAAGAAGTAGATTTGCATCGAGTGTATCGTATCCTCTGTCTTGTAGAGCATAAGCCTGAATTTTAGCCGCGAGTCCGATGCCTCGTCCTTCTTGACGGAGATAGATTACCATGCCTGTACCGTTTTCTTGGATTTCATCCAAAGCACGCTTGAGTTGTGGCCCGCAATCACACTTGAGTGAACTCAATGCATCTCCAGTCAAGCATTCCGAATGAATTCGGACCAATGGTGCATCTACTAACCAAGGTTGACCGGTGTAAACAACGCAATGATCTTCATCAGACAATTCGGGAAATGCACGAACTCTGAAGTTTCCATGCTCTGTAGGNAGATGAGCGTCTGCTCGAGGCACTCGCTTAGTTTTAGTGTGTTGATCAGTTAGGACCATGTATGCNGATTTTTCCTATTCACTTATGAAGAACTGTTCAAATCCTGAATCTTAACCTTGGAACACCGATTGATATAGCCGGAGAAGAAAAGGAAACTCGATGCGCTCTATCAATTGTGATCTCGGAGTGGCTGCTTGCACGGTGAGTGGCAATCAAATTCTCCTAGTCCAAGAGGCAACAGGTCCCCATGCAGGTTTGTGGGGTTTACCCAAGGGTTTTGTCGAACCNGGAGAACTCCCTTTCGATGCAACCCTTCGCGAGCTCAAAGAGGAATGTGGCATTGAAGGTAAGATAAGTGGNCTCGTGGGNNTACGAGAGACGGTTAAACATGAAACAATCAGAATTTTCCTTGCTTATTCGGTTGAACCCAAGTCNACGCATGTGNGCGTNGATCCTCACGAAATCGAAGACTACGGATGGTTTGATGCAGCGCAACTAGATTCTGTGAATTGGATTAGTCCTACAATGCATTCGATTGCTACTTCTGCCCTTTCCTGTGGCGCTCCCACCGTTTCTCTNGACCTCTCCGAAAGCCGAGGTAATCCTTACCGAATTCATCTGATGCCTGACCACATCAATCTAGCTTTGGGGGTGTCAGAATGACTCTCTCTACGCAACATCTCCCAGGGCGAATCCGAAATCTGAATGATGCACCAATCAATNCTGATGGAGAATTTGTTCTTTACTGGATGACNGCTCAACGCCGAACACNNTGGAATCCTTCATTGGAACACGCAGCTCAACTCGCCGAGGAACTCAATCAACCATTGATNGTCGTAGAACCATTCAGTATTGACCATAAATACGCTAGCGATCGATTGGTAACTTTCGTTGCACAAGGAATGTTGGATAACATCGAAGCCTTCGGGGGTTCGAATGTTCGCTACATACCTTGGATTGAGACTCATCGAGAACGAGGAACGGGCCTCCTTAGTCGAATAACCTCTCGAGCATGTGCAGTAGTCATCGATGATTTCCCTACTGGGCATCCTCGCTTTGTAATGGAACGGGCTGCTGAAATTGTTCAGGTATGTCTTTTTGCAGTGGATGGCTGTGGAGTNATTCCATTAAATTGGACAGANAAAGCTCCNCCGTTAGCTCACACTTTCCGCAGNACAGNCCAGCGTCGTGTGCTNGAAGCCATTNTAACAGCNCCTATGGAATCCCCTCTTGATGGCCGTAGCAGTGCCCTTTGGATGCCAGATACTCAATTCAATCGATTGATGAAAGATCTTCGATTTGATATGACGCCGTTGGAATGGCTATGGAGGGTTGCAGAAGGTGGGATGACTGCCAAACAGGCTTTGGATCCGTTACCGATTGATCATCAAGTGCCACCCGTCCTGGGATGTCGCGGGGGTTCTTTTGAAGCAAAGCGTCTCCTTAATGTATTTATCAATCAACGTCTTACAAACTATGCCGAAGGCCGTAACAATCCTTCGAATCCAATGACAAGTCGTCTCTCGCCTTGGCTTCATTTTGGACACATTTCATCGTTGGAAGTGGTGCACCGTGTGCTAGAGAACTCATCATGGGATCCATCGATGACCGAAGAAAAAGTGACGGGTTCTCGAAGTGGATGGTGGGGGCTACCTGAATCCCACGAAGCTTTCCTCGATCAAATCATTACTTGGCGCGATCTTGGGTTCCATTTCGCCCATCATCGTCCAGATCACGCAACTTTCAGTTCTATACCAGAATGGGCGCAAGTGACTCTATCCGAACATGCCAATGATCCCCGCCCATCTTACACATTTCAGGAACTTGAAGAAGGTAATACTCATGATGAGATTTGGAATGCTGCTCAACAAGAATTGAGAGAGACAGGAATCATCCACAACTATCTGCGTATGCTATGGGGAAAGCGCATTCTCGAATGGGCCCCCGATCCAGTTACAGCCTCTGATTGGATGGTCCGCCTCAATGACCGATGGGCCCTTGATGGGCGAGATCCTAATTCCTATACTGGGATATTTTGGGTTCTTGGTCGTCATGATCGGGCTTGGGGGCCCGAGCGGCCAGTATTCGGAAAAGTTCGCTTCATGTCAAGTATGAATACCGCTCGAAAACTGGATCTGAAAAGGTATCTTGCTCAGTTTGGAACAGGGCGTAATGACAGCCTTGCGTGATGGTGATAACAATGCATTACGAACACAACACAGCTGTAAATGCACCAAGGCAGACAGTTTGGGAATGGCACAACCGCGAGGGTGCTTTTGATCGATTGACTCCTCCTTGGGAAATTATGGAAACTCTGAGTGCACCACCAGATTTGAGTCCTGGAGGGCGCAGAGTCATGCGATTCCCTCTTTTCGGACCCATCAAGGGTCGCTGGATTGCTGAGCACACCGATTTAATTGAAGGTGAAATGTTTGCTGACAGGATGGTACGTGGTCCTTTCAAGCGGTGGTGGCACACACATCGATTTGTTGAGAAGGGTGACATGACGATTATTGAAGACGAAGTCAGTTACGATCTACCCTTGGGATTTTTGGGCAGATTATTCGGGAGTCGTATCGCTAGTAAACGAATAACACAAATGTTCACCGCGCGAGAAAAAGGCCTAATCAATGATATGACTCGTCAAATGGAGTTCGAAGATGCTCCTCGCAAACGAGTTCTCGTTGTGGGTGGAAGCGGTCTAATTGGGTCAAATCTCATTCCGTTCCTCGACTGCATGGGCCATGAAGTCCTCCAATTAGTTCGTCGAGAGCCATCCCATTCTCGGCAAAGATTCTGGGACCCGAGTAATGGTGTTCTGGATGTCGAGCATCTAACAGACATCGATGCGGTGATTCACCTCGGTGGAGTCGGAATTGGTGACAAGCGATGGACTAAGAAACGTAAGGCGCAAATAATTGACTCACGAAAGGAATCCGTCAGCCTCCTTGCAGAAAAAATGGCAGCAATGGAATCTCCTCCTGAGGTCTTCATCGTAGCAAGCGCCATCGGCTACTACGGTGATCGTGGAGACGAAACTCTTGATGAGTCAAGCGCACGCGGCGATGGTTTCCTTCCTGAAACCGTAGAGATGTGGGAAGCTTCCGCTGATGCCGCTAGAGCAGCCTCAATCCGCACTATCCATCTTCGTTCAGGTATTGTTATGTCCCCACGTGGAGGTGCACTTGGACGTATGTTGTTACCATTCAAGCTTGGTGCTGGCGGCCCTATTGGCAATGGTAAGCAATGGTTCTCTTGGATTTCAATGAATGATCACATTGCGGCGATTCAACATCTAATGATGACTCCTGATTGTGAGGGTGCTTTCAATCTAACATCTCCCAACCCTGTAAAGCAAAAACAGTTCGCTCGGGTTTTGGGGCGAGTTCTTCGGCGACCTGCCTTCATTCCCCTCCCCGGCTTCGTGCTAAGAATTGTCTTCGGAGAATTAGCACGACCAATATTGCTTGAAGGTCAGAAAGTTCTTCCCGATCGTTTACTGAAATCCGGCTTTGAATTCCAGACACCGAATCTCGAAGGCTCACTACGTGATATCTTAGGCGCTTGGAAAACTAATTCTGAGCCCTCGTAATCTACATCTCTAGCAAATCATCCTACATAGGTCTGAAACACAGTGGCACGTCCGTTGGGTCATGGCATGGTGGAAGCGTAGGCGGGAACAAACCACCCTCATTCCTAACGTAGAGCACAAACTTGCGTGTGTTGTGAATACCTCTCTGAAGATGGGGAAAGGAAAAATCGCTGCACAGGTGGGCCATCTATGTATGGAAGTTGCTCTTGGTCTTGTACGAAATCGCCCCCATCTATTACAGGCATGGACTCGTTTGGGACAGGCCAAGGTTGTGTTGAAAGCGTTGGATTCGGAGGAAATGAACCTCCTCATTGATCGTGCGAAGGAAGCCAATTTGCCCACATGGTCAATTCGTGATGCAGGTCGAACCCAGATTCCCTCTGGATCAATGACAGTTATTGGGATTGGGCCAGCTCCTGTTGAACAGGTGGATGCTGTGACTAGTTATCTGAAATTACTCTGAATTAGGTCACTTTCTTACTATTAGTTGTGAAGGTCAAGCCTAAGTGAAGGGCCCCTCACACCACATCATGCGCGAGCATCCTTCGGATCGGGTCGATCTCCGCAGTGATACTGTGACTCAACCGACTGCAAAGATGCGCGAAGCAATGGCACAAGCCGTGGTAGGGGACGATGTCCTTGGGGATGATCCGACCGTAACTGAACTTGAGAATCGTATGGCCGCCCTTCTCGGTAAGGAGGCGGGACTCTTTGTCAGCAGTGGAACCATGTCCAATGCAGTTGCAATTCGGACTCATACGCAGCCAGGTGACGAGATTGTGACTGAGTCGACTAGTCATATCTATGTCTACGAAGGTGGAGGTTATGCAGCAATTTCTGGTTGTTCGATCGCACTTGTAGAAGGCGAATCTGGAATTATGAATCCTAAGCATGTCAAAGATGCAATCAGAAAGGCGGATGGAAGTCAGAGTCACTACCCGGATGGCCGTCTAGTGTGTGTGGAAAACACCTCAAACCGAGGCGGAGGTAGTTGCTATCCTCAAGCAACCTTGGATACCATCGCCACCATTGCTGCTGAGAATGATTGTATTTCTCATATTGATGGTGCACGTTTGTTCAACGCGGCGGTTGCCACCGGAACTGCACCAAGTCGCATGGCGCAGGAGTACGATTCAATCTCAATTTGTATCTCTAAGGGTCTTGGAGCACCCGTGGGGGGGGTCCTCATTGGGTCTCACGAATTCATCGCACGAGCTCACCGTTGGAGGAAGATGTTTGGAGGAGGAATGAGGCAAGCAGGTATCCTCGCAGCAGGTGGATTGTACGCTTTGAATCACCATATTGATCGTATGGCAGAGGATCATGCACGTGCACGAATTCTTGCAGAGAGGTTGAATGGAAATTCAGGACTTTCAATCGACCTCTCGACAGTTCAGACGAACATGGTCTATGCAGAGACGGAACGTCCTGCAAGTGAAGTGGTCGAAGTGCTTCGGGAACGAGGCATCGACCTATTCGATCTTCGTCCGAACACCATCCGTCTTGTCACGCATCTTCACATTACTGACGAGGATATTGAGCGGACCATTGCTGCCTTCGAATCTATCTGATTTTGTATCTTCATCCATTGATAACGGGTCGATGATTAACTGATTCTCGATGTTGGGAAACGATGACACGGATGGAACGCCTGACAATCCTTGCATTTGTTGTGGGATTGAACCTGCAATGGATGGCATGAGATGGGGACGGATTTGTCATGCGATGATTCGTCCACGCACTAGCCGAACTATGCCATCTACTAATATTAGACGAGAGGACATCGAAATCGTCGACAAAATTCTTGATAATCACTCTCCAAAGGCCACAGTTAGCCGATTGAGGGAATTAGTGGCCTCTTTCCCGGAAAATGATCAGAGTTGGGCCAATGGTTCCTCGATAGTTCGCCATCAAAAGGCGTTGGATCCTTTGATGACCGAAGAGGATGCAGCCAAACTACGGCAACGTGTCTTCGAAGCGATCGATGAAGACGATATAGATGGGTGTCAGCGTTTGCTTCGACGTGGTTTTCCTTTGCCTGGAGGCTTGTGGCTTACCGTCTTAGAAGGTCCGGGTACTCCTGCCACCGTTGTGCTGGATGGGAAGATACAGGTGTCACATTCTTTCCCCGGCCGTCATTTTGTGAAGACGATGTCTAAGATGACCGAATCCCAGATTGAGAGCATCGATTGGGGTCGGTTCGTCATAGTCCTGTGCACTCTTTTCCCGTCAATCAGGACCCGCCTTGGACGTGCTTACGCTTTGGGTCGCCATCACCAATTTCCATTTATGGGCAATCGTTCAAGGAACGCTGACTTTTGTTATGCGACAGTCCTTTTCTCACAGATTACTGAACTTACAGGAAATAATTTGGGTCCGATTGATCATCGTCACTACCAAGAGGGGCAACCTCCTGCTTTGGCAGCCCTTCCCCATGCAGTCGAAAATTTGACTCAATCAGAATATCAGGGGCAGCCTTGGTTGCGGCAATGGAGAGAAGTGACTGAGGATTGGTGCGACCCGAGTTTCTTATCAAAGAATAATCAGGCCCTGATTCAGGTTCGTAATGGCCATCTTCACATTCGCATCCGGAGTATACATGGCCGAACTAAGATTCGGAAGATGCCCCTGGATATCTCTGTGTGGCAGGGAATAATTTCAGCACAACTGTCTCCCCCAGGATCGCCTCAGTATGACCGTCTTTGGCTCCTTTTAGAAAATTGGAACCTTGGGCGCGTCGCTCCTGCGATTCCAGATGAACCGGATCGGACTGCAGCGAGAACACTGGTGACAAAGGTCCTTGCACATAATCGAATACACCTCCTAGACAAACAACAGGCTATCGAAATTCAGGGTACTTCGGGTGCTTCGTACCGGATTAAGACCAGACCCAAATACAACTCACGAGATAGCCTCATGGTCTCGGGAAGTACTAATCGCCGTCAAAATCAGGGGATATGCATCCATCAGCCGCCTGAACAGCAGTCTTTACCGATAGGGGACCAGATTCTAACAATCGTCATGGTTTGTGTAGAGGATTTGGATAATCATCCTCTAATATCCACTATTACGGAATTTCTTCGACGCAATGATTTGTTGCGTACTCAGAATTCTAATGGCAATTATGAGATGCATCTCCTTGAGCAGGAAAACCAAAATCTCCCACATCTCCAACGTCGCAATCTACGCGCTCTTCAGGAAAATTGGCGTAGAAACCAGATAGAGGAAAATCCCCCATGGGATCATGAGGATGGACATATTGAGCATGAGCGGTTACCTGCATTTCCGATAACAGACGATGTCTTAGCGAATCTAGAACCACGCCAGCGCATTCCTCGGTTGATTGCGAATGCCCTACTTGCTCTTCGAGGGTCGCCGCTGGGAGCCCAAGCTCAAGTACCTCGTGTTCCGGGGGAATTATTCACGGTTCTGAGATTGACAAATGTGTATCAAACTCGTGAGGAGATTGACCTTCTTCGGACTCTTCTTCCGGTTTGTGGTTGGCAACAGGAGGAGGACGAAGATACAGGTGGTCAGATATGGAGGCGTAGAGCAAGGCTGGAATGGGATCGTGGTACCCTATTCACCAGCCTAGCTCCTCTTCAGGAGATCCACAACCCCCAAGGTCGACCGTGGTGGGCTGCCATTGAGGAGATAGTCACGCGTTTCAGGAGCGAACCATGGGCAATGCGTCGCTTGAACCATCCGTTGGTAGAGCACGACTCAGCGGAAGATTGACCTAAGGCAGTCCCTGTTTTGGTGCATGCGTCGTTGTATTGCCCTCCTTCTCATCCTCCTCATTACAGGGTCCGTTCAAGCGGAAAGCGATTCCATATCCAATCCTGGTCTTCGGGTCTACGTTGAGGAAACAGGAGGGATGGAGATGAGTGGATTGCTCGGAGGAATCGCAATTGATGTTGGAACAGGGAACCTCAGTAATTCTACAGGAGACGTCCCCTCTTCTTCTTGGCCGGCGATTGCGGAAGTATACACTGCAACATGGTGTGGAAACTGTCTTGATTCAGAGCATGCGATTAAGGAACTCATTGGAGAACGTCCCATTGAAACACTTCACTATCACCGCGAGTACTCAGAAATTTCAGATCCTTTTGGGACTGAAGTTGGCGATGATCGTTGGATTGCTAGATATGGTGTTACAAACAAGATTGCAACCGATGGATTGGAACGTTTGCCTCCCTCTGCCGTATTCAACGGAGAATGGCTCCATTCGGGATCGGTTCCTAAGGTGGCAGAATCTCTTTCTGGCGATTATGCGATGAGCCTTGATACTGGAAGCAGCCTCCCGAATGAAGGTTTGAACGCCTCCCTTTCATGGACTCCAGATGATGCTAACTCTACTAACGGAATAGCATCTTGGTCAATAAGTGAAAATCTTCAGGATAGAATTGTTGAGGATATCTGGTTAGATGATTGCATCGTACCAGCTGGAACTTCTGTTACACCAGTCCTTTTCATTGTAGAGAATATTGCAAGATACGAAGATGGAAGTAATGGTTTGGAGTATTATCCTCATGTAATTCGAGACATTGTTCGTGTTGAAAATGCAGTTGATGCCAGTTCCGGGTCCACCACAATTCAGATGCCCGATGTATGGGATGGTGAAGACCTTCGTCTCGTCTTAGCTCTTGAATGGTCAACAATCTTCGTATCTCAGGACGAAGATTGTTCTAGTGGCCTTGTGGAATCAACTGATCGGAGTATTCCTGCTATTGGAGCACTATCTTCTGCGGCAATAATTGGTATTGCTGCCTTGTTTCCACGGTTCAGAAAAGATGTCTGATTAGCGCGGATTTAACAACCCTCAACATGGAGAGTCATTGAGGTGGCTGGGAGTTGACTGTTACAATCGAACAGATTCCCAGAGGCCCCTTACCTGCTTGGGTTTTCGATCATTCAATTCAACAAGCCATCAATCCACTAAATCATAGTGAAGGTGGTCCTTCACGTATTCTGTTTCTCCATTCTAGTCCAATCGCTCGAGATCGATTTCTCAGCATAGTTATCGATCAAATTGGTATCGTTGATCGTACGAATCATCTAACTCTTGGAGGTTTGACAAAGAAGCTATTCGCGGATCTTCGTGAACCTCGAGTTCTTCCATCCAATCCATCACTTGAACAAACGATTCATCGCTTAATGCAGGCTAAGGCGGCCAAACTTTCCTTTCCGATTCTACATCCTCACCCTGATTGGGAGTGGCCGATTACCAAGACCCGCAACTTGCTTGAACTCGACTCAGTATTGAGATTTCAGAATGCACCTCTTGAAGTCCTTGAGGAACATCTCAGTGGAGTTCAGACAGTTCTCAATACTGTGGAGGAAAAACTGAATGGTACTCATCCGAACAGGGTTCTACCACGACTTCTCACTGCACTCCTTGATGAGAAACGGTCCGCCTTTACTCTCGAGCATCTTGACGGCATCGTCCTCCTTGACCAACCACCTACCCTAATGCCAATCCAAGCAGAGATCCTCCGGGCAATAGCTTCCCGTGTCCCCCTACACCAACTATGTCATTCAGGTTCCCATCGATTAGGAATGCATGGTTGGCTTCTCGAGGATATCTCACCTGTGAAAACATCAGATGATTTACCTGAATGGATTCCAGAACATCCGATTGTGAAGGATGATCCAGATGTACCTCTTCACCGAATTCATGTTCGTAAGAGCGATGCCTCTGCTGCAGCCTTAGGTCGATTGGTATCTCATGCTATTGATACAGGAATCGAAGACATCCTAATTGTTCATCCGAATGGTGAGGCGTTGCCTCGTAGTCATCTTGATCAACTCAAGGCACTCGGTCATCGGACATCACGAGGTACAATTCCCCTCAGAGGTAGCCCCTTTGTCCATTGGCTAGCCGCAGCGGTGGGTTTGTCTCACGGTGAGGACGGTTTTTCGTTAGAAAGAATACTAGCAATCGCCGTCCAGCGTACAGTTCGTATTTTCGACCCAGAGAGTACCGACCCCCATCCAGTATGGACTGATTTTTCTCCCCTGCCAGACCGGGATTCATTGGAATCCCTAGCACGGGATCGCCGCCTTATCGGAGGTGCAGGGGTTCTAGGCGATTGGTTACGAGCTCTATCTGCTGATGCCGATGATGATTTTCGAGGTAAGAAGTTGGAAGCCACACAGTGGTGGTTCCTAAATCTCCTTGGCGCCATGTGCCCAATTCTTGACGAGGCGGATGTCCAGGTCTTAATGGACGAAAGTAATCATGTCGGCTGCAGTTCGGGAGAGGTCCTACCTTTCGAAATTGTTGAGGGAACTCCTGACGAATGGTTAGACCGAGTTGTCAGTATGATGGATCACACATCTCTACCGCTCAGATTTGATGGTAATATCGAGGATGGTGTTGTAGGATTGCAGACATTGTTGAGTGCAGTATCTTCCCTCAGAGAGAATGAACGAGCCCTAGGCCTCAATTCCATACTAGAACCCAAAGCATGGAGAAACCAGATTATATCGATGATTGACTCTGCAGAATTACAGGATTCATCGAAATCGGTAGAGAGATTCACCGTATGTTCACCACAGGAGGCGTTGGGTTGCCATGCAGATCTTGTGATTCTCCTAGACCCCCTTGCTGATAATTGGGATCTCCGAGTTCGCCTCCCTCCGCTTCTTTCCGAGGAGGAACGGCAGCATCTTGGTATCCTTCGTCCAGATGGTCCCATTCGTGAAGCTCGACATCACCTCTCGTCTTTGTTACATGCTGGAAAAGAAGTCATCGTTGTTGATCCAACTCACATTGACGAATCCACTCCTCCTGTGGCTCCATATGCTGAATGGTGCCGAGAAGGAAAGTGGGAGGTAACTCCTCCTTCGATTCTACCCAAGGATGTCGGAGAAACCGAAGGATGGGCGTGGGAGGTGATTGAGGAATTACATTGCCTCATCGCTGAATCCACGACAGTGTTCTCCTATCCAGTTGATGATCCTAGCATGGTCGTAGAGAGTAGTCATGGAATTTCATGTCGAGAGGATAGGGCCAATCAAGGATCACGCATTTTACAGCGAAAGGATCCTGATTCGAATGCTCCCTTGTCTACGCCCGCTATATTCGCTCGTTACGAACGCGACTTGATGTCCGATAGGATGGGAAGGCAACCTCTGGTAATCGATTCAGGATCCGTCTATCATCCAGAGTATGTTCGAACGAGGGTTGTGTCAACCCGTCATTTGGAGATAATTCCCGCCCCCAAGCATCGTAAGGTGACCCTTCCAGTGGCTAATCCGGAATGGCCGGTTCTTGGGGGGACCTCCTCTACTGGTGAATCATCCTCTGTTTCCATCGATCCTCGACCAATCTCTCCTGTTCTGATTGATATTGAATCAATGGATCATAGGATGGGTGGAACATTGGAATTGGATTGGGCTTCCTCCAAGATTTGGTCTCCATCTCGTCTCCGAGTATGGCTTCAATGTGCCCGGCGAGGTTGGCTTTCCAAAGCACTCGATGCATCTGTAGATCAACTTCCTGACGACGAACTTGACAATCGCGTCCGGGGCATCCTCATTCACGAAATCTATGAGGGGATGATTGAGGGTTCTCTTGGAATGAAACGTTCTGTTGAGAGAACTGAATTTTCTATTCCTTCAGTAGGAACCTCCTCCTTTTCTGATGAGAGTTTGATGACTTTGATGGCCCAACTTCTAGACGCTCATGCGCCTTGGCTCGTGAGGTCGGATGTTGTCACAGAGGAACGTCTTCGCGACCTTGTTGGGATGAGGGAACAAGAGTGGAGAGATTGGCTTGTATCTGGTGTTGAGATGAGCCCTGCGGGAAGATTTGCCCGTATTATCGAAGCAGAACGCACATTGAGTGATGCAATCCCATTGGTAATGGAGCATCAAATCGGATCGAGTATTGAACGTGAAGGGGATGAAAAGTTTCGTTCTCCTCATATCGAATTAGATCAGCATGCGGGCGAATCTGCGATTCGAATTAACGGTTGGATAGACAGAGTAGATCTCATTCCATGGGATAGTGAAGGAACTCTTGTTAACGAATCTGGCTCCAATAGTGTCATCCCTCTTGAGGGGGATTCTGACTGGGTTCCAAAGAGATTGGTAGCCATTCGTGACATGAAGTCCGCTGAGATAAATCGGAAGCGTAAGAAGCATCACGAACTTCTCTTTGAGGACATCCAACTCGCCCTCTATGCGCGTGCTTGGGAGATAGAGCACCCAGGGGATCAGGTCATTGCTGCAGGGGTAACGGACATTGGTCTGGAGACTGAGCATTTTCTTGAGATTGATTTAGACTGGAAGGATCATCTTGAACCGCTATCTATTGGCAATCAGACAGAGGACCTTACAGGCATTTTCCGATTCCCATTTTCTGACCCTGGTACAGGTAAAGAATCAGCTTTCCGTCCGTGGATATCAAATCGTGTTGAGGCAGTTCAACGAGTCGTCAATGCTGCGATGTCTGGCCAAGCCATACCCAATCCAGATCGTTCCTGCAATTACTGCGACGTCAAATCCATTTGCGGACTTTCTCATCTTGGAGGCGATTTCCGATGAGCCTCAATCATGGGCAACGTCTTGCCCTGAATCTTGATGCACATCTTGTGCTCGATGCTGGTGCAGGTACGGGTAAGACGAAGACAATTGTCGAACGTGTTATCGAACATTACCTCGCTCCTGTTCAACGGGCGTCTTTGCTCCTTCCTCGTCCTGCACGTCCTGGAAGATTAGCTGGAGGGATGATTATTGATGGCGAGGCTGAACGGGTCGATCTCAATGAATGGTCTGGACTTCTTCCGACTGAAGTTGTCGTTCTTACTTTCACGAATGCAGCAGCAGAGGAACTCAAACATCGACTCAGAAAGGCACTCTCAGCCCTCCGTGCGGGTAGCACGAGTGGTGATGCCGAGGACCGTGCTGATTCACGTATCCCGGTCCAAGGTCTCCCAGACCAGTTCCGAATGCTCTTAGAAGATGCACCGATAGGTACCATCGATTCTTTCTTTTCTCGCCTTATCTCCTCGTATCGCCCTTTGCTTTCAGAGCATGTCTCGATGGAACAGATTTCGATTGCCGAGAAGATTACATTGGAAACCTTAGCAGTCAACACAGCTTGGCGTTTGTCTTCTAATCATAGCCGATATGAAATCGCAATCGATGCAGGGATTCCGCAAGAGATGGTTGAATCGTTCTTTGATGCTAGGAGTCGACTTTCTCAGACATTGGGTAGCACAGCAACTTGTCGCAAGGTTGTACGTGGACTTCTGACCCGTTCGGTTTTCCTTGAGGGTGTGGTGAATGCGTTAGGGGATGATTCTAGAGAGATTCCAGAGGATGCTTTACGAGAAGCGTTCACAGCTTGGCTTGATTTAGATCGGGTTATCGAGGTACTGGAACGGCTGCAGGAACCGATTCAATGTTGGTTTGATATGATGAGGGCTGCGGGAATGACCGCAAAAATCGATCCAGATACACGCTTTGCAGCCCTCGCTAAATATCTCAATCTTCCAACTCCATCTTCCACTTGGGAGGCTTTGGTTCGTATATTCCATCTCCATCGGATTATTTGCTCACATAATGGAATGACGAATGGAGGCGGCGCTGCAGTATTCAAAAACAACGCGAAAGTACTCCCAAATGGCTACCTCCCAGCAGGGCGTGCTCCAAAGTGGGAACGTGGGCATAAGACTGCTCCTTCGATTAGTGATGAATTGAATGTAATTAGCGAACGAGCGAATCTTATTTGGTCAGACCCAGAACATGTTTTTGAGCGTCAAATGGCTTTCATTGTTGGCAATCTTGACACGAGTCGGCCCGCCCAAATGTTGTCGACACATCCTATACGAGCGCCGCGAATTGATTTGCCGACTTCGTATTCAAGCAATGGTTTGCCGAAGGTCCAGCGTTTTGATTTAGAACAGGAAACGAGAATGCTCAATGACCTTTGTGTGGTTCAAAAGGCGACGGCTGCGATCTTATCGAAATTGAAGTCGGATCGAGGCCTCCATGATTTTGAAGATACAGCGGAATCCGTTGGAGACCTCCTTCTTGCCCGGTGTCCCAAGGTCTGCCGAATCAAACTCTATTCCCCTCTAGTCGTAAGTGCTCTCGACAAAATCGATCATGAACAACCTTGGTCAGATCATCACATTGATGCCGCGTTAGAGTTGAGTCGTCAAGCAATCGATAATCCAAATGAATTCGGTCTACCTGGTGTTCATGATGCGGAACGCGCTCATGCCGACCTTCTATCTCGAGTAGACATTCTTCAGAAAATACGTCGACGATATATGGCGATGATTATCGATGAAGCTCAGGACGTTAATCCCCGACAATGGAAGTTGCTTTCCCGACTTTGGGGAAAGCGCCAGCGAGTCGCAGGAGATCCTCCTGATGAGAATTTGGAATGGGAGCCAACAATTTGCTATGTTGGAGATCTAAAGCAGAGTATCTACTTGTTTAGACAGGCACAGGTAGCTACTTTTCATCGATATGCAGAACATCTCCGCCGCATCAATGAGTACGAGTTCGATACAGTCAGGGTTTTCCAAGGAAAGAATGCTCTGCGTACGGATGAATGGAGTCGTGATCCACGGGCTCTCCATGATACCTTTGTCCGTGCTTCGATGATGAGTGCAGGACATCGAAAGGCCTTGGTCCCAGAAGTTCGCTTTGATGTAACCGACCCATTGCTCCCTCTACCTCTTGGAGAAATCTCTAATCGACGTGCTGGCCATGTGCGGCTGGCCATTAACTACCGTACATCGAAGGGGTTACTCAAGGTCATGAATCGATGGTGGAGTGATGTATTTGATCCACGTCATCAGACCTTCAGTCGTGCAGATTGGTATGCTAAGCATCAGCAACTCCATGCCTGTGTCGGGCGTTCGGATGAACAAGGTGTACTCGAATGGCTGCTTCCAATAGGCCCTACTACTGTTTCTAAGGTCCCAGAAGACCTAGTCACTCCTATCGATCCTTTCCGACATGGGAAACCAGATCGAAAGCGTCTGGAGGCAACTCTCATTGTTGAGCGGATTCGTGCTCTTATCCAAGGATCCGACTGCATGATTGGAACAGCCTCAGGTAGCCATAGTCACGTGGAAGAAGGGAATCCAGTAGATCCGGGGGACATCATGGTTCTTCTTCCAAGCCGGAAGTTGAGAGATCCAATTGTTGCAGGACTTCGCGCACATGGGATTCCGGTTCAAGCCGATAAGGAAGGTGACCTTCTCAATCGCCAAGTTATAGATCCCCTCATGGGATTAGTTCAGTTCCTCGCTCGTCCAGATCATCGTCACCATGCGGCCTGGGTTGCTCGTTCTGTGCTTGTGGGAATGAATGACTCGATGATGGATGACTATCTTCGGAATGCACCACGTGGTAGCAACCTGATTTCGCGCCTTATTGCACAGACATCTTCCGAGGATCAGAAAGCTATGTTCCGCCAGTGGGAGAATTGTGCTCGCAGTGGACGAATTCTTGAGGCATTGGAATTGACTGCCGATTACAGTGACCTACTTGTCGCCCATCCTACAGCGAATGATCGCGCTGATGTTGCATCGTTCGTTGCAATGGTAAATGATGCTAGATTGGAGGTAGGTGGAGATTCCGTAATGCTGGCAGACCGTTTGATGAGAGTGAAGGCTCAGGGCGATGGCGCAGAAGCCCGAACCCTTACCTCCGCAGGCTCCGTTCGTCTCATGACTATTCACAAGTCGAAAGGTCTCCAATCGAAAGTGGTGATTCTCGCCGATGCTTTTGGGCAGTCTTTGACGAAGGCGACCCATGAGAATCAAGATCGCCTCATTGTGTCCCCGAATATATTCGGTGTTCATCCAAAGCCTTGGCCTGATGCATCCGAGGATCCGATTTCACCTGTGTGGGACCTCTCAACTTTACTCAATCAGTCACAACGTCATGCAGAAGCAAGGAGGCTTCTGTATGTAGCCGCGACTCGGGCAGAAGAGCGCCTCATCATCTCGGGTTCTCCAAGAGGTGCGGCTTGGATTGATGGGGAAGGAATCCGTCTAGAGATTGTCCAAGGTGCAACTCCAAGTTTTGGACCGATGCTAATCGAATCGATGCGTCAATCTGCTCATCGAGAGAATATTCAGTCACCATGGTTGAACGGCGAGGAAGATGTTGGCATACCCGCAATCACTCCGAAGAAGTACACTTTGACGATAGATCCACTATCTGTTCAGCATGATCTCCAAATTGGCGAGAAAGATGGAATTGGAATGCGAATTTATCATTCTCCGGATTGCTTCCACGATCGTTCGCAACCGAAGACAGTGATTCAGACAATTACCGAGATTGAAGAAGTTCTTTCGACACTCGATGAAGCGGAATCGGTTTCGTTACCCTTACCCAAGGAGCATGATGTTCTGACCTCCGATTTGACACCTGCCGGATTGGATGTCGCTCAAACTTGTATGCGGCGCCATTGGTTCCAGCGTCATATTGGATTGCAGGGGGAGGTGGTACGTTTAGCCAAGAATCTAGAATCGGATAGTGGTCTACCCCCGCCTAATGTATTCGGAAGCATTGTTCATCGCCTTGTCGAAATTGGTGCTCCAAGTCCTGCAAGAGATTCTTCCACGATTCCTTTACCCGTGGATTGGACAGCAGACTCTCCTTCAAGATGGGAAGGAGATGAACTTGAAGCAGTTCTCCCAGGTATCTTTGATGAACTCCTGACAGGTTCAGCCGATCGGGATTTGACAGCTGATGCTGTTAAACATATGATCCAGGTTCTCCGTGATTCCCTCCTAGGTCAGTTCCTCATAGAGGAGAAAGGGAAATGGGGATCTTTGGATGGTGTTCGAACTGAATTGCCCTTTGGTTTTGAGATGACGGTCAAGGGTTCTCCGATCGAGATTGAGAGTTGGTCACCTTGGGGTTCGAGGGCACATCTGACTTCGGAACATGCACAAGGAAGGTTCAGTGGATTGGTTGATTTGGTCGTGGCTTATTCCGACGACGCTTCCTCTAGAATCCTTCCTATCGATCTCAAAACAGAGGATGCATATTTGCTATGGGATCCCCCAGAATCAATCGAAGGCACCCTACTGGAAGTTCCCGATGTTGGAGATTTGACTGATGCAGAGAAAGAGATTTTGACGAAGCATCGCCATCAACTTGTACTGTATCATCTGGCTCTTGTAAGGTTGGAAGAGGTCAGAAAGAAGGCTGGATTGATTCCGAGAATTGTCGAAAGACCTGCGGTATGGGTTGGAGTCAGTGGGCGTCTCGTGCAGATGGACGAGTCATTGTTTGAGCAGACGCTTCTCGATCTTGACCATCTTATTCACGAATTGGTAAGTATCGATCATGGTGGCTATGCGAACCCTAGTGCCTTCCCTCGCCTTCCATTGAAGCATGCAGAAACATGTTGGTCTTGTCCCTTCTCAAGGGGGTCTCTGCCTATCTGTGGTCCAGAGGATCCTTGAGCGAAGAGTCAATGTGCTGACGCTTGTCACGTGGCTTCATGTCTGGAATCGACGTCGTTGGAATGCGAGAGTACATCGAAGTGATGTGGGAGGAATCAGTTCTACCCTCTCTCGAAGATTTCATTCGAATTCCAGCCCAATCACCTGCGTTTGATTCAGATTGGGCTTCAAGGGGCGAACTAGATGATGCGATTGAACTGTTCAGTTCCTGGATTGATTCTATTGGCCTTGAGGGTATGTCATACAGCGTTCATCGTATTGATGGACGGAGCCCAATTCTCATCATAGATGTCGCAGGATCAGCTCCAGGCGATGTTCTATTCTACAGTCACTTGGATAAGCAGCCGCCAGTGACTGAACTCTGGTCTGAGGGAAAGCATCCCTTCGAGCCCGTTCGAGAGGACCCCTACCTGTTTGGGCGAGGAAGTGTCGACGATGGTTACGGTGGCTACCTTTGTGCTTTGGCGGTCAAGAGTCTACAAGAGATGGGGCTGCCCCACCCACGTTGTCGCTTTCTAATCGAGACATGTGAGGAATCGGGATCTTACGATCTCCCTGCCTATCTAGATACATATCAGAACGAAATCGGCCGACCAGATATAATCGTTGTACTAGACTCGGGCGCTGGTGATTACGAGAATCTCTGGGTCACAGAATCTCTCCGTGGACTTGTTGGAGGAATGCTTCGCGTAGAGGTATCAAGGGAAGGTGTACACTCTGGTCTTTCAGGAGGAATCATCCCCGAGACTTTCCGTATCGCCCGCAATCTAATTTCACGGATTGAAGATTCCAGTACCGGTGAAGTTCTCCTCCCTGAACTCAATACGGAGATTGGTTCACATCTAAGGCAAAGGGCCGAGAGAATCGTTAGTGTTCTAGGAGATACTGTCTGGTCTGCTTATCCGTTCCTCGATGGTGTTGAACCACAGGTTCTCGACCCTGTTGAGGTTGTGTTGAATGGTAATTGGCGCCCGTCTCTTGCAGTGACTGGAGCGGACGGGTTCCCATCAATTGCCGAAGCAGGAAACGTGTTGCGCCCATATTCTGAATTCAAACTCTCTATGCGAATCCCGCCTGATGTCAATGCAGAGGATGCGTCGAAAGCCATGAAAGAGGCATTAGAACGAGATCCCCCGCATGGTGCGAAGGTGACTTACACTCCTGAAGCAGTAGCTGACGGTTTCTATGCGTCAACCCTTCCTGAATCGATTGACTCTGCATTGAATCGTGCGGCCCAGCATCTCTATGGAGAGGATTGGATGCCGATGTTTGAAGGTGGAACAATTCCATTCCTTTCGATGATGCAGAATCGTTTTCCAGATGCTGGATTCCTCGTGACTGGTTCGATGGGCCCCGATGCAAATGCACATGGGCCAGATGAGAAGTTGCATATTCCGGCTTCAAAGAACCTGACACTTGCCGTTGCTCTGTCTCTAACTGCGGCTGCCGATGAATGGCTTGTCCAATCGAGCAATCATAATCAGTAGTGCGCACCTGCTCGCAGGAAGCGCCGCCGGGGTTAAAGCGGAAGGTGCTCTGGAGGTGTCGATGGACCCCCTGAGCGATGATGAGGTGGAAGAACAAGATTCGCCTGAGATGACCATCCGTCGGCTTGAGTCACGCCTTGCAGAGGAGACTCAGAGATTGGAGCGGTTGTACGAAGCCTATCGAAAGGCAGAGGATGAGATTGCGGATAAGCAGGCTTTGATTGAGGTTCTTGAGAAGGAAGCCCTCAATCGTGAAATCGAGCGAGAAGGACTAGAGCATCTCCTTTCTGAGAAGGACAATCGGATTCGTGAACTCGAACTTGATGGTGCGAAGTCCAACAAGCGTGTCGAACATCTTGAACCTGAACTTGAGAAGATGGAGGAGAAGTACTCCAAGGAACGTGCCATGCTTGGACGAGTATACGAAATCACAGAAGAGCTCGATGAGCAACTTCAGACCGCTCAATCTGAACTTGGAGCCCGAGATGATTGGTATGTCCAGAACATGAAGGTCTTCGAAGATCTAAATCAGGCAATCAAGGAACGTTATGAGATGATTGAATCTGCAGTCCAGAAGGCTGCAGAATTCCAGAAGGCCCAAGAGAGTTTCAAGCAAAGAATGGAGGAAGCCATCCTTACAGCTCAGCAAACCGGCGAGCCAGTCCCAGTAGGGGAGAATGTTGAGGTCAGCGTTGATCCCGGAGAAGATGGTGTGCTTGGCACAGATGACGATGAAATCAACATCCAAGCTCGAACGGATTCTGATTCCGAAGAGTGAGAAATGTGGTAGGCATTGCGCCGCCAGGTATTGGTCCAACATTCCTCTTGGGCATCATGTCTCTGAGTACCTTCATGATTGTCATATTCGTTGCAGATCCTTCAGGAATCATCTCTCTTGCCGGCGTTTTATTGGCTTGTAGTAGTGCTTTCCTTGCTTTCTTCCATCGGGACCCAGATCGTCCAATACCTCGTGCTAAGGGACTTCTTGTCAGCCCTGCAGACGGGCGTGTCATGTTTGTTGTTCGTGAGCGAGCTACAGGCCGCCGACCAACTCAAGAAGAAGTACAAACCGGTCGTATCGAGGTGGATCATCACATGGGAGATTGGTTTCCAGAACCGTGTTCTCAACCATTGAGCTACTCGACAGAACAGCGTTGGGAGAAGGTACCTGAAGGTGAAGAGTCTAGGTTGGATTCAATCAGAATCGCGATCTATATGTCTCCTCTTGATGTTCATGTACAGCGCAGCCCGTTGGCTGGAAGTATTGTGCACATGGAGCATCGAACTGGTAAGGGTCGGAAACGCGGCCCTTATCTTCGGGCATCCAGGAAGGAAAGCGAAGGGAATGAGCGTATTCGTACTGTTGTTGAGCATGAGACAGAGAGTCGAGTAGAGATTACACAAATCTCTGGTGCAGTCGCTAGGACCATTGTTCCATACATAGGTCCGAGTGAATCACTCAGACGTGGTCAGAGGTTTGGGATGATTCGTTTCGGTTCACGCGTAGATATTAGATTCTCAGCTGACAATTATGAAGTCCTAGTATCGAAAGGTTCGATTATCCTAGCAGGCAAAGATAAGATTGCACGTGTTTTGAATCTTGAATCCGAATGATTAGGGGTGGAATAGGAATCCAATTCCTATGATCAGATAGGTAGCGAGTAGCATAGTGCCTTCTAGCCAGTTCGATTCACCGTCACGACAGATACTGTTTGCAATCAGGACAGAGAGCATACAGGCAGCTGTTTCCAAGAGGCCGAACTCGAAGCTTAGATTGACACCCAGTACCCAAGCGAGTAGGATGACTAGCGGTGCGACAAAGGCTGCGATTTGTACCGAGGAACCGATTGCGATTCCCAACGATAGATCCATTCGATCTTTACCAGCAACCACGACAGCAGTGAAATGCTCCGCTGCATTGCCAAACAGAGGAAGCAAAATTACCCCGATGAAAACCGCTGGAAGGCCGATTGTTTCGCCAGCCGCTTCCACGGAGTGAACCATAATTTCAGCCATCCAAGACACGAAGATTGTGGCAATAGTTAGTAGGATAGCAGCATCCTTCAATGTCATAGTAGATTCTTCGTGTCCGTGACCATTACCACCACCCATCAAATCGGAGTGTGTCTTCAACTGGAAGAAGAGGAGTAATCCATACATTGCCATTAGGATAATAGCTGCCAATCTCGACACTACTAGGACACCATCAACAATTTCAGATTCCGCCCATCCACTCCCGGCAGAAAGGGTGATGTGGTAAACAGTAGGGAGAATTAGGCATATGGCAGAGAGTAGCAAAAGCGTTGAACTGGTGCTCACAGCCTGAGTGTTGAATGTCTGCCGACGATAACGGATTCCACCCCAGAGCATGGACAAACCCATGACGAGTAGGAGGTTTCCTAGGATGCTGCCAATCAAACTCGCCTGTATCAAGTGAATGTATACATCAGCGGTAGCACCATCACCTGCCTTTAGCGCTGAGGATGCCGCCAGAATCGCGATGACCGCGATGATGATTTCTGCCGCATTCCCAAAGGTCGCATTCAACAGTCCTCCAAGAGATTCAGAGGTCTTGGTAGCGATTTCTTCAGTGGCCTTACCCATCAAGAATGCGAGTGGCATGATGCCAATTAGAGATGCCATAAATTGGATTCCAGGGTCGAGATGGGCAATTGAAGTATAGGCTGCAAATGGAACTGCAAGAAGAAGCCAGTTCAGGGGCGATGTCTTTGGATTACAGGCATTGATAATCGCGGATAACCCACCTTCGATTTCGGTATCTGCATCGGATTCTACTGCTTCTTCGGCGTGATCGTCGTCGGACATAATGTGCCGACAGAAGATTCGGGGCGTGAAGGTTCCGGGGGGCGGAGCGTTCATGCCAACGGTTCTCAAGCGGTCCTTGTGGAACCGTCTCTGGTAGTTGCGCTTACTGGTAGTCCGGGAGTCGGGAAGACGACTATTGCTGCTTTGGCAGCGAATGCAGGTTGGACAGTTACTACAGTCACTGAACTCGCAGGGGAGCATGGCATGATTTCAGAAATAGATGATGATGGAGCCCAATCTATCGATATTGAAGGCCTTGCATCCGCAGTTAAATTAGAGAAATCCATGTTGATCGATGGCCATCTTAGTCATCTTCTTCCAGTAGATGCCAGTGCGATAATTCGTTGTTCACCTTCTGTTCTCACAGCCCGTCTCCAATCACGTGATTATCCTATTTGGAAAATAGAATCGAATGTTGAATGGGAGATGGTCGGTGGACCGTGGGGTGACAAGCCGAATGGACGTGCCGCAGAATTTGATGCTACGGATGTATCTCCAGATGTTCTTTGGATGAACATTGAGGCATGGCTCTTGTCTGGGGCTCCAGATTTCCTTCCTCAGATTGATTGGCTTTCTGGCTCTTGAGTTAATGCACTTCGTAGACGGGCCACATATTCGCCTCCAGAGGTATCCACCACAAGATATACGTCCAACAACTGTTACGGGGAGCGACCATGGCCTCCAGAGCAAGCACGATTCGCTTCGTCGCACTTTTGGCCCTTTTTTCGATGTTGTTGGCCTTGGCACCAGTCTCCAAAGTCGAAGAATTGAGTCAAACTGATACTCCGATGGAGACTGGAGCCCGAAGTGGCCCTGATCTCACAGTTGACTATCTCTCAGCGTCTTGGACTTCAGCGGATGCTGGAGATTCCAAAAGTATCAGTACGAGAATCAAAAATGATGGGAGCTCATCATCAGGCTCGTTCCGATGGGGATTGTATTTGTCCACAGATAGGACAATTACAACCAGCGACCTTTTGTTGGACGATTGGTCGCAGTCGAGCATTTCCTCAGGCAGCACCCGTTCATCGTCCAAGACTGTGAACATTCCATCATCAATCACGGGCGGTTACTACTATGTCGGCATGATTGTTGATATCAATGACCAAGTCAGTGAATCTGATGAGAACAACAATGACGATTACGATTCAGGCCGAGTCCACGTCTATGAATTGGCTGATTTGATTCCTCGAACCACCTCATCGTCGTGTTCTACACCAACCACTGGCACGGTTGGAGACTATCTCACATCATCGATTTCAATTCAATATGAAAATGATGTTTCCAGCACTCACGGCCAATCAACGGGCACATTTTACTGGGCGATGTATCTCTCCACAGACTCCACCATTACAACTAGTGACACACAAGTTGGCAGCGACCAATACTCGTCCAGTTTGTCTTCGGGTAGTTATCGGACAGATTCTCTATCCAGTAGTAATCGAATCCCTTCCTCCATGAATGCTGGGACCTATTATTGGGGTTACATCCTCGATGTTGATTCCGATGTCGACGAAGCCAGCGAATCGAATAATGCTCGGACTTGTAACCAAATTACGCTTCAAGAGGACTTGCCAGATTTGGAGGCTACGTCGGTCAGCACCTCATCATCTTCTGCAATCATGGGCGATACTATCACTGTGCAGTATCGGATCGACAATATTGGTACTGATTATTCTGGTTCGTTCTACTGGAAACTGTATCTTTCGACTGATTCAACAATCACCACATCGGACACATTCGTCGATGAATTTAGCGAGAGCAGCATCGGTGGTGGTTCTTACCGGTCTGGTTACGAATACAATGTTCCTATTCCAACTGGAATGAATACAGGATACTACTATCTTGGCCTAATTGCCGACAATCGCGGCGGTGTAAATGAATTGGATGAGACGAACAACATCGTTTCCTCCAGCTCACGAATCGATATCGAAGAACCTGCTGATTTAGTTCCAGACAGCCCGTCTGGGCCGAGTACAGCCCAAGTCGGCCAACAAGTGAGTATTTCTTGGAGAATCGACAATTCTGGAGATGATACATCCGGATGGTTCTACTGGGAAATGTACATTTCAAGC
Source organism: Methanobacteriota archaeon (assembly GCA_002713585.1). Taxonomy (GTDB): domain Archaea; phylum Thermoplasmatota; class Poseidoniia; order Poseidoniales; family Thalassarchaeaceae; genus MGIIb-N2. The sequence goes on from PATD01000039.1 coordinate 31,342, forward strand.
GATTCTACAATCACAACCAGTGATACGAAAATAGGTTCTACCCAACAGGCGAACAGTATTTCTGGTGGATCATATCGAAGTGGGACATATAGTCCGACGCTGCCCAACAATTTGGCTCAAGGGACC
>PATD01000042.1 GCA_002713585.1 Methanobacteriota archaeon
ACACAAGTTCCTCAGACACAAGTTCCTCGGACAGCAGTTCCTCGGACACAAGTTCCTCAGACACAAGTTCCTCGGACAGCAGTTCCTCTGACACAAGTCAACATTCAGAGGGGACCGGTCACAATCCGAATCATAATCCAGCGAATGAAGAATCTGATTCAGTCGATCCCAATTCAGTTTCCCTACAAAATACGGATTCAGAATCTTTCGACCTTTCTGATACGTTACTCATTTTGATACTAATCTCTTTGATTATAATCATCGGTTTGTTGGGCTTCAATTTCTTGAAAGATAGTAGCGATTAAGAATCCAACCAACGAACTCTCTTGTACACATCTATCTGTCCTTCAGTGAAGTAGTAACTTTGCTCTAATTCATAACTTCCATTGAGGACAAATGTTAGCTCATCATAATTCCACATGTCCTTTTTGTGACCTCGGATATGTATCACTGAATCAGATTCATCATCGATAATTGGCATCAGTTGTCCGATGCCTAAATCGCCCCAACTCCCATGGGTGTCGATTTCAACATCACTACCCATTCTGCCTAGATAGAGATCCCAAAATCGGGAATATGGTTGACTTACAATGAATACATCATCCTGGTTTTCAGGCGTATTTTCATCTAACCATTCACTCATCCCTCTGAAATCACATCTCCCCCCTTGTTCATAGTATTCGAAATCATTCACCAACCAATGCAAGCTGTTTGACGCGAATATTGCCGTGAATGCTAATGCAATCGCCCATGACCATGTTGTCGTACTATCGAGTTTACTTCTTTGAGAATTGAATGCAGAATCCATTAGGTCTATGGTTTTAGAAATCGAACTCCCAAACAAAATGTACCATGCAGGCATTGAGAACACGAAGTATCTCGACACCCAAAGTGGCCGAACAAGAACAGAGTAGATTACGACCATCAACATACTCCCGCCTCCTACAAACCAAACAAACCATTCAATTTCATTCTCTAATTCACGTTCAGTTTTCATTTTTCGATGCAAGTACAATATCAACGGAGAAAGAAGCACGAAGTACCACAATGATTCTGCAATGTCAGTTATTGTTCCCCGGTCGTCAAATGCAACAAAATAATCGAATAGAGAAACCACGGGTCTTCTCGGTGTATCATTAATCCACATACTATGGTTTGTGCTTGAGGAGTCAAGAAACATCTTCTCCAGCATGAAAATTGCAACAGATGCCAGAGAGAAGCATATCATCAATCTTTGACCGTGGTTAGAGTTTAGGTAATCACGGATTTTATCGCTTAATCCGATTGGTTCCTGTGTACCGTGATTGGAAATCGTGGTCTTGATACGGATTATGAAATCACAAATCAGGCCTAGGACGATAGCTAATCCTGCGAGATAGTGAATTAAGTATGCTAGCGTCAATAATGTGACACTGGTTGCAATCTGTGGTTTTGTCAACCTCTCAGGTTTCCGAATTAAGTAGAACGAGATCCAAATGAATAGTGTCGTGAACATGTAGGGTCGAAATTCTTGACTGTAGAGTATCGAGAGATATGATACACTCATCATTCCGGCTGCAATGATTCCTGCCTTTTCGTCAGTGTGCTTGCGTGTAAATTCGCTTACAATGTAAATCAGAATTACTCCGGCAATTGCACTCACAGAGCGGAGCGCATAATCGGATTCAGTACCTACTATTTGGGCCCACCAATATAGTAGCCAAGTGCCCATGCCTACCATCGAAAGCCATCCTTCCATTGTGTCTCTCCAGTCTCCTCCATCGACTGCATCGAGTGTCGTTAATTCATCAAGCCAGAACGATTCTACACCAAGTCCCCGGAATCGTAACATAGCCGAAATAATCAGGATCATGAACAATGAGATTCGATATGCTGCGCTCGCGTCTCTCGGGATGATGCCCCCAATCTGATTTCTCCCCATACCGATTTCACCACATCTAATCTGCGCATTCTTAGTGTTCTTTGACATATTGAAGAGTCATTTGAATATGAATTGTGCTGGTTTTTAGGCTCACCTAAAATGCCCTAAATATCATATATGACCTAATTGTCGGACGTTTTAGGCGAGCCTAAACTCGTATGGAATGGATACAAATGAAAACGCGAACAATGCAAGGAATGACACTAGTTTTACTGATGTTGATGGCAGCTTTTGCCGGATGCGTTGCAGATGACACATCTGATGACACATCTACTAGCACAGCAGACACCAGCACAAGTACTGCTGATAGCACCAACAGCACCGCCGATAGCAGTTCATCTGATAGCAGCTCATCTGATAGCAGTTCATCAGATAGCAGTTCATCTGATAGCAGCTCATCTGATGGTAGTTCTTCAGATGGCAGCAGCAGCGATTCCTCTTCCAGTGGAGGTGCAGCAGTTAGCACAATGGATTCCGAAGATGGAGGCTACACATACGCTTCCAATGTGGATAACCATCGATCTCTGATGGCTGACATGTGCGACATCAAGACCTACGCCAGCAATGCCCAGTGGACTGCAGCAAAGGACGTCTACCAGAATGGTAAGAATGCACCTAAGAGCGACGGTTCCTACCGCACCCTTGCAGGATTCGCTGCAGCAGCTGGAAAGCAACACAACTACGACATGTTCTACGGAATGAACGGTTCAGTCGATGCTCACATCATGGCCGCTCTAGACGGAACTGGCGACTTTGCGAACACTTCCGACACAGTCCGATACCAGGGTGTTGCTAAGCTAACTGCTAACATGGCAATGGTCGCATACACCATCCACGAGTTGAACACTGCAGTCAACAAGGCTGAGGCTGGCAACTGGGAAAACAATGACTCTGGAGCACCTCACAACTGGGACGAAGGATGGGCATTCTTCCATGGTCCTGATGAGAACGTTGGCTGTGGGCCAGTATCGACTCTCAACAAGAGAGCCAACGACTTCGGCACCAAGACCAATACATCATTTGGAGATGTAGCCAACACCACTCATGCTATCACAGACGCAATGGTCGGTGGACTTGCTGCTCTACAGACAAACGACAGCACTGGATACAATGATGCTGGCGGCGTCGTCGTCAAGAACGTGATCATTGCATACTCTCAGGCAGTCCTGAAGTACACATACAAGATGGACTCCACCACTGATGCTGCTAAGTATCAGGCTGAAGGATACGCATTCTGGAAGACCATCGAAGCTTACGCAGCTGACTACACCGATGCATGCTACAACAACAAGACCCACACAATGGCTTACGTTGGAGATGCAGCCGATGCTACTGTTTGTGATAACTTTGCATGGTATACCGACTTCTCTATGGGTGGCGGACCTGCATTCACTGGATGTTACAACGTTGTAAGTCACACTGTGGCTACTGGCGTGAATGAATCCCAGTGTAACGATGGGTTCGGCGCAGTTGGTTCTACTGGCATGCCGATGTACTACAACAACTACGGCGCTAGCCAGATGAATGAAGTTCTAGACCTAACGGACGCTACCCAGCTTGGCACATCGTATGATGTGTCTGCCTGGCTCGCTCCAGTATGGGCTCATTACGGCATCACATCTGATGACATCGGGTCTTACTCCTGATGATATGGAGTGAATTACAATCGCGAACACGCACCGTACGCGGTCTACCGGCTGATCCGTTTGAGAGGCGAACCAACTCTCAATGTCCTCGGACGGGGACGGTGGACCGCGCACTGGTCTGGTGATTAGAGAATAAGGAATGATTGAGATGATAGCGAATAAAAAAAGAGCAATTTCCCTGGCAATTCTGATGGTTGTTGGGATGTCTGCCGGATGCCTTTCTGATGACACCGTTTCGTCTACAGATGACGGTTTGGCTGAGAATCCCGTGGATAGTTTGGTTATTGCATTTGAAGTGAAGGATACTTACACTAACATCGATGACAACCCCCAACGTTTAGCTGACTATCTCGCTGAGAAGCTGGATGCTCCCGTAACTTTGTACCCGGTTGATTCCGAAGGTGCAGCCATGGAGGCTTTGCGCTTTGGTAATGCGGATATCGGTTTCATGGATGGTGGGGCCGCATGGATTGGCTGGCAACAGTATGATCTTGGTGTGCTTGCTTCTGAGACCAAACCTGATGGGCGAACATGGTATGGGGCTCGTGCAGTTGTAATGGCTGATTCAGATATTGCCGCTGCTGATCTTGATAATGATTCAGTCACCGATCCATTTGCTCTTTTCCAGGGTAAGACCCCGTGTCATACTGGTTGGTTGAAGTCAGCTGGAATGTTGCTTCCCATGGGCTACCTCATTGGAAATGGATATGCAAATGTAATCGGAGATCCGAATGATGTTGATTCAATGAGAAATACAATTTTCAATTATTTCAATGAAAACGCTTCAATCCCTGAGTCAGGAGAATTGTACTATAGTTACAAGGGTGCACTTCGTTGTCTTTCCGAAGATCGTGGCGATATTGCATTTGTTGCAGATTCAACACTTGACTACTATTGTGTTGATCGTAAAGAGAGCAACTCTTGGTGCCTAGATGAGGATTTGTATCACGAATTGCCTTTGTTTGGAAAGGCTCCTGGACACCCAGTCATGTATAATCCAGCATTGATGAGCACTGAGAAGGCAGATGCCATACGTGATGCATTGGTTGAGATGGATGATGATGATGTAGGCGATGATATCCTAGACGACATCGTGAATTCACCACGTGGTATTGTGGATGTAGGTGGCACTGAAGCTCACCTTGGCACATATTCGGCAGCGATTCGGAATATTCCCGGAATCCAGGCATACTTCGGCGGTAACTATGGCGTTGTATCAAACTCAACACCTACTAAGGATACAATCAGAATTGCATACGAGGTCAAGGATACCTACACAAATGTGGATTCTAACCCTCAGATTCTAGCAGATCGCCTTTCTGATAGATTGGGCGTTAATGTGGAACTTTACGATGTTAGTTCTGAAGGTGCTATTCTCGAGGCTCTTAGATTCGGTAATGCAGATATTGGATTCATGGATGGAGGAGCTGCATGGGTAGGTTGGAAGGAATACGGTCTAGCTGCGTTAGCTGCTGATTTGAAGCCTGATGGCCGTTCATATTACGGTGCACAAGCGTATGTTCGAGCAGATAGTGACATAGCAGCAGCATATCTTGATGATGATCCATCTACTGATCCTTACGAACTATTCAGAGGAAAGACACCTTGCCACACTGGCTGGCTGAAATCAGCAGGTATGCTTCTACCGATGGGCTACTTGATTGGTAACGGATATGCCGAAGTTGTCGGCGACCCAGATGACGTCTCTTCTCTCAGAGATACCATCTATAATTTCTTCAACGAAAATGCATCTATTCCCGAATCTGGTGATTTGTATTACAGTTACGAAGGTGCGCTACGTTGCATGTCATCAGGTCGAGGAGATATCGCATTTATCGCTGACTCAACTTACGAATTCTATTGTGTTGATCGAAACCGAAATTGGTGCCTAGAGGATGGCGAATATTTGGCCCTCCCTATCTTTGGTAAGGCGCCGAGCCACCCTGTAATGTATAATCCTGAATTGCTTGATATGGCCACAAGGGCAGCACTGCTTGAAGAGCTGATGGCGATGAATTATGAATCTTGGATTGAGGAGGGAGATGGTTATTGTTACAACACTAATTCGCGTTCTATTGACGCTAATCTTACTCAGAGTTCCTGTGGTAGTTCGATACTTTCTGAGGTGTTGAATACTGGAGGTTTGATTGCAGTGAATACTCAAGAGCACATGGGGAGTTATTCTGATTCAATTTCTTATGTTCCAGGTATTTCTTCATATTTCGAAGATAGATACGATATCTGAAATCAGGATGGGGGGTCAGACCAAATATGGTCAGCACTAGAGTTGTAGTCTTCTGTATCTTCGTCCTGGTATGTTCATCCATTAACGTCCATTCTGAATCAAATACATCGGAGAGTTACACTGTATCTGGCTACGTCCTGCTCCCTGATGGATCTCCTGCGAATGCAACTTCAGTCAAACTTGTTCCAATGGATTCCGTTTGGACGGATCAAACAGGTTTCTATTCCATTTCCGGTGTATCTAATGGTGAGCACATAATTCGTGCTTATTTCATGAATGACGGGCACACAGTCGCTTATCGTTCGGTAGTTGTAGACGATGATGTTGAATTAAATTGGACCGTAGGTAAGAATTGGGTCATTCCAAGATTGAGTGATAATTTAACAGTCAATGACTACAACATCACATCAGTCTCGATAAATGAGAACGGTGATATTACTGATTTAGGTGAGAGTGTTGCGTACCTGGGTCCATATGCTATTGGAGATTATTACACATTGATAGGCACATTTGATGATGCTGAGGGAACAACTCAGCAGTTCCATTTCCAAGTATCTGAAGGTTCTACCACGTATCCTCGTCCGAATGAATTCATTTTCCAATACGGCATGAATAACCTGTATGGTTTTCTTACAGATTCAACAGGTGCACCGATGAATGAGGTGCTGGTTAGTATCGAGAATCAGACAGTATCCACAAATACTGATGGATTCTATCTTCTTCGTAATCTTGTGATTGGAGATACATACAATGTAAGTTTCAAGCAAGGTAATGTTGAGGTGTTCCAAACGGTGAGCCAACAAATCTATTCCGGACCTGGATGGTTAAATGTGTCATCAATAGTGGATGTTGAATTACCCGAATCACCGTATTTCCACCTCTCACTAGATACTTCTTCCAATGAATCGTATGAAATTAGGTGGGATGGAGGGAACTTTACAGAATATTTCTCTGTGTATGAAGGTGAAATTTCTGATGATAACACCCCCATTTACACAGGTACGCAAAGATCGATTGACTGGGTTCCCAGCGAATCTGGAACATTTGTGTTCAACATTATTGCAGTGAATTCGAATGGATCCACAGAATCTCCTCAATCCTTCGTTCTAATTGTACTTCCTGATTCTCAATCAGACGATTTGTGGTCAGAAGGTATGAGTTGGGATTATGCCTTGACACATACACCTTTGAGCTCTTACGGAGTTCACAACAGAACAGTTACTGCGATATCAACTGAAACAGTTCAGGATGCATTTGGCAATACCAGAGAATCTTACTTGGTGAGGGTTACAGATGGCATTGATGAGGAAGGCGAACAGAGATATCGTTGGGTTGACAAGGATAACTTGCTGAATATCAAGACATATTGGGCAGACGCCCCTAGTTCATCGTCCTACTATCAAGAAGGCACACTAGGTTGGGAATTTGTGGATTCCGAAGGTGCAGAGGCATCTTTACTATCTGGGCCAGAGCCCACTGAACTTCATTTCAATCGAACCAATATCATTGGTGTTCCAGGTCATCCAAATGGTTACGATGATACCATGAATAATGTGTCTATATCCTATGACGTAGAGGTATCAACACCTGCTGGTTCGTTCATGACCACTTACATCTCGATAACAGATGCGTCTGATGGAATTAGGTCATGGGAATTGTGGTACAACCATACTGTCAGGAATTGGGTGAAAATCATCGACAGGCTCCCTGGCTCACATTCCGACTCAGTCGAATATGTGTTGACTGCATTCGAGGTGCCTTTGTCTCCCCAATTCTTAGTCGAGGACTCATCTATTGATACGAAAAATTTCACAATCCGTTGGTCTGATTTCCAAGGGGCTGAATCGTACGAATTGAGCCATAATGGGGTTGTGACTTATGCGGGTTCTTCCAATTTTTATGAGGCGATGGATCTGGAGGATGGCGAGCATCATTTTGAGATTGTCGCGGTTATGAATTCCGACTATTCAGTTATTGGAAATAGTCTGAACCTTTCAGTTCTATTCGTTCAACAGCCACCGATTCTTGAAATCGAGAATCAGAATCTAACTATTGGTTCATCCAAGTTAGTTACTTGGTCAGAAATTCATGATGCTCAAGCCTATGTTCTAGGAGTAGTGCTTCCGGATGGATCGTATTATGAGGCTTACAATGGGAGTGCAAATAGCTTTGATTTGGAGATTGAAAATATTGGGCAACACAGGATTCGAGTTTTGGTGTTAATGGAAGATGGCCCAAATTCTGGATGGTCTGAATCTGTATTCATACTAGCTGAGGATAGTAATTTAGTAGCAGAGGGTACCAGCGCTTCTTTTTCTTCAGTGGTTTTTGGATTCGTTCTTTTACTAATTCTGCTGATAGCAATTTCAAAACCAAGGAGGGCTTGATTTAGATGGATAAGGGAAAACTTGCCTTAATCCAAGTATCCATTCTCTTGATTGGTTTCTTTGGATGGTACATTCTATCTGATCAAGACATACAAGAATCAGAGCAGCCTTACTCGATTACTGTAACTGATTCAAATGGAGTGGTACACCAGTTCGAAGAATCTCCTTCGCGTGTTGCTATTTCCAATACCTATATTGCGAGTGCAATGAGAATGTTGAATGTCTCTTCGTCCGTAGTTGTAGGAGTTTCTGGTGACTTCGATGATTCGATATTATGGCCTGAATATAATGAGACAAAGATAGTTCAGAATTCGGCCCATTCTGAGATTGATTTTGAGGCATTGTACGATGCTCGACCCGATGTATACATCGTTTTCGCTACCAATGGTATGGTCGATACTAGTGCCATACGAAACAAACTTGATGAGGTAGGTATCAGGGTTATTGCATTGGATTTTTACAAATATGATTACCTCCGAACCGAGTTTCAGGTAATTGCTGAATTGTTCAATAAGCAAGAAGAAATGAATGATCTTTTAGCAGATTTTGATTCGATAGAATTACTAATTGAAGGAAGGATTTCTTCTCTTGAATCCGACAACCGTCCAACTGTTGTTATGGAACATCATGCTTCCCTTACTCGTGATCCAGTAGTTTTGACCGGAACATCTCAATGGACTGATATGATAGAAAAAGCAGGAGGGATAAATTTCTTTGCTGAACTTCCGGGACATACCACTCATGTTGACATGGAGGCAATCCTTGATGCGGATCCTGATGTAATCCTATTTGACGGAATAACATTTGATATTGGATTCAATCGATTTGATACAGACGGAATTTCTTGTGATCAACATATAGAATTCGTGTCCGAACGTCCTGGTTTTGATGGAGTTCAAGCTGTAATAGATGATAGAATGCTAATTTTTTCTGGTGAATTTGCAGGTCCTATGATGATTCATGGTCTTCCAACACTTGCCAAGCACTTACATCCTGAAAAATTCCTTGACATTGATACAGATTCGTATCTAGACGAATATTTCTCCGAATATCATGGTGTTGAGAGAATAGGAAAGTTCGTTTGCCAATCAGGTAATGGAGATTAATCCAATGGAGTCGATCACTGAACGTCATATCCAGAATGGATATGTACAGATTCTCATAATGGCAGTAGTTGCAAGTTGTACCATAATACTGGGTCTATTTGCAATGGGTATCGGTTCTTCTGAACAGTTAGATCAACTATCGACACTGAAAATAATTCTAGGTATTTCAGAGCCTGACTCATTACAGTCCGATATAATCTGGCATCTCAGATTTCCTAGAATACTAATGGCAATTACATGTGGAGTTGCTCTTGCCACTGCTGGAGCACTTATGCAGGGATGTTTGGGAAACCCCCTGGTTTCCCCACTTACTCTTGGAGTTGCATCCGGTGCATCACTAGGTGCCGCCCTTGCAATTGTATTGGGTTTGCAAGTAATCGATTTCCTTGAACCTTTTTTGTCAAACCTCCCCGGTCCGCTTTCAAATTTGGATTTTGAATCGATAGGAATCGTGGCCAATGCATTTTTCTTTTCGTTAATTGTGGTTGTAATTATCATACAATTGGGGAAAATGCGTTCTATATCTCCTGAATCATATATTCTTGTAGGCATTGCAATCACATTCATCTGTGGAGCAATAGTATCAACAATTCAGTATTTTGCATCTGATGCTGAGATTTCTCAACTGACGCATTGGTCCTTTGGTTCACTGTCAAGGCCAGATCTTGGTCAGACAATGTGGATTGCTGCACTGATTATTTGTCTAATGCCCTATGCAATCATATTTGCTTGGGATTTGAATTCGATGGCTTTAGGGGGTGACGATTTTGCAATTTCAACAGGTGTAGACCCACAAGCTACAAGGGTTACAATATTGGTATTGTCAGCTGGCATGACATCTATTGTCATAGCATTCACTGGTTTGATTGGTTTTGTCGGTCTTGCTGCACCTCACATGACTCGTCTAATTATAGGAAATGATTATCGTAAATTGTTACCATGTTCCGCGGTTTCTGGGGCATTTTTGGTATTAATAGCAGACACTATTGGTCGTACTATTGTTGCCCCAATCATCATTCCAGTCGGAGTGATGTTATCCGTAATTGGGGGGCCATTTTTCATGTATCTCCTCCTTGCAAATAAGGGGGTGTCACATTGAATTCGATACTCGAGGCCAAGAATCTGAGTTTCAGTTGGGGCAATAAACAAGTTTTTTCTGGCGTTGGTTTTGATATTCAGCCAAACCAGATAGTTGCTATTGTCGGGGTTAATGGGGCAGGTAAATCTACACTATTGAAATGCCTAAATCGTATACTTGTTCCTTCTACAGGTAGTATATCCATCAATTCTGAAGAAGTTAGTACAATGCCTATTCTTGAATTAGCGAAACAAGTATCCTATGTTCCACAGTCAGTATCTACAAGTTTCCCATTAGATGTATATGACGTTGTTATGCTTGGAAGGAGGCCATACATTTCTTGGAGAATTAGTGATGAAGACCGGGAGTTTGTTTCTAACACTATTTCTTTATTCGATTTAGAAGATTTTGCTTTCAGAAGATTTGATCAGTTATCTGGAGGAGAGAGGCAACGTGTGATTATTGCTAAGGCGGTTGCCCAAAACCCTTCATTATTTCTTTTCGATGAACCTACCAGTGATCTTGATCTTAAGAATCAGATTATTGTGATGAAATCAATTCGTAAACTCGTGGACAATAAGGACAACAATTGTTCGGCTTTGATTGCGATTCACGATCTAAATACTGCTGCAAGGTTTGCAGATTCTATTTTGATGTTACATGAGGGTGAAATGAAGGCGTTTGGCTCCCCAGAGATAGTTTTCACTGAAGAAAATATTTCAGAAGTTTTTGGTGTGACCAGTGACTTGATATCATCGAATGATGGTGCACCAATGAGGATACATGTTCTCGATATCCCCAATGACGAGTCGGCGGGAAATTGAAACTTAAAGTGGTGAAAAAATGACTGAAAAAGAACTAATGATTATTTTTGGAACAGAGACTGGAAATGCAGAAATGGTTGCTGAAGATGCTCAACGAATGGCGCCAGATTATGGTTTGAATGCTACTATCCATGACATGGATGATTTGAGTGTGGATGATCTTTCCGGAGCCACACGTCTCCTAGTAACTTGCAGCACCTGGGGCGATGGTGATCAGCCAATGAATGCTGAAGATTTGTATGAATCTATGGAGGATGCAGATGGTGGAACTATGGATGGCATAAATTTTGCAGTCCTAGCATTAGGGGATACCGCCTACGAACTGTTCTGTGAATCAGGAAAGCAATGGGATGCAGTTCTTGAGGAAAAGGGCGGGAACCGAGTTGCGGAAAGAATTGACCTTGACACAGATTTTGAAGATTTCACAGAAGAGTGGCTTCAGTCTGCATTGGAAGCATTCCAGAATGTGTGATAGTCCTCATTTCTAAGGTGAATTGAATGACTGAAAAATCAGCTGACATACCTCGTCATGCTCCACCTAAGGGCGCGAGTACAAGACAACAGGAGTTGTTGTATGATCCAAATGTGGCTACCTCATCACACGCTGAACAAGCTAGGACTCTTATTGAGAGGGTAGGTACTGCAACATTATGCACGATTTCACACAGCCATGAGGGTCATCCTTACGGTTCATTTGTTACATTCGCAATGGATGGCGAGCATCCTATCTTTTTGATAAGTCGACTAGCAGAACACACAAAGAATCTGCTTCAGAATTCTAAATCCTCACTTTTGGTTGCAGAAGGAGGGGATGGCAATCCACTTGCTTTGGGCCGAGTGACATTAGTTGGAATTTGTGAACAAGTTTCGGACGATGAACGGCCCCGCTTGAAGGAAATCTTTGTTCAACGACACCCTGATTCAAAATTCTATGCTGATTTCGGCGATTTCCTATTTTTCCGTCTTGAGGTAGATTCTGTGCGATATATCGGAGGTTTTGGTCGTATGTCGTGGTTCGGAGATGTGGATTGGGCTGAGGCTGAACCAGATCCGTTGTATTCATCTGCTGATGGGATAATCGAACACATGAATGATGATCATCAGGATGCTATGCTATTGATTTGCCATACTATGTCGAAGGCAACTGATGCTACAGAACCTGTGATGACGGGAGTGGACCGGTATGGGTTTGAGATGTCGGTTATGACAGGGGATGGAAGGCGTCCGATTCGAGTTGCGTTTGAGAATACATGCGATAATCCAGATGATGTTAGAAGTGCCATGGTCAATTTGGTAAAAATCGCTCGTTCAAAGGTATGACTGGTCGATGGTGATGACTAAATCAGTTGTCCGTTTCGTAGGGTTTAGGCTAGTTCTACAAATACTCTAGTTAGGCATGATTTCAGGTTCGTGAGTTTATGTCTAAATCAGTGGTACATATCGAGAATGCTTCGATAGGTTTCTCACCAGATGAACCCCTCATCAAAAATCTCAATCTGGAAATCAATCAGGGCGAGATTGTCGCCATTGCTGGCCCATCAGGTATTGGGAAGACAACACTTCTCCGTACGATTGCAGGTCTCGTTCCAATGCTTGAAGGAGAAATGACTCTCTTTGGTCGAAATAGCAAAGCATCTCGTGGTGAACTTGGATACATACCACAAAGGCTTGGCCTCATCCGGCACGCATCTGTCTATCACAATGTGTTAATGGGCGCCTTGACAAGTACAGCTGGCGTATGGTTCCCGTTTTCATTTGAGGCCAGACGTCGTACATTAGAATCGATTGATGCAATGGGTATTAGTGAGAAAAAAAGAACTCCAATTCGACTTTTATCTGGAGGTCAACAGAGACGCGTTGCAACCGCAAGAACACTAGCCCAACAACCGTCAATCATTCTTGCTGATGAATTCCTTGGAGAATTAGATGAAGAAACAATGGAAAGCGTCCTATCAAAGGTCACCAATTATGTTCGTACAAATAATGCGACGTTAATCGTAGTGGAACACGATATATCGCGTGCTAAGAGGATGGCGGACCACCTTCTTATTCTTGATGATGGCCAATTAAATCCATTTGTCGATCAACCAATTTCTATGCAGATTTCCATGCGTTTAGATAAGGAGTTGAACGTATGAGCGACTCTGGTTCTAAAGTTGATTTTACTACCCTCGCCTCTAGATTGTGGTACTCATCTCGTTGGTTTCTTCTGTTTATCGGCTTGTTAGTTGTAGCTTTTCGAGTAACTAACAGCATGGATCCCAACTGGGGGCGATTAGCTAATACGAATAACAATCTGGTTACCTTCTTCCAAGAATCTCTGTGGCCTCCTGACTGGAGTGTTATTGAAGCACAAGCATACCCTCCTTGTTTGGCGGCTCCAGGCCTATCTTTCACCTGCTCAACAGCATGGTTGGGTATGATTGAGACTCTCAAAATTGCATTCGTTGCAACTATTCTAGGTATGACGATATCGTTCCCATTGTCATTGCTCGCTTCCCGTAATCTTAGCCCTAATTGGGTTAGTTACCCTGCTCGTTTCTTACTCGCAGGGTCTCGAAGTTTGCCAAGTATCATTTGGGCTCTTTTCTTCGTTATCGTGATAGGTTTCGGGCCATTATCCGGAATATTAGCTATGACTGTCTATACGATTGGGTATCTCGGTAAACTACAGTACGAAACCATCGAGGGTATCGATCGTGGACCCTTGGAAGCATCCAAGGCGATGGGCCATGGATGGTTTGAGCGTTCTTTTGGTGTAATTCTCCCTGAATCCGCAAATGGCCTAATCTCGCAGGTGATTTTCATGTTTGAATATAATTTCAGACATGGGACTGTGATTGGAATTGTGGGTGCAGGTGGGATCGGATATTACATCAATCTCTATCTCAAATTCCTACAATATGACAAGGTAATCGCCTACCTGATCATTATCTTCGTTGTAGTATTAATTCTAGATGTGATATCCATTTATGCCCGGTCTTTGTTTACCGAGGATGGCGATGTACGACGTCAATCTTGGTGGTCAATTTTACTCCCTCCCTCTATGTTGAGGAATGAAGATGACTGAAGCGGGTCTAGAGTTGCCACTAATCCATCTTCTGAAATTACAAAAATTGGGTTCACTCAATCTTTCGGACGTTGATTGCGTTTGGTCCCTTAGGGCCCTCGCCGACATCGAATTCTACTGAGTCACCGTCTCTGATGGTTCCCTCGACTTGACTCTTGTGGACGAATAGATCGTCCCCTTCTTCTTGTTCGATGAAACCGAACCCCTTTGTCTGATTGAACCACTTTACTGTTCCTTGTGCCATAGTTCCTTGGCGCATCGACATAATACTTGAACAGGACTGGAGGAATTACACGTTTACCCCCGAAAGTAATCAATTCTCAAAGATGCGGAGTTTTTACTTCCAAGCCGAGAATTCTAATTTTCTTCAGGGTCTTCTGCTTTGATTCGTATGCCACCGTCCTTGTAGTGGACATAGATGTGGTGTGGTATTTTCTCAGTAAGAGCAGCTAGCGCCTCATACACTTCATCTTCATCAACTTTGAATGCCTTGGCAGCCTTCTTAGTTGACCATGGATTGTTGACGAAGTCGTTGTCCTCCAAGCAAATCCACTTGAACATCCGCTTCTCGAACTTGGTCAAGTCCGCCATCGCCATGTATGCGGGATGACGGTATCATGCATGAACATCGCGGCTTAATTTCCGGTTTCGATCATACGGTCGATTGCTTCGTCAACTTCGATTCCTCCATCGAGAAGATCACACAATGCATGGAGGAATGGAGTTGAAATTCCGAGTACTGCGGCTCTTGAGAGGAACATTCGGGCTGCTCGGACCCCTTCCGCAACCATATGCATCTTCCCAAGGGCTTCTTCAAGGCTGAGTCCTGAACCAATCATCTCACCTAGGGTGCGATTGCGGCTACTTGGGCTTGTGGAGGTGACATAGAGGTCGCCGATACCTGCTGCCGAACTCGAGGTCTCAGGTTTCGCACCTAGTGCCGGAAGAAGGCGCTGCCCTTCTTGAAAACCAGCGGTTACTAGTGCCGCTTTGAGGTTGTCACCTGATGAATTTCCTAGTCCGTCTACTATTCCACAAGCAAGTGCTATCGGATTTTTGAACGCGCCCCAAAGTTCGGCACCGAGTGGGTCATCTGCGGGATGTAACTTGAGAGTCTTTGTTGTAAGGCGGTCCGCCATTCTACGGGCCATTGTTCTATCATGAGCGGCGATTAGAGCGATGGTACTTACTCCGCGGGCTACCTCTGGAGCAATTGTCGGTCCAGTCATCACAAAGATGGGGTTGGCACACTTCGCTGCTGCGAGTTTTTTCTCCATCACTGCACTGATGAAAGGCTCCTCCTCTGTTTCCGGAGCTAGCCCCTTCGCTAGATCGAGTATGGCGTGAGAGGGTCTTAGATGCGGGATTACATCGTCGAGGACACTCAGAACCACTCCTGATGGGAGCGAGAGTACG
Organism: Methanobacteriota archaeon; assembly: GCA_002713585.1. Taxonomy (GTDB): domain Archaea; phylum Thermoplasmatota; class Poseidoniia; order Poseidoniales; family Thalassarchaeaceae; genus MGIIb-N2. The sequence continues at coordinate 15,694 of PATD01000042.1, forward strand.
AGGATTTCTGATGCATCACAAATTGTGGCTAAATCCATCGTGGCCTCTACATTTTCAAGGACTTCCCCAGGAAGGTATTTTTCGTTAATCCCAGTCGATGTAATCGAGGCATATACCTCCTCTTCTATGGTCCAACCCATTACTGAATGTCCAGTGCCACCCCACACCTTAGCGAGTGCAGTGCCCCAGTTCCCCAGACCAACGATGCCTATGCGCGCCATCGAGCAGGTCCGGTTTCAGGGGGTCTTGACCGTTGGGGATGGAGCCGGGGTCAAAGGACCAATTCCGGCAGGACTGTAAGGGCACGGTGAGGAACCGTATCATGGGGCGGCCTCAACGAAGTGAACTTGCCCATCATTGGGATATTGACCCAGAGGTTGTCTTTCTCAATCACGGTTCTTTTGGTGCAGCCCCCCGGGCAGTCATTGAAGAACAGCGACGTTGGCAGAATTTGATGGAATCTGAACCAGTCCGCTTCTTTGAAGAGATTCTACCATCGGCTCTGATTGATACGCGCCATGCGCTTGCTCAGATGTTATCTTGTGATGCAGATGATCTTGCATTAGTCGAGAATGCAACAAGTGGAGTCAACACAGTACTCCGATCACTTTCCTTCGCTCCAGGTGATGAGATTCTTGTACCTGATCATGCTTACCAAGCGTGCCGTAACGCCATCGACTTTGTTGCATCCAGAGGGGGTGCATCTGTTGTTACCGTCCGAATTCCTTTCCCTATAGAGGGCCCTGGGGTCGTGATAGATCGGATGTTAGCCGCTGTAACCGATCGAACAGTCCTTGCGATGATTGACACAGTCACAAGTCCAACGGGACTTCGGATGCCGTTTGAAGATCTGACCTCAGCTTTGGAGGGTCGTGGTGTGCAGGTCCTTTTGGACGCGGCTCATGGAATTGGCATGCTCCCACTTTCTCTTGGAGAACTCGGTGCTTCGTATGTTACAAGTAATGCACACAAGTGGCTTTGTGCTCCAAAGGGTGCCGCCTTCCTGTATGTACGAAAAGATCGACAACAGGCCATCCATCCTCTTACGATTAGTCACGGTATGACATTCCCACTCGGGGATACAACCCGCTTTCGGCATGAGTTTGATTGGACTGGTACACGTGACCCCACAGCCTGGTGTGTCCTTCCATTCGTTATCGATCATATCGCCGACTTTGTCGATGGCGGTTGGCCTGAGATAATGAAACGGAACCGTTCACTCACGCTCGAGGCAAGGTCTCTGTTATGTGAACGTCTAGGGGTGACAGTTCCCTGCCCTGATGAGATGGTCGCAACCATTGCGACAATGATACTTCCAGCGGGAGGTTCAGGGGGGATTCCGTTGCATGAACCAGATCCATTGCATGCAAGTTTACTGGAGCGTGGTATTCAGATTCCAGTTTGGTCATGGCCTTCTCCTGCTGGCAGATATTTCAGAATCTCCGCGCATCTTCACAACCATATCGATGAGTATTCTTACCTTGCTGATGTGCTACAGGACGAGTTGTCTTGAGGAAATTTTTGATGCGTTGCATTGAAGCATATGAGCCCCGCCTCACGGGTTAAGCAGGGGTACCCGAGTGGTCAAAGGGGTTGGGTTTAGGTCCCAATGCGTAGTGCTTCGCAGGTTCGAATCCTGTCCCCTGCACCACCATGACTACCCAATTTCGTCTAACGAATAGGCGTGTAGTAAAATTGCGCATATGCGGTGAATTATTCCCTCTGCATCGATAAGTAAAATCAATGAGGACTCTTTGAGAATCCGAATGATTATGCCTATCCTGATTTTGTTCGAAGGTAATGGAAATAAAATTGTCCGCAGTCCCGCTTGTCTTACTGATGTTGATTCTGCTATCAGCCGGGTTTGTAATTGATGGAACTGAGGGGCCACAAGGACCTCCTGGAGCAGATGGTGCCAACGGAATAGATGGTGTAGACGGTGTAGATGGCACCCCCGGAGCCGACGGGACGAATGGAATGGATGGGCAGGATGGAGCCGACGGGACGAATGGAACGGAGGGACAGGATGGTGCTGATGGTGCCGATGGTGCGGATGGTGCAGATGGTGCGGATGGTGCGGATGGTGCGGATGGTGCTGATGGTGCCGATGGTGCCGATGGTGCCGATGGAAGCGCGTCCCCCAACACCATGCTCACAAGTGTCTCAACACCAACCCTCGAAGATTGCTCTGCTGGTGGCAGAATTATCGAGCAGGGACTCGACAATGGCGATGGTGGAGGAACTGCCCAGAACGGTATTCTAGAGGCTGGAGAAGTGGACTATACTACGACTTACTGCAGCCACTTCGTTGTCAAGCAGGTAGCCGACATCAACAGCGGTAGCAACGACGCAGATCCGAATGGCTTCATAGTCATGGGAACACGACTGTACTTTGAGGCGAACGGAGGCAGCGGCGACGACCTGTGGGCGTACGATACTACAAACGGCTCGGCTTGGCAGGTTGCGGACATCAACCCAACCCCATTAGCATTCTCGGCTGTGAACGACATGGTAGTCGTGGGAACACGACTGTACTTCGAGGCGACCGACGGCGTGACCGGCTTCGAAGTGTGGGCGCACGAGACTACAAACGACTCGACTTGGAGGGTTACAGACATCAACAGCGGGGGCAGCTCGTCCCCGGATTCTATGGTAGTCATGGGAACACGACTGTACTTTGAGGCTTACGACGGAAACGTATACGACCAACTGTGGGCGCACGAGACTACAAACGACTCGACTTGGCAAGTTACAGACATAAACACCGATGGCTGTAGCGATGCGAATCATATCGTAGTCATGGGAACACGACTGTATTTTGAGGCGTACGGCGACACCACCGGCGGCGAACTGTGGGCGCACGAGACTACCAACGACTCGACTTGGCAGGTAGCCGACATCAACAGCGGTAGCAGCAGTGGGGGGGCTAATGATATCATAGTCATGGGAACACGACTGTACTTTGAGGCGGACGACGATATCAGCGGCGGCGAACTGTGGGCGCACGAGACAACAAACGGCTCGACTTGGTTGGTTGCCGACATTTACAGTGGTGTCGACGGCAGTGAGGCGAGAGATTTCGTGGCCATGGGCACACGACTGTACTTTGAGGCGAACGACGACATCCACGGCTTCGAACTGTGGGCGCACGAGACTACAAACGACTCGACTTGGCAGGTAGCCGACATCCGGAGCGGCGGCGGAAGTGGGTATGCGGGCGATATCGTAGTCATGGGAACACGACTGTACTTCGAGGCGTATGACGGCATCACCGGCTCCGAACTGTGGGTACACGAAACGACCAATGGATCTACTTGGCAGGTAGCCGACATCAAAAGCGGTAGCAGCAGTGGTATGGCGAGCGGTATGGTAGTCATGGGAACACGACTGTACTTTGAGGCGGACGACGGCAGCTTTGGCGACGAACTGTGGATGATGGAAATCGAGCATACGATTACTTACAGTTGAACTCAGTAATCCTTGTTGATTCGAGGGTGAAATCGAAGGTGCAGGCCATGTGGCTGGAGAACCTCCAATTTGGTTATCACTAATGATGGATTTCGAGTATCATGGACAAACCCATATTCAGCCCAGATGGGAAGTGGCTTTGGGATGGATCAACATGGGTCCCCGTCCCTGATGAAACACCTTCAGTTGTTATTCCAGAAGGGATGC
>PATD01000043.1 GCA_002713585.1 Methanobacteriota archaeon
ACTTTGAATATTACAGCATATGATGAATACAATAATTCTCTTAATCTGAATATCTCTGAAGTCAATTTTACCGTAATAGGATCGGGATTGAGCATAGATGGTGCGAATATACTGGCCACTGCTGGGGGAAATCACTCTATCAATGCTCAATTCATTAATCGGGTCGGAGATACAATCCAATTCCAATCTATGATTTTTGTATGGGGGGATTCGGATGGGGATGGGATATCAGATTCAATTGATAGGTGCCCCTACCATTTTGGTAATTCTACATGGGATCGATTAGGTTGCATCGATGAGGATGGAGATGGGTGGTCTAATCCGGATACTAATTGGAATGTGTCTCAAGGTGCCGATGCCTTCCCATCAAGAAGTGGAGCATGGTCCGATTCTGACTTTGACGGATTTCCTAATCAATTCGGATTGATAGATTCTGATTCTTGTGAAGGTCATGACGATAGTATCGATGTAGATAACGATGGATTTGTGGATGGTTGTGACTCGTTTATTGGGGATGATAATGAGCAGGGGATTCAAGAAGACGAAAATGCCGATTCCTCTGATAATCCAATCGAAGAAGATGGAGCAGGAAGTGGTTTTACTGAGGTCAATCCTGAGTTAAGGGTGTTGATTTTTGTAATTCTAATTATGGGCTTAGTCATTATTTGGTTGAGGATAAGAAAGACCTCTTGATGATGACCCTAGGTCAAATCTGGGTCATTTAGTCATACGTGAATTCCCACAAGCATATTGCCTTCTTGAGTAATCGGTTCATTCCAGATCAGGAGGTTTCTGCTTCCATCTCGGAAGGATCAATCAGAGGGTCAAGATCGTCGATGTCAGCGTAGAGGCTGGGGCCGTCCGCGAGGTAATAGACTGAACCTAGCCTATCACGTGAATCCTCAGGGGTAGAGGAGTTACTGGTTGCACAAGGCCCTGTACATCCATCTGCGAAGGCGATATACACGCGCCCATCTCGATCAATATGTAGGTCATTGAAGTCGAGTAGGTTTCGGTTCGATCCACCGATATCACGGCAGTCTCCACTGTTAAGGCAAATTGATCCAACTTGCACTGGGTCATCGGTCAGCCGGTAGGTGTGGAAAGTAGGTTCAGGATCGAGAGCGTTGAGTGAGAAAGTGACGTACAAATCGTAGGACACGTTCCCTGTTGCATAGTGGGGGTTGCCTGTCCAAGTCCCTCCATCGATGTCTGGCTCGCCCAGTGCGCTAGAGTTCTGGCTACCAAGGTACGTGATGGCAATTCTCCCAGGGTCGCCCGCATCAACCTGGGGGAAGGTGTTAGAGATAATTTCAACAGGGCTGATTCGGGTGCTAGTTTGCTCCCAAGTTTCACCTGAGTCTGTGCTGCGTGACATGTAAACGCCGAAGTCGGCCCCAGTCCAAATGTGGTATGCATTCGATTCAGTATCGGTTGCGACTTCGGAATTTTTCCGTGGGTTAGGGGTGCCGACGTCTTCTCCCATGGTACGTTCTTCCCAAGTCATTCCGTTGTCTTTCGAGAAAATAATCGACGGAGTAGAGACGCGAGGCGGGACATAGGCCGTCCCGTCGGGCGCCGTAGTAATGGCGCCGTGAAGGCCGCCGTTGGTTGTAGCTAGCCCAACAATTAGGCCACCTACTTCGAACGAGGCGCCCCCGTCGAAACTAGTGTAGCAGAATATACCTGCAAGCTTGTTGTAGCAGAAGTAGACAGCTTCGTCGTAGATTGGAGATATACTTCCTGGAATCCCGTAGACAGAATCCACCCAAGGACCTGTAGCGAGTTTGATATGATCATTAAGTGGTAGTGGGCCTGAATCATGCGGGTTACCTAACCATGATTCACCATCATTGTCCGACCAACCGATCCATGTAGATTCCAACCCCATCATATGGATATTGAACACGCGATCAGTTACAGGATCGACCCAACCGTAGGGGTCACTGGTAAGGGGGGCCTGAGTTATATCGGCTGTATTCTCCCAAGTTAGGCCGTAGTCACAGGAGCGCATCGGCTTTTCCATCGCGATGAAGAACATACACCCTGAAGAGGTAATTCCGATACTCGGTTCTGGGCCCCCTTCTCCAACATTGCTGAACATGAATTCCATGGGAATGAGTGCCTCATCCGCTGGCAAGCCGTCTGGGCCGGTTACAAAGGTGGAGGGTATAGAATCATCCACTATGATGGCAGGAGGTACTTCGTCGCCACCGAGGCAACCCGACATGGGCATCGCTAGCATCAGGAAAACCATCGCGAACACTCGGATGTGCATGGGCGTTCTAGGGCATCCTCGATGAATACCTTACGCTTCGTTTTTCTTCTATTGTTTTTACATTTTCAAGATAACTTTCACATGCCGTCTAGTCCTGAATTTGTGTATGACTGTAGTACCTCAGGGTCAATTGATGCTTTCCAACACTGAAACGATTCCAGGGTTTACGATTACCCAAACTCTTGGCCTTGTCACAGGATCTACCGTTCGAGCGAAGAATGTATTCAAGGACATTGGTGCAGGCTTCAAGAGTGTCGTGGGCGGTGAATTGCGTGCTTATACTGAACTGCTGCAAGAGGCTCGTAACGAGGCGCTGAATCGTATGATGCAGGATGCCTTGTCTCGCAATGCAAACGGAGTTGTCAATGTTCGATTCGCCACTTCTTCAGTTGCAGGCGGTGCTGCCGAACTTTTCGCTTATGGAACCGCAGTTGTCGTCCAGTGAGGCATTCGCATGGCTGAAGATTCCGTCGCTGGTGTGATTTTAGCGGTGCTTATTCCCGTATTTTTCGTTCTTTTGTTTACCTTCGGCCCATATCTTCTATCGGCTGCTGTAGGTACATTCCATCAAAGAGGTCTTCAGAAGCGCCTTGAAATTCGCAAGCAAGTCACACTTTCCAGTTTTTCCACGGATCCAATCCACTCTCTATCCCGACCTATCAATGTGAATCATCCGATTCAGGGAAGTGGCCTAGTAATGGCAAACCTATCTATTTCCCCATCTTGGTGGCAGATGTTTGTTGTCAGCATACACTCGTTATTTGGCGGTAATATCACCACTTTGGACAGCGTGATTCGATGGGGGCGTGAGGAAGTGATTCAGCGCCTTCGTGAAGAGGCACAAAAACAAGGCTGGGATGAGGTAATCAATGTTCGATTAGAGACTGCTATGATTCGGAAATCAAGCAATGCTTCGAACCGTAAAGACCGAGGAGCTGCAATGGAATATCTAATCTATGGTACCGGAATTCGCCAGTCGCCTACTGAAGTCCGACTATCCTCTGATTAATTTTACAGATGTTCAACGATGGCATCTAGCAATGACGATGCTCCAATTCGAAACCGATCAGGTGTACACATCTCAATTGGCCAGATTTCTTCTATGGCTTCGATATGAGTGCGCACATCTTCGATTGTCCTGATTCCTCCACTGAGTTTGATTCCGTTCTTTTCACTGGCGGCTTCGGCGAGAACTTGTGCGACGAGTGGAGTGCATCCTCCTCTGCGTCCAGTCGATGACTTCAGGAAGGATGCTCCGGAGTCAAGAGCAATTCTACAGGCATCTATCATCTCTGTGTAGTCGAGGCAGGATGTTTCTAGAATGACCTTCACTGGTGCATCGCCTGCGGCTTCAATGAGTGCGTTGAGAGATGCACGTACATCTCCCTCCCTGCCCTCCATCATCGCATTGAAGTCGAGCACTACATCAATTTCGTCTGCACCCTCTGAGAGAGCAAATTTCACATCCTCGGTTCGGAGATTGATATCGCCGTCTGGCTCAGGAAATAGGCCTGCAGCTGAAGCAAGGAGGATGCTTTCATCCAATAAGCTCCGTGCGATTCTGACGTGGATGGGTAAGACACATACGGCTGCAGGAGAGTATGTATTGGCGCGATGGATGAAGGCTTTTACGTCCTCATCCGTTGCTTCCTCGTCGAGTAAAGTGTAATCGAGACATTCGAGAGCTATTCTTGCAATCTCTGAATCACTCGCCATTCAATCACCTGAAGTATGATTCTACATCGAGGTCAGGTAGTTCCATCCCAAAGTGCCTGAATCCTTCAATCATCCTGCGACATCCTTCCACCATTTCTTCGATGTGTGTGACGCCCATTGTACCTACTCTGAAGATTCGACCCTTCACATGGTCTTGACCGCCGATTACGTGCGTGTCTCGCTCCATGGCCATCCATCGGCGCCATTCCTCGCCCCAACTTGGTTCAGGGTAGAGTACTGCAGTGACTGTGTCTGAGCGTTGGTCCTCATGAGCAAAAAGTTCGAAGCCCAAATCGATGAATAGGTTTCGAACACCCTTTGCAAGGCGTGCACACCGTGCCCATCTTTCTTCCATCCCCTCCTCATCTTGTTCTCTGAGAGAAGCAACCCAGCCGGTGCACAAATTGATTGATGGCGTCCATGGGGTCTGATCGTCTGCGGCTTTCTTGAGTGCCTGGATGAGGTCCAGGTAATAGATTGGCGGGTTTGGATTTGTTTCCCGCCTCTCCATCATCGCTTCCACAAAGTTCTCGGAAACCGCAACTGCTGCAATTCCTGAGGGCCCGGCGGTACATTTCTGGCCTCCTACGACGACAGCCTCTGCATTCCATTCTGCAGGGTGCACTGGTAATCCCCCTACTGAGGTAATGCCGTCAAGGATGAAGGGAACACCATGTTTCTCAGTAATTTTAGCAATCTCAGGGGCGTTTTGTGTGATCCCTGAAGATGTCTCGTTGTGACAGATTGCAAGCGCATCATGTTTACCCGTTGATAGGATTTGATCGATTTCAGTAAGATCAAATGGTTGCCCCCAAGCGTATTTGATGTGGGTTACATTCGCGAAATGTTGGCACATTTGTGCGACACGTTCTCCGAACTTTCCGTTCGTAGGGACGAGGACATTATCGTCTGGTCCAAATCGATTTGCAATTATCATCTCCATTGCCGCAGTACCTGAACCTGAGACGACTACCACTGAGTACCCATCCTCGCCCTCTTGAGCCTGCTGCCCGATTTCAGTTGTAGTGGGTGTAAGGGCAAAGCTATGTCTTAGACGCCCATGGAGTTCTGCCATCACTGCTTTGAATTCTGGACTTCTGTGAGTCATTGTAGGGTGAGCGAGCCCTGCGAGTACGGCATCCGTCAACCTTGTCGGCCCAGGGATAAACCAACAGCTTCCCCCCCACTTTGAATCCATGGCCTAATGTTGACGAATCGGGTTCATCAAGAAGACGGACGTAGTGTCCATTGTTGAGGTATTTTATCAGTGAGTCTGAAAGGCACGAGGTCTTGGGAGGTTCATGGTTGAGGTCGGGCTCTGCATGATTCAAGGGGCCCGTCATGCCCACATTCGCGCTCTTGATAGTGCTGCGAAACACCTCAATTCACCCCTAGTAATCCATGAACTTCGGACTCGAGAAGATGTGGTCAAAACACCCTGTGATGCATACGTGCTCCCCGGCGGTGAATCTACTGTCATGCGATTAACTGGTGGCGCCGAGGAGAAGGGTGGCAGTGGTCTTCTTCCTGCACTCTTTGAACAGTTGCGTCATACAGATGCAGCCGTTCTCGGCACCTGTGCAGGTGCGATTCTTCTTTGTGATCCACAGGATGGCGGTGAACCGTTGATTTCTGCCCATATTGGCCGAAATGCCTACGGTCGTCAAGTTGATTCCTTCCAATCTATCATCGATTCTCCTTTGTTGTCTCGTTCTTTTCCAGGGGTATTCATCCGTGCCCCTCGCTTTGAGTCGATAGGCACAGGTGTGGAGGTCGCTGCAAGCAATGCAGGGGAGCCAGTTGGCGTAATTTCAGGGCGCCGTCTCGCCCTTACCTTCCATCCTGAACTCACCGAAGATTTCGGCTTCCATACTTGGCTTCTCAGTATCGCTATGGATCATCCCCTTACCTCTTCACCAGTAAAATCGGAGGTCTGAGTATGGCCATGGGCATCCGTCTCCCCAATGTCCCTGAACTTCACGAAGCACCCGAAGCCGGCGAGGCAGAGGGGTGTATCCAATGTATGCAAGGGAGTAAGTTAGTTCTCTTCATCACGGGGAAGTGTCACTGGGCTTGCGACTATTGTCCACTTTCGGAGAATCGTAAGGAGAGTGATTTCATGTTCGCGAATGAACGACGTTGCACGGATTACGATGAGGTGATTGAAGAGGCTCGAGCGATGCGGGCCACAGGTGCAGGAATCACGGGTGGCGACCCAATGATGGACTTCAATCACACCCTCGAGGGGATTCGACGACTTCGGTTAGAGTTCGGCCCCAATTTCCACATGCATCTCTACACTTCAATCGCTTTTCGACTCGATTGGGCTCCCCTCCTCGCAGAGGCCGGACTCGATGAGATACGCTTCCATCTCCTTGATTTCAAACTTGATCCATATCGAAAAGTTATCCGCGCGTGTGCTGATGCAGGGATACACACGGGTGTCGAGGTTCCATGCCCACCTGATATGGAATTGGAGATGTTTGACCTTCTCGAAGATCTTCGCGATACAGGGATTTCCTTCCTCAATCTCAACGAACTTGAGATTACTGTAGGTAATCATGACCAGATGGATGTTCGCGGGTTCAATCTCTCTGATGGAATCACGGCCGGGGCGGCTGGTTCAGCTGAATTGGCCGAACGCCTTCGAGATCGCGTTCGTGCCGCAGATGTTTCTGCTCCTGATTCTGATGATGGGAAGATTAGGTCCGCGTATGGATATCATCTGAAGTTCTGCACGGCGGTGTTCAAGGATGCGGGGCAACTTCGGCGCCGTTTTCTCCGTCGTGGAGAGGCGACAATTGCGCCACACGAGACTCTCACTGATGACGGAACCCTCCTGTTTGGAGCAATCTACTGTTCATCTGAAGATGCACAAGGTAACATGGAGGAAATTCGCGATGTGTGTGATTTGCCTGCAACCTTCCTACATTATGATGAGATGGAGCGCCGAATCGAGATACCTCTCGTGACCGCCGAGGAGTACGCTGAGGAAATTGAGGCACCGGTAGCACTTGTTGAGGTGCACCCTACTCATGAGCGATTGGAGATGACTCTCATCTGGCTTAATGATCATCGGCCAGAATGAGCACTCTTCTGCGTCGGCTTGATGAATCCCTTTTGATTCGGGAGCCCATGGCCGAGGACGAACCCTCCAATCCTGACGAGGCGAACCCTGCCGAGGAAATCGAGGTAGTTTTGACTCCTGAAGAGCGAATCGAGGAACTTGAGGCAGCACTCCATGAGATGGAGAAGGAGATGCTCTACAAACAGGCAGAGGTTCAGAATGCACTCGCTCAGGTTGCAAAGGTCCGGTCCGAGGGGACACGTTACGGAGGCATGGGTCTTGCACGCAGAATCGTTGGTTCGGTCGAGAATCTAGAACGTGCCATAGACCATATCGATGAAGATGATGATGATCCGATTTCATCAGCACTTCGGATGGTCCACAAAGATCTCCTAGCATCTCTCAAGACCGAAGGTGTCGAACCTATCGAAGCGCTTGGGCTCCCCTTTGATCCCGCGAAGATGGAGGCTATCACCACTGTTCCATCGACCGAGGAATATGGGCCAGGGGTGGTTGTCTCTGTACTCGAATCTGGATGGATGATTCGGGACAGGGTGCTAAAGGTGGTACGCGTCGTCGTCGCTTCAGAATGAGCGCCTCATCTTTCATTACTGGGCTGCTGGCCATACTTCTTTTGTACCCTGCAACCGTTGGACTAGTGCAGATTAGCAACGGTCTCTCTGGGCCTGAAATGGGTCAAGGATTCCCTGATTCTTGTGAAGGTAAGGACCACAAGTGTGCACGTATCGCTCCTGAGCCACATCGGTCTACAGGTGAGATGGAACTTCGATTCAACAACACAACTGTTGATCAGGTTCTTGCTAGCTTCGATCTTTGGGTTGCTGAACAGTCGCGGACTATCGAGGAGCAGCGTTCAATCAATGAATCCGGCGTAGATATTCACCTAGTTATTCACACTCAGTGGCTGTCTTACGCTGATGATTTGTATATTCACATCGAATGTAATGGGGATGATACGGTGGTGTGGCTGCATTCGTCATCTCGATTGGGGGTCAGTGATCTAGGAGTAAATCCGGCTCGCATTCTCGATCTTCAATCATCCTTGATTTCGGTGCAGCATGCAGGGGCGCCGTGTTTGTAATCAACCGACGGGTTCTCCGCCGTGACCCATGAAGGCGAGACGCCGGAGTCCACCGTTATCGATTAGGAAATTCACCACTGCTTCGGGTATACTTTCCACTAGGACTGCTCTCACTGCTTCATTATCTGTGATTGTGGACATCATTTGCATCGTAGCCCTCACTCGCCATCCCTGCCAACCGCTGCGGTTCTCATGTTCCATCATTATAGCATCCCAACCGGCGGCCTCGTAGAGGTCCGCAGTTGCTTGGTCTGAAGTGAATATAGACCCCGCAGTGCCATGAAATTGCTCGGCATGCCTGACATAGTTGGGGGGATCATTTAGGTCGGGTACTTGTATAATTTCAGTATCTATGCCCTCACCTCCATAATCGCGATCCAACCATGCCCGAATCATTTGCTCCCTTTCCTTGGCATCCCATGGGTTTTCCAACGATGGTTCCGCCTCCGAGGAGCCGATGCATATGCGAAGGTGCCTCTTGTTTCCATTCGCTTTCAAGTGTTCAAGAGCGGCACTGACCATTGCTGCGTGCCCTCTATGGAATGGTTGGAAGCGACCCAGTACGATCATCGTTGAATCCATGTTCAGTCCTCCGGCCACCCGTTGATGAGTATTCTTTGAAGATTCCATTCTCCTTGGCCCCAGCGGTTTGCTTCCAGCCACTCGCGACCAATCAGTGCATGTATGTCCTTCCGTCGCTTCACGGCGTGAGCAATCTTCGATAATCCGTCAGCTGCTCTTTGATGCGCCTGCATGGTGGGAAGAATCAATGGATCTTTGGCTGGGTCCATCGTCTCCCCCAGTGCTTCTCTCCGTTGCATCCAATCCAAAGACACGGATTCCAAATAACTCTCTTGATCCATTAGTCCAATTCGCTCCAAAGCGGTATTCCAAACATGACTCCGATAGAGTTCTTCGGCATCCTCTAGGGAATCATCGAGATGAGGTTCGATATAGAGGAGAACACGACCTTCCCATGCAGCCCAATCTCCAATGCTGGCCCATTCGGTTAATGTGGAGATGGCCCGGCAGGCCTCTTCGGCTCCAATCATCTTTCGATTGTAGGCTTCACGGATTTCATCCAGCAGAGTGCCATTTCCGAGGTCTCTCCTCCACTCATCCATCCATTCAAGGAAATCGCCCTCAAGGTCAATAGCGAATCTGCGTTCCATTCCTCCATGGAGTTCTGGCCGCGAATTACGAAGGTTTTGAGTTTCCATGCCTTGTACTAAATCGTCCACTGGCATTTCCATTAGGGATACTAGTACGGGGACGTCGATAAGCCGAATCTGAAGGTCAGGCATCGTCCTCTTTCGGCAATCCCCGCAGTCTACGCATGAACCCTCGCTTGGTCGGGGGTTTGAAGAATCGTCGTGTAGACGAAACCACATCGAATGTGGAGGTGAGGGGAGTTGGCGACCATTCGAGAGCAAATTGCATCCCTCGAAGAGGAGATCCACAAAACTCAGAAGAATAAGGCGACTAACGCCCATATTGGGAAACTCAAGGCTAAAATCGCGGCGTTGAAAGTAAAGGAAGAGAAAGCAACAGCTCACTCAAAATCAAGTGGCGGAGGGGACGGTTTTGAAGTCAAAAAGTCCGGAGATGCATCTGTTGCCCTCGTTGGTTTCCCTTCTGTAGGTAAATCAAGCCTAATCAGCCGCTTGACAGGCGTGGATTCTGAAACTGGTGCCTTTGCCTTCACTACGCTGACTTGTATCCCGGGTGTGCTTGAGCACAATGGTGCAAAAATCCAGATTCTCGATCTACCGGGCCTGATTAAGGGGGCTGCGGATGGTAAAGGCAGAGGCAAGGAGATTCTGAACGTGATTCGGGCATCAGATATGGTTCTCTATGTCATCGATCCTTTCCAAGATTCCCACTTCAATGTCCTTGATACTGAATTGGAGAGAGCGGGAATGCGCCTCAACGAAGCAAAACCGCAGGTGTTCATCAATAAGACAGGACGGGGGGGGATTATCGTTCGTTCCACATGCGCTCAACCCGATGTAGACTTCGTTGATATCCAAGAGATTGTGCGCTCCTTCGGCATAGTATCTGCCGAGGTGACGATGCGATCACGTACGTCTCATGATCACATTGTGGATACGCTTGCAGGAAACTGCATTTATTCCAAGGCAGTTGTCGTGATTAACAAGGTCGATCTTGCGACTGAAGATGATATGTTTCGTGCTAGGGCCATGATTCCTGATGGGTGGCCGATTCTCCCCGTGTCTGCAAAAACTGGACAGGGGATTGAGGAGATGAAGGACTTCATCTTCGATAATTTGCGTTTCATGCGTGTTTTCCTTAAGCCCCAGGGCGGGGAGGCCGATCTTGTTGAACCGTTAATCATCAAGGATACCAGCACAGTGAAGGACGTCTGTGTCAAGTTGCATCGGGATTTTGTTCGTAAATTCAGATATGCTCGTGTCAAGGGCCCGAGTGCGAAATTCGACTGGCAACGTGTCGGCTTGGATCATCTTCTGAAGGATGGAGATTTGCTTTCTATCATCGTACGACGCTGAAATCAAGTTTTTTTTTGCCGAGGCATTGGTTAAAGCAGGAGTTACTTCCTAACAACTCACGTAGAGGTCAATCAGCATGGAACGTACTTCGCCGCGGCTTGGATTGTTCGCGGCTGCCATTTGCGTATTCCTTCTTCTCTCTCTTCTGTTCAATTCCTATCTTGGAGTATTCCCTGCGATTATTTCTGATACGATTCCAGGTAAGTTCCATCTCCATTACTACATCGCCAACCTGCTTGGCCTCGAAGGTTCTGCATCGGCATACTCAGAGGCAGGGGTGTTGACCTTACAGGAGCATCTTCAGCTCATTCTGTTACCGATTACGATTGTAGTTGCCCGGCGTGGCCTGAAGCCGAGAGCAACCTTTGAGATGCCTCGAGTCGCTAGTCTTGCAGAACAGGCAGAGGCGATGGAGGCCGGAGCTGTCGCCACTGTGTCCCGGGAAGCGGAGGGTGGTCGTATGACGGTAGCTGTATCGAGAATCATGGTCTTAGGCATGGGACTTTTTCTCATCTTGAACTCCGTGATTGGGGCCTTTCCCGGCTTTATTTTCGGTGAATTTGGCTCTCGTCTTCATGTTGCTTATGCCGTGATGAGCAAACTTGGTATGGACCCCTCAGGCCCTATTTGGTCCGACGCAGGTCTCACAATCTCAACTCAGGACATTGGAGTAATCTGGCTTCTTGTATTCCTGATTCCAATGGCATTCCGTTCACGTGGACAGCCGGAAGGACGACCATCGGTCCCTTCATCGAACTTACCTGGTGTTGGTCGCAATCTGAATCGTGTTGTAAATCCGTTGGCACAGGAGGTCATATCATCAGTTCTCGGTACCAAGGATGTCCCTATTAATGGAAATAAGACGTTTTCGATGCAGATTCCAGCTGCAGGTGTGATGGCATCTGGAATTGAAGAGCCTACTTTCGGCACCATCGAATCCACCGAAGGCGTGGTCATCGATACGCCATCATTGGAGGAGACGCCATCATTGGAGGAGGGAGTCGTTGCTCCTTCTGTAGCAATGCCTGACTTTGATGCCCAACCCGTTGAGGAGCCATCATTTACCTTTGATTCCAGTACAGATGAGGCAATTCTTGGCCTCCGTTCTGAAGACATAAACGTCCTTTCTGATGATGAAGAGGTAGGTTCTGTGGAAGATCTATCCGTAGAGAGTGCGATTGAACCATTAGTCGATAACATCCTCGATGCGGTCGAAGATGAACCATTCCTATCCGCAGTAGAGGTTACTGAGGAGCCAATCCCAAACTTTGTTTCTCATCAGGAGACAGTCGAGCCCAAGGTCGAATCTATCGGACAAGAGAAGTTGTTGGTCGCTGAACAGGTTATTCGAGTCGAACCAACCGTTGAGCTAGTCTCAGAACCCGAGAAAGAGGTCGAAGAAGTCCAAGAAGAGCCGGAAAAACCCGCAATTGTTCCAACGGTCAAGGGTATTATTCCCGTGCGCCCTACTAACATGCCTGCAACGGCAGAGGTCGATCCGCGAACTGGTAGATGGATGATTAATGGGGTCCCTGTTGGAGCGAAGTTAGGATCCACCGGTATTGCCTCTCGTGAAGAATCTGTGCGGATTGGTATGGACCCTATTTCCGAGAGCAAGAAGCCATCTGATATCCCTTCTAAATCTGAGATTTCTAACGACTCCTCATCTGAAAATGAGGTGCTAGGTGAAGTGAAAGAAACCGAGATGCCCAATGTTCCGATGAAGGATGGTCAAGCCTTAATGCCCGACCTTCCAACTGCGCCTGAACCAGGTTCTCGCCCTATGGCTGAACGTCCAAAGCCACGCAATGACGAAATCCAGTTGCCGGACATGCCGAAGTTTTGAGCGCGTCTTTCATGCGAAGGCACATGAGTGGACTAGTATCCTCACAGGTTGAGTGGCATCCATGATGAGGGTTGAGGATGAACCGTTTCTGATCCTTCGTTCCATCGGTGCGAGGCTTAGAGTTCGTATTGGGCTCATCGCTGGTGTCGCGATGGTAGGGCTAGTGATTGGTTATCCTGTTGCCGGGGAAGGATTGGAGTGGTTACTCTCGTCTTCTTTCCTCCCGGATGATGCATCAATCGTGGTTCTGCATCCGATGGAAGTTATCCTTCTCCGCTTACACATCGCGAGCTATGTTGGTTTGGCCTTGGCGTTACTCGTATTCAGTATCGATTTACTAAGAATGGGTAGTGATTCTGAATTGTTTGAGGATGCCTTACCTGAGCTTAATGAGTCGATAATGCCTCATCTTGGCTCGGCTATCCTAGTGATTCTGTGTTCTCTTGGTTTAGCTGGTATGGGGCTTCTATATTCCTTCGAGTTCGTTGTACCTCTTCTTCTTCAGTATCTTAGTGCCGATGCGAGTTCGTTTGGTCTTTCGACGACATGGCAACTGGAGGCTTGGGCTGGCTTCATTCTTTCACTAATTGGGGCAAGCGTCCTCGTGTTCCAAACTCCCATGCTCGTGTTTAGTCTATTGAGGTCGGGAACCATCACGCGTCAAGGTGTCACTTCTAGGCGTAGAGAGATCTGGTTTGCGACAGCGGTATTCTCTATGCTGGTGAGCCCTCCAGACCCTCTCTCATTATTGCTTATCGCCCTTCCAGTAGTTCTTTTGATGGAAGCAACACTGCTCCTTGATTCTGTTCTCAGCCGACCTTATTCGCAACGGTGAACGCTTTGAACCGACTGCATAGCGGCATGGCATGGACATTACCATTGTATTGGGTAGCCGGTCAGATATGCCGGTTGCAGATAAGGCCGCTAAGATTCTTGACACATTCGATGTGAAGTACCAGATTCGTGTTGCTAGTGCTCACCGCTCCCCTAAGTATCTCGAAGGGATTGTTGACACCGCAGAGGAGGATGGTTGCCACGTTTACATCGGGATGGCTGGCGTTGCTGCAGCGCTTCCAGGTGTCCTTGCTTCGATGACTCCTAAACCGGTCATTGGTGTACCCGTTGGGAGTAAGGTTCCCTATGACAGCCTCTTGAGTATCGTTCAGATGCCACCTGGAATGCCTGTTGCGACCGTTGGTGTGGATCGTGGTGACAACGCTGCGTTGCTTGCACTGCAGATTATCGCAGCAATCAACCCCGATATTGCAGCAGCAGTCATCGAGTATCGCGAGATGAGGACAAACGCCGTAATCGCAGACGATCAGGCACTTCAGGAAGAGCGCGGTGCTTAGGTGGTCGGAATGGATACGCAGATGCTCATTGATGAGGCGGTTGAGACACTCACGTCACAAATCGATGATACAGCAATTATTGCGTGTAGTGGGGGCATAGATAGTACTGTAGCCGCTGTTTTGGCAAATCGTGCCGTTGGGTCGATGCTTCATTGCGTCTATGTCGATACTGGCTTCATGCGTAAGGGGGAGACCGAAGAAGTTGCAGAGATGCTCAATGACCTCGGCCTAAATCTCAAGGTAGTTGACGCAAGTGAACGTTTCTTCAAACACCTAGAGGGAGTTACCGATCCCGAGGATAAGCGCAAGGTAATCGGTGAGCAATTCATCCGCGTTTTCGAGGAGGAGCAGGTTACGATTGGCGCGAAGTACCTCGTTCAAGGCACGATTGCACCCGACTGGATTGAGTCAGGTGGTGGCAATCGTGAGACAATCAAGTCGCATCACAATGTAGGAGGGCTTCCGGAAGATATTGATCTCGTTGTCGTCGAGCCCCTTCGAGAGTTCTACAAGGATGAGGTTCGCTCCATTGCGCGGATTCTTGAGATTCCATCTTCAGAGAGGCAGCCATTTCCAGGGCCAGGATTGGCAGTTCGAGTCCTCGGTGATTTGACGCGTGATCGAGTTGCAACCTGCAGGGAAGCGTGTCACATCGTTGAGGAAGATCTCCGGGCTGCAGCAGCGGAAGGTAAGTGCGATATCCCTTGGCAATACTTCGCAGCACTCCTCCCTGTTCGAAGTGTCGGCGTCCATGGCGATACACGCGTTCATGGCGAGACCATCGTCGTCCGTGCTGTACATAGCCTCGATGGCATGTCTGCTCATTATGCTCCAATCCCTCATGATGTGCTCGCTGCAATCTCCACGAAGATTACGAATGCACTGAAGGGAAGTGTCAATCGGGTGGTGTATGACATTACACACAAGCCTCCAGGCACAATTGAGTGGGAGTAATTCCTCTTCCAATTGACCCGATTCATTCATGAATGGAAGGGCGGTGGGCGGCATGCTGCCGAGATAGCTTAGCTGGTGGAGCGGCGGACTGTTAATCCGCAGGTCGTGGGTTCGAACCCCTCTCTCGGCGCCAATTCTCCTTCCGGCGAATACATGATTTCAACATCGATATTCCGTATTTTATCCGCAGTTGCACGTTTTTGCGACTGTGGTGGAAAACAGCGCCTAAAGTATAGTACGCCAATGGCAGGTTATGTATGGAATAAGCATGATGACCACCCTGATGTCGATTTTATTGATCGGACTCATTTACCCGACAGCCGGAATTTTGATGATAGCTTCAAGCGTTTTTGCTTTGTTGGTATTTTTCAGAGTTCAGAGCCTGCAGAATATCTCGATTCACACAAAACACATCCCTCGGGAAATCTGACTACTGCACGTATTAATTCGGTGAATAGATGATTTCTGAGCATCAACCTAAACCCTCCATTGATTTGGATAAAACATCGCATAGTACTGACAATACGAATGTTCTTCTCGAGGCTACGGAGTGGACAATGATGATTGCAATATGGCTCAACAAGGGCGTTTTCCACTAATTAGCCCCATTGGGTCCATTCTCCGTCCATTTCAATCCACCACTGTCCATCCGGGTCCTCCCAGTATCGATATCCATCATCACCGGTGGTAATCTGGTCATCTGGTGGTGTGAAGTAATCCTCTTCAGCCTGAACGGGTTCAGGCTCAGGTTCTAGCACAGGTTCTGCTGTAACCTTGGGAGGTGCTCGCTTCGGAGGGCTCTTCTTTGGTGGACCCTTTGACCTATTTTTCTGAGCGCTGTTTTTCTCTTGGAGAAGTGTCTCACGCCGATCATTTAGATCATCCATCATGAGTTCGTAACGGTTGGTGGAAATTTGGTCATTCTTAGCTGCTCGGCGGATTTCCTTCTTTGCCTGATCAAGATCTTCTAAATCAACAGCGGTCATGATACTCCGTTCCAAACCTCTGAGGAAAGCGGTTTTTCTAGCTCGAATTAACAGTGTTCCAGATATACTCACAAGTGCAAATAGGATTGTAAAAACAAGTCCGATTGCGTCCAAGTCACCTGCTGCGAGTTGTTCGACAAATGTTTTTTCCTCAACTTGGGTTTGGTTGGCAATTAGGTCGAGATAGTACTGTTCATCTACCACACCGCTTCCTTGTTGGAGAGGAGATTCTCGACCATCAAGACATCCATCCATATCTAAATCCAGTTCTTCACGTTGGTCATCCCATTGGCTTAGGCCTGTTGGACACGAGTCCAAATCGTCATCTAATCCATCATTATCATCATCGGAGTCTTCAACATCATCCTTGCACCCGTCTCCATCCCAATCTGCACTCAAAGTTGAAACCCAGTTAGCTTCACCTTTGGGGCACATATCTTTGATGTCTGTTACTCCATCGTTATCATCGTCTGAATCTTCTTCATTCGTATCAAGACAGCCATCAGCATCATGATCATTTAGAGAACTGCTGTTGAATAACTCATTACTTTTCTGACATAAATCAGCGTTATCGGGGACTCCATCGTTGTCGTCATCATCATCCTCTGTGTTGTCGAGACACCCGTCTTGATCGAAATCTGTAACAGATGTGCTAGTCCATTCTGTAATCCCTGAAGGGCACATATCAGAGATATCTAGGGTGCCATCTCCGTCATCGTCATCATCGCAGGCATCGCCATCCCCATCTAAGTCATAGTCGGCTTGATTATCCTCATCGACACCGTTAGCAACTGAAGGGCAGTTATCGGCATAATCTCCCGATGCATTGTCACCATATCCATCATTGTCAGTGTCCATCCATTGGGTTGGGTCAAAGGGGAATACATCACTTAGGCCCGACCAACCATCGCTGTCGTAGTCGGAACAGCCATTGACGTCGATGTAGGATGTTCCAGCTTGTGTAGGGCATCCATCAGGGTCAGTACCATTTGGGTTATCTCCGTAGCCATCACTATCGGAATCTTCCCATTGTGAGGGGTTATCTGGAAGTTCATCCTCAGTATCT
>PATD01000044.1 GCA_002713585.1 Methanobacteriota archaeon
CGCTGGACATCGCCGTATACAGAAGGGGGACCCTATACTCGTAGACATTGTACATGTGCACCGTGGTTACATCACAGATATGACGCGAATGTTCAGTGTCGGTGAACCTGAACCAATCTGGAAGGAGCGGCTTGAACAGATGGAAGAAATCGCTGCAAAAGTACGCAATTTACTCTCACGAGGTGACAGCTGTGAGATGGCCTGGGAAGCAGGACTGGGGATGGCGAGAAACATGGGGTATGATGAACACCTAATGGGTATGCCCCCAGAGCAGGCCCGCTTTTTGGGCCACAGTATCGGGTTAGAACTCGATGAGACTCCTGTCGTCGCTGAAGGATTCGATCTCCCACTAGAAATTCAAGGCACCATGGCAATTGAACCGAAGGTGATCTACTCCGAAGGGGCAGTTGGGATAGAGGACTGTTGGGTGCGTACCGAAAATCGTATGGAATGTCTGTCCAGCGGTGAGGCTTTCCCTTCGTGGTCTGTCTGGTGACCTCTGAAACAGAATGGCGATACTTGAAGTGCCTCGATTCATGACTCTATGACATGGCGAAACCTTGGGCCCCATCACACATCGCCGAGGTCGCTAAAGGACTCGGCATTGATCTTCGGATTGGCGGAGATGTCAAGACCGCGCTCATTCCAATCCTTGAAACTGAGCTCCGTCGAATCACGAAAGAAATGGAAGATAAGACACTAGAAGCCGATCCAGATAGGAAGACACTCGGCGACCCAAGTCGAACTCGTCTCGGCTTCAACCGAACTAAGGGGATGATGAGTGATAATCTACGCCGAGTCGATTCCGTTGCTGCTGCGGCCACAGTTTCTGCCAATGAGCGACTAGAAGCACACCTGCTCCACCTACTCCGAATAGCATCACAAGTAGCAGCACGTGAACGAGTTGGGACAATCAAAGAACGGCATCTTGAGAAGGCGCTTGAACAAATAGGGATTGTTGCCACAGATGCAACCATAGATGAAAGTCCCACTCCAATCGAAGCCGATCCAATCGCAGAAGCCATCCAACCGGGAACCGGAGAAATCCTCTCTCCAACAGTCCTTCGAGACATGAGTCGCAGATTCGGAGGGCTTCCTCTAGACAACGATGCACTCGAGGAGTTGATTCTTGTCTACTATGATCATGCAGCAGAAATCCAACTTGATCTTCAGGAGAACCTGAACACTCCCGGCCGCATAATCGATACCCTCGACCGCTTCCAGACACTCGCGATGCTTGGATGGATGCGGCGCATGCTACGTCACGCTGGTGAACGTGCGCGTGAACAGAACGCCCGAAAAATCACTTTGGAGCACATTGTCCACATCGATCCATGGGACTGAATGGAGGTTGTGAAAAATGTCGATGCGGCAAAAGCGGCTGCAACGCCGGGTCCTCAATATCATCCGTGGTTGGAACGATGCACACGGGACACCGCTGCAAAGTCTGATTGAAGCTATGGATATTAGCGATGATGCCAATCTCACACTCCATGTCAGTCCATCTCGTCCACACTGCCCATGTTGTCTCTACGACCTACAAGATCTACGTGAAAGGTTGATCGAAACCAAAGGATTGGTTGGGGTCCGACTTGAAATCGTTGGCATCCCAGATGCTTCCCGCTGGACACGTACATTGAATGAATAAACGACTGGAACTCGGACTCATGTAGATTGCTTTCAATCGTATTCTCTTTCCCATCGGCGTTGATGGCGCTTCTCAACATCATCTAACTTGCTTCGGACCCGTGTCCAAAGCCACCAGATAGCAACCCCCAATGCGATGATATCGAAAATGAAGAAGGCGATTAGTAGCGGTTCCATCATCATCAACTCACAACGGCGGAATCACATCAATTACACATGATGAGACAGCACGTCCGATGCAAGTCAAAATTGCACCTTCTGATACGATTTCTTCGTCTAATCCAGGTGGGAGTGGATCAAGTCCATCCACTTCACCACTTACAAGACGCATCATGCAAGTACCACAAGTTCCAGAAATACAGATCGAAGGGATATCAAGACCTGCTTTGCACGCGGCTTCTAGAAGCGTCTCATAAATTTCCACCTCAATGGTGGCCAAGGGAAGAGAAGCACGCCGGAATCGAATCACCGGCTTGGACATCCGGTCGCCTCACCGATCTTCCCAGCGAGTCCAACGTCCGGTCTGCTTGTTGAAGTAGAGACCTGCCTTCTTCATCCACTTGTTGAACTTCGTCGCACCAGCACCGGTGCTGATGATGAAATCTTCACGATGCTCCTGAGCCTGAATGTAGCCATGAACTGCGAGCGTTTGGTCAATCCACTCATCGATGCTCATTAGACCACCAGCAATTGAGGACTCTTCGACTGCTGCAACCGCCTCATCTGCGCTAGCACCAGTGGCCTCGAGATCGGCACGAAGCATGTCAGCCACGGAGGGGGCACGATCGGGCATGGGCGGATCATAGTGAGGCATACGTGGAGGCGTGTCAGGAGATATGGTGATTGAGTTTGATTCAAGAGAACCCTCTACAACCATGGCCATTGGCGCCATAAATTCGTGACCACAATCCCAGCAAATGAAAGAGAAGTTATCAGTATCGTCTAGGTTACGGTTACCCCCTGCAGGTTCCAACTCTTCATTGCATTCTGGGCAGGAATGAAAAGTGATGGAGGGCACAATCTTTCTCCGAAAATCCACAATGTCTTGCGGTGTTCCAACGAGTTCCAGCATCTCATGATCACGGGCTGCTTCGAGTCCACGGGTCTCAAGTTGATCTCGAAGCTTGTTCCGCTGCTCGTCCTTGGTCTCATTGTCATGATTCGTTTCAATCTTCACAATGAGTTCAATCGTCTTACCCAGTCGATTCATGATTGTCTTCTGTGCACGGAACTGCTCGAGTCGAGCCATCCGGCGTCGTTCTCTATTCTCATTAATCTCAGCAATGACATCCTTCTGCTGGCGCTTGAACCGCTGCTCATCGATGCGGTCCATCTCCTTCTTCTCAGCGAGAACCTCTGCAAGGAATCGCTGACGACCGGCTTCGCGTGGGCCAGATTGGACCGCTGTAACCACGCCCTGAGCAATCTCCGGCTTGAGGCCGTAGTTCTGCTCAAGTTGTTCTTGTGTGAGTTTCTTAATTTCTCCAATCTTGAGGCCTGCATCTGAGAGGATGTCTGCCGTGTTCTCATCGATCCCGCGACGTAGAAGTGCGAGATACGTGTCCTTCTTTGCCATATTCCCACCTTCTTTCGCGCACGACCTTCTTTTAATGGACTCATTGGCGCGAATCCCGGCCGCGCATTCCACCCGAGTCCGGTGTTCGCTATCAATCCGACGCGAGAAATGGGCTTCAATCAGGCTCGAAAGCCTCGATTTCTATAGCCAAATGAATCCAATCATCTGGCGAGAGAAGATCAGGTCTAGAATCAACGTCAATTTCAGTTGTCTCTAGGACAGAATCGATTGCGTTCGACCATCGTTCGCGATACCAACCAGGAATCCGACTAATGCGTTTTGGATTCAAACGGAGCATGCTTCTCACCTTACGACGGCGTTGAGTGAAAACGTGCTTTACGATTAATCGATGTAGGCGATGATTTAGGATTGGAGGTAATGCTTCTTTCCTCGGAACAAGACAAGCAATTTGAGAATGTACACGTGGGGACGGAACGAAACAATGTGGTGGCACGACTGGTCCGAGATTTACCTCCCAATCGAGTGCTGTGTTGAGTCCGAGTGGACCAACTGAATCAGGTCCACCATGCATGGCGAGCCTATGCGCAAACTCCTGTTGAAGGAGAAGGACCACGCAAGAAACCGATGAGGCGCCAGGCTGGTTACGAATCCGATCGATGAGTGGACTGGATATCTGGTAGGGTATATTTGCAACAATATGCGTCACATCGGGCCATTTGACGTTCAGAGCATCTCCTTTAATTAATTCAAGACGGCCGGATTCGATCTCTTCAGTAAAATTACGATTAAGATGGTTAATCGCCTCCTCCTCGATTTCGATTCCAATAACTGTCGCTTCAGTCGAAAGAAGATGAAGCGTCAGCGAACCGGGCCCTGGACCAATCTCAAGAACACGGCTATTTGGTCCGAGGGGTTGGTTCACTTCAGCACACATTTCAATTGCACTGTAAAGGGCCTTCTCATCGTGGAGATAATGTTGTCCAAGGTCCCTATTGGCTCTACTCCGGTCAAGTAGGAGGTCAATCAACAGACGTGCGTCCACGTCGTCCATGGAAACGCTCACCCAGCCCGGATGAGCATGTTGAGGATATTCGGGAGCATACCGGGATCGCCGAGCTCCTCTGCGAGCCGAATCGCAAGAGCCTCAGCAGTATCGAAACCTGCAGATTCATCCACAGCATCGAAGTCCGCCCAGCCCGCTCGGCCACGCTTCTTCACCATGTCCTGAGCCTTAGATGGGCCCACACCAGTGAGTAGTTGGAATGCGTGCATCTTACGATTAATTGGGCCACCCCGATTGTAGAACATCATGAAAACATCTGGATTCGCCCTGATAATCTCGGTTACAGTACTCACGAGATCACCCTGTGTTGTACTTGATAGATCACGATGGCGGAGCATGCCAACAATTCCTTCTCCGTCGGTCACAGTGATTTGTTCACCAGTGCTGCCGCCACGATACCGGACAAGATAGAGGCCTTTCTCTGTAATAGCATGGCTAACACCCGGAGCAACACCTTGTGGTGAATCATCGATAATGCGAATGACCCATTCCCCGCTCAGGTCGGGACCGCCCGGTGTAGGTTGCATGTTCTTCAGGCCTCCAAGGCAGTTCCAACTCAAGTGTGTTGTGCTGCGAAACACGATCAAATCGTCTGTTTCACGTGGGTAATGATCATCTCAATATCAGATTCACTGACTTGAATCCGGAATGGAGCTACAATTACACGAATCTCTGCAGGCGTCTGCGGGCGAATCTCTGCAATCTTAGAACGGATGAAATCATTCTCTGCGATGCTCTCGACATCAGCGAGAGCTTCGTGAAGTTCGCTATGGACCTTGGATGAGGTTGCGCTTCCTCCACGGTTAGTGCTGGCGGCCCACTCAGCGTGTTCCATTGCCATCTGCTGCTCACGTGACTGCTCTTCGCGTGAGTCGTTCGCAGCCTGGAGTAGGTCACGGACGGTAGCGAAATCGATGTACTTCTTTTCCGACATAGATATCATTCCGTTGGGCGTAAGTGCTCAGGTCGAGCGAGGACCGACTTGTTCTTGTTCTTGTCTGTGAACTCAACAACATATGCACGACCTTGCTTTGCAACAATCGTACCGGTCATTCCTTGGAAGCGACGGTGTGGCATACCACCCTGTTGACCTCCATCAAGAACGATGGAAACGCGGTCTCCTTCAGCATATGGATGCATGACGCGACTAATGTTGACGCGCCCACGCTCACTCTTGGAACGCTTCAGAATACGACGGGTGCCTTGACGGGTTCCGTGTGTTCGACGCATGGCGATGCCTCCTCTGGGATTCGGTCGACCAATGTCGCATTCTTAAGTCCGTCGCACGCTAGAAACGGTTTCTTCAATGGACATATGCTCACTCTGCATGGATTTCGAGGACATCCAACCAAAGAACCTCACATGCCCGCTCGAGAACCTCTGCCACAGATGGTGTGGTTCGTCCATCGTCTGAATGAACCATCTCCTTGACGTAAGTCCCGGTCTGACAACGAACGTCAAATTGAATTTCCTTATCCTCGACAACGATGTTTTCTATCGAGACAAGTTCACGCTTACGTACAAGGTCTGAACGACGGTGTGCAACACGCTTTGGTGTCCTCTGCTCAAGCATTACACCACTAAGCGCAAGGATCCTCTGCTCGGCATCCTCCTGATCTAACGGATCGCCTTCAATCGCGAATCGGATGCGATAGGATTTCTCAGCCTTCGTCTCCTTGATGCGGGCAACCTCTGGACGTGTTGAAGGTCGCAATTCGTCGACCTCGACAAGGCCTTCAGCACCCTCTGCAATTGAAGCGAGTAATCCTTCAATGTCTGGTGTCCTCTTCTTCGGTCGCTTAACCTCAATGACAAATGGGCGCCCTCGGCCTAAGCATCGCACGTCGATATCCTCGCGCCCCATACCGTGAAAACTGGTATCATCTGCCTCCAACAACTTACGAATGGGTTCGCCGACTAGGTCTTGAACTGAATGTAGGTATTGTAGCCCCGTCATATCACAGGATGTGCAGCCACCATCTCGGCCCTTACAGGCCCGGCATGGCCAACGGGTCTGGGGCACCTCGCGAGACATCTTACGGTACCTTCCATACAAGAATACAGGGCGCACCTCTGCCTTCACACGAAGGGTTAGTGAATCCACTAAAATCATCACATCAGGGACCTCCTTGACCATATTGATCTCCGTCATTTTCTCCTTTAGAGCAAGTTCGACAGCTGCTGCGAAAGATGCCTTGAGGGGTGGTGCACCTCGCGCACCAAACCGCTTCCGAAGGTAATCTTCCTCTTCCACTAATTCCTTGCTAATGTGGTGACCCATCTGAAGGGTGTTGAACTCCACGCCCTCCGTCTCACGCAAAATTCGCACGACAATATTCTGAATATCATCAAAGAGATCCTCACAAAATGGACAGTAATCAGTGTTGATTTCGGAAAGCATCGAATCACGCTCGATAGCGTCCACACGAATGCGAGCCCCGTGTTCTCTAGCGGGAAGTCCGCCCTCGTTCAAGCGACCTCCAATGCGAGCAAGACAATGATCGCATGCACCTAGGCGAATCACATGACGAATTCCCATAGGAGCAGGGCACGGTGGCGCTTCCATGTCACGAAGCGCTGGGGTGTCATCCTCGAAATCATCCTCGTCGTCGAGAACATCCTCAGATTCTTCCGAATCATCTACTGGGACCAAATCCTCCCATGGATCGATGGCCCCGCCATAGCCAGCTGAAGCATAATCCAACCACTCGTCTTGGTCGTCTTCAGTCATCAAATCGCCTCCTCACTACAGGTAGACAGACCCGCAGGGTGGATAATTAGAGCGCAGGCATCCTGTGATTTGAGGCTTCCTTCATTGATCAACATCTAATCGGTCAAGCGCGATGTCTGTTATGTGCTCAAAAGACCACAATCCACTGGAGCACCCACTAGTCCATGTGAATCGAACTGCATATCTTCCAACTGCCTCCGCCTTCGGCATCTCAACCCGGAGACGTTTGACTTCCTCAGCAAGCCCCAATCTTCGATGTGGATCTTTCCAACGTGGTCGACACTTAGCACATGGACACCATGCACGTAATTCATGATAAGGAAGGTTGAGTTCATCTCCATCGGCGTAACGTAAAGTGATAGATTCGTCTCCACGTTCGAGTTCCTTCAATCGGTCCGCCATGTCTGATGCACTCCACTATTCCGATTCCAACCCTTCGTCTGAACGTATGAAATCTAAGTAAGCCACGATACGTAGAGCCGCCGGGGCGAGTATCAACGAAGCAATGAGAGATAACGAAATCATTAGAGCGCTAAACAGTCCAAATGTCGAAAAGAAGCCCATTGACGATCGAGATATTACAATGAAACCTGTGATATCACTGAGTGCGGAACCCACTAAAGCAATTCCACTCGCTGCACCTACAGCCGAGAGCGCAGGCAGAGTATCCAACCCGTTAAGACGCTCCTCTCTAAATCGTTCAACAACATGGATGACATAATCAATTCCAACACCGAGAGACATTGTCGCAATGGCGACAGTAACCATGTTCAACCCATAGCCAAACCAAGCAATAGCACCATACAACCAAACAACTACTATCAGAATTGGGCCTGTTGTTAGAAGCGCAAGTGATAGGGCCTGCCCCCCCCATATAGGTTCGATAATCAGGGCAAAGATGGCCAGTGCAATGGCTACCTCAATCGGAACGGAGTCCAAGAATACACCGAGGGAAATTAATCCACCTGCAAATAGAAGCATCCCTATTGGACCGATGAGGACACGGAGCTTTCGATCTGGTACACTGATTAGGGAACGCACCCAACCTCCACGGTTTTCGGAACTACGGAACCCCCACCAGAGAGTGACCAAACAGAACAGAACGCCTAGACCGAGGGAACCCTGGAGTTCCTCTTGCATACGCGAAGCCTGAACGTAGCGAGTGATAGGAGAACCCGTCTCTATAGTCCAAGTAATTGGATACGACTCATTGGCAGTATCTCGATCGGTACGCTCACGCAAGGGCGTTGCTGATAGATTTTGCAAAGGTGCAAGATCACGATGTAGTTCCGCAATCGCTAGTTCAACCTTGTCGAATTGTTCTGGTTGACGCAGCCCAAAACGAAGCACCATTCTATCAAAAGTAGCATTGTTACCATCCAAATCTAACCACGGTTGAGATGAATTCAAGGATTGGCTGGGCTGAATGAAGTTTGATACAATGCTTGCAGGAATCATTGGATAGCCTCCACTCTCAGGAATTCCATGCAAGTACATGTGTCCAAAGAAGTAAGCAATACAACCACGATCTTCGAAATTAACGAACAATTGAGTGGACCCCCGGTAAGGACAATTTACTCCATTCTCAGGAAGCGAAGTATCCCATCCCGTAGCCTCGAAGGGAGTTGAATTGTACCACAATGCAAACTGAGCATATTCCAGTAATTCATCAATTGCAAGAAGTTCTACGGCTCCAGATGGTTCGCGTGCAAACCGATCCGGATCATCTGGACTTAATTTGTTCATATTGTACCTTAGTTCCTTGACAGCGTAGAGAACATCGGGGTGAGTGAGGTCGCCCTCAACAAGGATTTCTGCAGGTTCTCCTTCCTCAGCAAACCGCTCGTTTACGAGGAAAACACCCGTAGCGAAATCTGATTCATCATCAAGAAAATCCTCTACTTGAAAATCACCTTCAAGATTCATCATCGCTGGAGCTGCTGCAGCTGTGACAAGAACAGTTAGAAGAAACACAGCTGGTGCCCAAGCACCAGAAATACGAGCAGTAAAGGCTAACCACGACTGGGGAACAAGACGAATGAGGTCTGTAGGTTCAGGTAGGAGACGTCCCCGATTCCGAAGCCATCGATCTACATCTAGGCGAAGCAATGGGACCCATAAACCAGTCAATATGAAGGCGGCCATGACTCCAATTGCGGCTTCAAGACCGAAGGAACGTAAAGCTGGAATCCCAGAAAACATGTTTGCCATGAATGCCGCAATTGTCGTCAAAGAGGTCAGCATGATAGCGCGACCAACCCTATTGAGGGAAATCATCGCTGCTGTCTCAGAGGTCTCACCTCTTCGTCGCTCCTCCTTGTATCTATGTAGTGCATGAAGGCTGTCGTCAATACCGAGAGCTAGAATGAGAATTGGAAGCAGATTTGAAAATTGAGACCGTTCAATCACTTCCAACCCAGTTCTATCGCCGAACAAAATGAGGAGACCGATGGAGCCTTGCATCCAAACAAGGCTTAGCACTAATCCGATTCCAACAATGCCAACATCTGACCAGCGACGAAGGCTGAACCAAAGAAGTACCATGATTGCTACACCCATCAGCACGATAAGCCAAGCACTCGAGAGAAGTTCTCGATTAACTTCAACATTCGGTGATTCGCCGATTAACAAGGTGGATGTAAAACGGTCTTCAGTTCGAATCAAGCCTTCGAGATCTAGGTATAACCACTCTGTTGAACATGGATCTGCTCCATCATTGATTCGATCAAGGCAAGCGTCGGTAGAAAGTGGCGGTGGATCCGCTTCAAAGCCAAGGCCAGAAACCGCATATCCCCAATCCTGTTCTGCATCGGACCATGAAAAAGTCCAGCCATTAGCAAGCATTTTCTCACGGTCATACTGAATCAACAGCCAAGCCGATCCTGCAGACCATCGTCCTGGAATCCATTCGGCACCAACCCATTCTTCTCCATCCAACGTCCCATTTACAGGACCAATTACTGGTGAATTTGAATCAGGAACGAATGCTCGATCATTGGAGAGCCACCGGAGGAAAGCACCGTTGCTATTATTCGCCATTCGGTGAGCTGCCAAGTCGATATGAGCCTGTGTAACATTAGAATCATCGTAGGTTAGACATTCAAGTTCTCCACAGTCCGTCCAATTTGTCTTGGGTGGAACATCTACGATGAAAAACCCATCAGCCTCTTTGCTAGGTTGAGTCAATAGGGTATCATTACTCATGAATGACCGGAAGTTGTCTGGGAGAGACAGGACACCATCTACTGGTGTACCTGTTATGTCTGACACTAATGGGCCAAAATGGTCCGCTGTTTCGTGCTCTTTGACGATGTTTGCCTTCCGATCGAGTTCCTGCAATACAGTGAGATTCAGAATGCCTCCATCTGGTGACTTAATCCCTTCACCAACACCAGAATAGGTAGCCATTGTCATAGGATCAAGTGGTCCTGTGACATCCGGAATTAGGGTAGAATCAGTGACAGTGAAAATGTAACCCAAAATTACACCATTGCCAGTGAATTCGTCTTGAATAACTCGAGTTGCATCTAATTCAGGCGATTCTAGGTCGTAAGATTCGATGTCGGCAGGAGTGAGGCTTACAGGTAATCCAGGAAGAACGAGTAAGGTCATGAGTCCAATAATCAGGTGAGTTCTCTTACGATTCTCAAACAAGGATTTGGCGAATACCGAGAATCCTGTCATGATTAAATCATGATTACCCCATAGATGAATATTCGTTAATAGTCAACGATGTTAAACGATAGACGTAACGGTATGCTATCATAATCCCAAAGTACGGAGTTTCTCAAGAGTTTCAATCATCTCAGATGTTAGTTCACCCACGTCCTCAATCGCCAATTCAAGATCAAGAGGACCTTTTTTCCATCCTTCATTTGGTATCCTTCTCCGGTCCCCAGGTTGACTCCCCGCATCGATTTGCATGCGAATCGTACGTCCGGATGGTGTACTGAATTCCACATTGCCCCCAAGTAACATCGTAGTGTAAGGAACATACAATGTCTGAACCAAGCGTTCCGATTCCCATCTTCGACCTTCTCCCGGGTCAACTCTTACCATTAGGATCAGATCACCAGGTGTACCAATAGGATGCTCATTGCCCAAGCCGCGTAACCTCAAACGATGGCCATGAGCAACGTTTGATGGAATTGTAACTGTGACTGTACTTTCCCGACGGTGAACCCCACGGCCGTTACATACGGCGCAACTAGAACCGGTACGGAATGTGTTTCCATCGCATCTGTTGCAGCGACGCAAGCGACTAAGTTCGAAGGGAACCTTACCTCCAGATTCAGCTAACGATGATGATACATCGATGCCTAATTCGATATCGATGCCTCTCTTCGGAGCCTCTCGAGGGCGCTCTTGCGCCCCACCACGCATCATCTGACGGAGGAGATCATCCAGACCACTAGGGCCTGGCCCCCCACCAGAGAATCTTGCAAATTGCTCGGCTTGGTCATGCTCCCTGCGCTTCTGAGGGGTCCCAATGGCATCGTACGCTGATTGGATTGATTTGAATCGCTCCTCTGCCGCTGGATCCCCCGGATTGCGATCGGGATGATGTTGCCGCGCAAGGCGGCGGAATGCCCGCTTAATCTCGGCATCTGAAGATGATTGGTCGATACCCAGAACCTGATATGGGTCGCGTCCGTTCATACAATGCCATGGTAACCGTCCCATTTCAAGAGCAACCCACTGACCCAATCGATATAACCAAGGAAAATGTAGCGGGTTTATGCAAGAACACCTCGAGTTTGACCCCTCATACACACTTTTGACCCTCGCCTGCTCACCAAATGAGGCTGTAAATGTCGAACCTGGAGCAATGGTTTCTATGGCAGGTATGCAAATGCAAACTAAGTCCAGTGGAGGATTTCTCAAGGGCCTCAAGAAGATGGCGTTAGGTGGCGAGTCATTCTTCCTCAACACCTTCACCGCTGGCCCACAGGGCGGTTGGATTAGCCTTGCACCTGGAGCGCCAGGCGATATCAAACACCGCGATATTCAACCTGGACGTCAGGTCTTCATTCAGGGTGGGTCTTACCTAGCTTCTACACCAAACGTGCAAACTGACACTAAATTTCAGGGATTCAAAGGCATGTTCTCTGGTGAATCTGTATTCTTTATTCGTGCCTTCACAGAAGATGGGCAGCCAGGACGCACTTGGTTCAACTCCTTCGGTGCTATCAAGGAAATTCCCATTCAGCCCGGCCAGGTCATCACAGTAGATACAGGCCATGTCGTTGCTTTCGATGACACTGTGACTTATGAAATTGGTAAAGTCGGAGGGATGAAATCGCTATTCCTAGGTGGAGAAGGTCTCGTAATGCACTTCTCAGGCCAAGGCAGTGTGTGGATCCAGACAAGAAATGTTGGAAGCCTTGCTTCCAAGTTAATCCCATTCCTACCGTCCCGTGGTAACTGATTGACTGATAGGTGAAAGAAATGCAGAATCACATAGAGTTCGATCCCGAATTTGCACTACTTACAGTGTCTGTAAATCCGGGTGAAACAATCCGCGCCGAGTCAGGAGCGATGGTTTCGATGGCAGGGGTCGAAATGGAAACGAAGTCAGGGGGCTTTTTCAAAGCACTAAAACGGAAGATTTTCGGTGGTGAATCGATTTTTCAGAACTACTTTACTGGCGGTCCACAGGGTGGCTGGGTCATGATTGCACCTGGGACCCCTGGAGCGATTGTTACGAGGGATTTACAGCCTGGAAAGGCAATGTTTTTGCAATCCGGCGCCTATCTCGCATCGACACCAAATGTCGAAATGTCAACTAAGTTTCAGGGTGCTAAGGGACTATTCTCCGGGGAATCTATATTCTTCCTCCGATGCTTCACAGAAGAAACTCCAGGGACTTTGCACTTCAACTCCTACGGAGCAATCAAGCAAATTGATGTACAACCTGGTCAAGAAATTACGATCGACACCGGCCATGTTGTTGCCTTTGAGGAGGGGCTCGAATACCGGGTTACAAAGGCAGGGAATATGAAATCCGCCATTCTTGGTGGGGAAGGTCTGGTAATGATTTTCTCAGGTCAAGGCCGATTGTATACACAGACACGGAATGCACAGGGCCTCGCTAATGTGCTTGCACCATTTGTTCCAACGAGCAACAGTGGAGGATCTAGTGCCCTCAATATTGCCGGGGATCTCTTTGGTTGAGACCACATACTCAAGTCCGGTCGATTCTTCCTTGACTCATGGAGCCGAGGCGGGTCACCTCAACTCGCCTCATCACAGAGGCTGGCCGAGTGCATCGTGGTGATGTCCTTCTCTTCAGTGATGGATCATGGTCTGAAAGCCACGGAGACGAAGATGTCATCGAGACCATCGATGGTTCAAATCGTGTAATTACACGCTCATTCCAAAACTGGCACACTCACTTACCGATGATTCTCAATCGCAGCATGGGCGAGGGGCTACCGTTAATGGAATGGCTGCAAGCATCGATTTTTCCAACGGAGCGGCATGTAACCAAAGAACTGATTGAAGTTGGAACGCGAGCAGCTCTTGCTGAACTAATCGCAACTGGGACAACTTTCGCTTGTGACATGTACCATCATCCTGATGCTATCGCTCCAGTGATTGCGGAAAGTGGGATTCGTGGAATCGTATGTGGGCCAACAACTGATTGGCCTCCGTCAGCACAGGATATGTCAGACAGTGGAGAGGCGCTCAAAAATCTCGAGGGGCTTCTCTCAGAAGAACCTCTAGCAGATGGAAGGGTGCGTTACGGAATAGCTGCTCACGCTGTTTACACCTGTTCTGAGGAGACGCTGCTCCGAGCGTCTGAACTTGGACGGCGGTACTCAGCACCGGTCCACATTCACACTAGCGAAACAAGGCAGGAAGTAGCAAATTGCCATGCAGAACATGGTATGTATCCAATTGAATATCTGGACTCTATAGGGTTCCTCGAAGAAGGAACCGTTTGTGCACACTGTGGCTGGGTTACTAAGAAAGAGATGAGGATTCTTGCTGAGAAGAAATGTCATGCTGTACATTGCCCTATCAGCAATCAGAAGTTAGCCTGCGGTGGCACGATGTCTTATCCTGCAATGAAGGAAGCCAACGTCGATGTTCGACTTGGGACCGATGGAGCTGCTAGCAACAACTCATTAGACATGCGCGCTGAGGCTAAAGCCGCTAGCCTAATTCAACGCCATGACCACTGGGATGCCCGAATCCTTGACCCCGTCGAGACATGGCAGCTCGCAACCAAGGGAAGCAAAGATTGGATTACATGGGATTTGAACGATGTTCGTCTTCGACCTACAGGACGCGATGATCGACGGCTCCTCGCTAATCTAATCTACAGTGGAGGGCGTGTCCTTGATGTCTTCGTGGACGGCGAGGCTATACGGCGTGATGGTGTTACCCTAACCATCGATGAGTTAGCATCCATAGAGCAGTTAGAGGATAGTGCTAGAGAATACTATTCTCACATTTAATCCGATACTGATCTCACATCCAGTTAGGAATGTTCAAAGAGTTCCGGAAACGGATTTAGGTTACTGGGGAGCTATTTGCTGAGAGGTTGCTTCGGTAACGACCCACAACCTGATCTGGGTAATTCCAGCGGAGGGAGGAAATGGAACCAACACTTGCATATGGATTATTGATTGCAACGATTGGCCTCTTTGGCTATATCGGATACAAAGCCGCAGATGGAAAGGATATCGAAGTCGATGAATTTCTTGCAGCACGAGGTTCACAATCTTCGATGCGTATTGCACTGAGCCTATTCGCCTCAGGCATGGGGGTATGGATTCTATTCGGTCCATCCGAGGTCGGCTACTATGGCGGGTTCTGGGATGTCGTTGGTTACGCTGTTTCCGCGTCCACACCATTCCTCCTTCTGGCATATGTCGGACCAATGATACGTGCATCACTTCCTGACGGTGTTACACTGGCAGATTACGTACGTGCTCGACTAGGGCGAACTATGCAAATCTATGTCGGAATCATATCTATCCTCTACATGTTCACCTTCCTTTTTGCTGAATTTACAGCCATTGGGAAGGCAAGCTCGATTCTTGGTGGACTAGACCCTCTAATCCCGATGATTCTTATCGCGGCCGCAACGGCGGGCTATACCGCTCTCGGGGGTTTACCGGCTTCACTAGCGACCGATAGAATCCAAGCATTGACTGTGATTACTCTATTGACAAGTTTGGGCCTCCTACTAATGGCGCAGATGTTTAGCGATGGACTAGGAGAATGGATAAATCAGGCCAAGGCATTCAACCCGGAGGATGAATGGAGTGTAGGTAGCATGAGTTACATGGATTCATTCGCATCCGGGTTAGCATTGGTCATAGCAATCACTGCCGCTGAAATGTTCTCCCAAGGAAACTGGCAGCGCACCCACGCTTCTGAGTCGCCTGAAGCACTACAACGGGGCGCATTGATTGCCTCATCGATGGTGTTTCCTCTAGTCCTCATCATGGGAATCCTCGGAACAGTTGTTGCCGGAAGAGGGGCTCCAATGTTCGGTGATGTGTACGACCCATCTTCCGCTTTCTTCATCTTAATTGCTGATGCTGGGATCCTTATTCTCATACTCTTCTTGGTCCTTGCAGTAGCATTAGTATGCTCCAGTGCAGACACTTTGTTGAATGCGATTACTGCATCTGTAACACGTGACCTTTCAGATGGTCGAATGAATCTCTCCCAAGCTCGTATCGTTACCATCTGTTTGATGCCGATTGCCGTATACTTAGCAACTGGTCCAACTGTATTCGGATTTACCTTCGATACAGCCAGTGTGTTTGGTATCTTCCTATTCGCCGATTTATTGGCTGCCGCTACCGTAGCACCAGTTCTTCTAACTCTCTGGAATCGTATCACATCTCAGGGCGCACTCGCAGGTGCCATTTCCGGATTTCTTGGCGTTATTCTCTACGGAACATTTACTCAGGACCTCATGAAGGGTGTTGAGTACATCTACAGGCCTGTAAATGAATACGGATTAGCAAATCTGAATGTATTCCTGTCGGCCCTAATTACAAGTGGGCTGGTAACAATTCTAGTATCATTAGCCACTGTTTCCAAAGAAGAGTAAGCATTCACTACTCTTCAGTGGCATTCCTTCACTAGATACGGCGGGCAGGGATTCCTCCCCACACCTCACCGGGTGGAATCTCTGTCCACTTAGGAAGAACTGCTCGAGAGGCGAGAACGGATCCGTCTCCAATCGTACATCCAGGATTGATGAAAGAACCTGAACCAATAAGACAGTCCTTTCCAATCCGAACTGGGGATAGAACAAGTTCACCCTTTTCGACGATATGTCCATTGATTGCAGCCCCTCCACCAATCACCGTTCTATCTCCTATGTGGACCATGAAACAGTCATTGATGGAGGTCGAATTAAGTTGCGCACCCTTACCTACCTTGCAACCCATCAATCGATAATAGAACGAACCAATGTAGGATGGAACTACCAGACCTAGTTGATTGATTGCCATTCTGTGCAGAGCACCAAGCATCCCCCATCGCACTGTTGTGAAGGATCTCAAAGGTACCCTCCCCTCAGGAAGCCGAGGTCTTAGAATAGCACCAATGAAACCTACCTCAAAGAGTAGAAGGCCAATCCATGAAATGTAACTCAATCCTGCTCCGAGACCTAGAGCAATTGATCGAACGATAGGATCCCAATCCGCACTCTCCATCCAGAGGCATGTCATTGCATAAACAGGAGGAATGAGCGCTACACCCCACACAATACCTGCGAGAAGGAAGAAGATAGTCGTCAGCAAATGCTGAGCGACATCGAAAGTCCCCAAAAAATCACTCTTCCTCTATGGACCTGCCCTTATTTCTTGCGTCTTCAGCTTCAGCTTCAGCAATGCCTTTTTGGATATCTACACGTGTGAAAAGTGCAGTTCCAGCAAGGATGACTGCTACAATTGTCAGGATCGCAACTCGGTCATCGGATACTGCCACGGTCATCGCATATACTAGGGGGCCGACAACGGCAGCCGCCTTTCCGATGAAACCAAAGAATCCAAAGAATTCCGTCGTCCTTGTCCTTGGAATTAGTAGAGAGAACAAACTTCGAGCCTGAGCACCCGCGGTACCCATAACCATGCCTACCATCATCCCTAGGAAGACGAACTGTAATGTGACCGTCATGCCCAGTGGACCCCATAGATTGTCCCGCATGAACATCGCCCAACCATCCAAGGGTCCATCCCCTAGATTGGCCGGATGATTATCTCCAACTGACTGTTTTCCATCCTCTGGACCACCAATGAATGAGAAGGAGAATCTGTGATCTGTGTTGTTCACCATTAGCATAGTCATCTGAGATGCATCCTCTTTTGTCAATGACGTTCGAGTATGATCTGTGTTTGATTCAGCACCGTCAATTGTTGTATCAGTAAGGTATGTGAAGTAAGTATCTCGGAATGATGCATCTCCTTCACCGTTTAGTGAAAACCAAGAGTTTGCAGTGCAGCAGGCCTCCTTATCGTATAACACAACAATCTCGTAGATGTCGTTATTATCATCGAAATTGAACTGGAAATCGTGGACTTCGTGATTATCTTCCATCGGGAGAGGGGCGAAGCCAGTTGCAAGAACTGCAGCGACACAATAGACCATTAGAGCAGAAGTAAGGACTTTCTTAGTACCGAATCTCTCTGCGGCTCGACCTCCAATATATGACATTGGAATTGCAACAAGATTCACGGTTAGAAGGAGGAACATCACCGCCGAAGGAGGTAAGCGTAGAACCGAATCACCGTATGCACTTGCCATTGCAGCGATAGTATTCACACCATCATAGAACAACAGATACGAAACCAAAAATATCGAAAGGACCGGGAACTTTCGAATCTCACGGAAGGTCGTCATGACCTGGTTTACTGCTACCTTGATTGCGTCACCAACACTATCGAACTCGGTTGGATTTGGGATTTCAGGCTCCGGAGTGTTACGGAATAGCGGCATTCCCCAACCAAACCACCAAAGTGCAGATGTAACGAATACAAAGGACATCTTCATGTTGAGTGATACCGATTCTGGAAGTGGTCCAATCAAAACAAGAAGATGGACAATTAGGATGAGGCAACCCCCACCGAATCCGTATACATACCCAATCGATGAAACTCGATCCATCGCTTCACGTGGAGCAAGATATGGCATGAAAGCGTAGTAAATCACATTCCCTCCCGCAAAACCGATATTTCCAATCACGATGAATATCGCTAACCAAATATAGGCTGTATCGCCCATGAAAGGAGCTAACCCCATGAGAGCAGTGAAGACCACTCCCACGATTGTGTAAACCCACAGAATCTTCTTCTTGATAGGTACGCGATCTGCGATTACGCCTAGGATTGGACTACAAATTGCAATGAACAAACTGGAAGCCGTGAGAACGAGGGAATAGTAGGAAGCGCCTGTGATGTTTGCACCAAAGAACTCAGTTCCCCCACCCGTTGCAGTATTGAATAAACTCGCAGTCAGCATTGGTGCAACTACAGTCACTACGGTAAGGGCAAACGCCTGATTCGCGAAATCATAGAGATACCACCCCTTGAGCGCCTTTTTCTCTTTAGGAGACATTTCATTGAGAATCGCAGAAACATCTACTCCTTCTATCGATTCTGTTGACGAAACAACATCGGCCATACTACTCGCAGAGAGCCATTAGCATATCAACATGCAACCGCATGGTGCCGGCTCATCTATGCAAATACCTATCACTCAAACGCCTTCCGAGAAACGATGACTGGGGGGCTTCTTGGTACGGGTGACCGAGCGGTTAAGATTCATCATCTAGTGAAAGCACCGGAGAATACACCGGAATCAATCCGAATCCGTGAATCTTGGGATGCTTCTAGGCCGGCTACTGTCTATACCACTCCTGAACGACTTCCTGATGGAACTCCATGCACAGCCGCTACCGTCATTCTCCGAACTAGAGGTTGTGAATGGTGGTGGAAAAGTGGTTGCACTTTCTGTGGATATTTCAATGATGTACGAGATGATGTGACAAGTGAGGATTTGCATGCCCAATGGGAAGAAGCAAAACGACGCACAAATGACTTTGAAGATTGTAAAATGGTCAAGGTTTACACTTCTGGCACATTCTTTGAAGATCGAGAAAATCCAGCTGATTGGCAGGAAGCCGTTCTTCGAGAAACCTACGAAAGGGGATTGCACCTGATTATTGAAGCTCAAGCACATCTCTGCAAAGAGGAAAAAATTCGATGGGTGGCCGAAAGACATCCAGGATGTACTATCGCAATAGGTTTGGAGGCCTACGATGATAATGTCCTCCGATTCCACTGCAACAAAGGATTCAACACCAAACAATGGCACCGTGCTGTGGATAACTTGCGCAAATACGGACTAAGGGTGAAGACATATCTCCTGTTCAAACCACCATTTATGAGCGAAGGGGATGCGATTGCTCAGACCGGAAAATGGATTCGGGCTGTTGCCCCTTTATCCGATGAAATCTCAATCAATCCGATGAACATCCAGAAGAAGACGATCGTGGATCGTATTCATCGTGCACGACAGTATCGGCCCCCTTGGCTCTGGAGTCTCATTCAACTCATCGAGGATGTGCATGAAGACGTTCAACCAGTTTCAGCAGAAAAGGCGGGCATGGGTACACGTGTCATTGTCCATCCTACTGCTGCCGGAATGATTCGAGGGTCACACAACTGTGGATCTTGTGATAGGGAAGCAGCAGCAGCTATTGAACGGTACAGTGTCTCTGCCGATTTACGTGAATTCGAAGGGATTGATTGCGAATGTCGTGCTCATTGGCGTACTGAAATAAAACTTGACCAATCCCTTCCCACTCCAATGGGTATCGGACGAGACCGGAGAGCTCCTGTTACCGACATCCTTCGTGCACCGTAAACAGCAATCTTCGTCCTATTTCAAACATAGATATCGCCCAACGCTTAAGGGCGGCAGAATGGTGGCCAACAATGCCCAACTGTGGGTGATTCCCTGGGGACTTATTCAATGGAAGACGACGGCGGATATGGCCTGCTTGATTACATGCGCTCTGATGAGGAGCCTGAACTAGGAAGAACAGTAGTCGGTTTCGGAGCGATGGCTCTACTTCTTTTTCTGGTTCTCTACGAAGTACTATTCCCTGGACACGGTCTCCCAGTAATCAGTGATATTGTTCCCCTTGTGACAGGTGTGATGGACAGTGGCATCTGGTTTTTCATCCTTGGAATCATGCTAGGTTTCTTCTCTCTCTTGGCGAACATTTTGTTCAAGGCGGTACAGGACTGAGGTGATATAATGGATACAATCATTCAGATGATGCTAATCTTCTGGGGATTACTAATCCTCTTCGCATGGCTCCTACGCAACGGCATGGGATTCGTTGGCGATGCACTGGCAGGTATGACCGGTTTCATGCTTGGGAAGGCACTCGGCCCGGGTGCGACCTTACTCGAAGGACGATCAGGAAGTGCCTCCTCAAGTTGGATTCATCATGGACTCATCTGGCTCTTTGTCGGAGCTAGCATTACATTCGTCGATCTCTGGCTTGGCCATTCTCCTAATGACCTCTACAGCCTCCAGTCATGGAGTTGGAATATTAGTGGAGACTCTGCTTTCGTTCCATCTGTATTCGCTACTTTTGCAGGTGGCATACACATGATCCTCATCGGTGCAGCACTCCACATTATCCCACGGATGGCAAATCATTCTCTCGCATCCGAAGGCAATGCTGGGCTAATGGCACTCGTAACCTCTCTAGGTGTATTCACCGCAATCATCGGCACACAGTTCGGTAACGATATCGGGAACCTCATTGCTTTCGGCGGAAATACACTCGTTGCATTCGCCGCACTAGCCATCATCGCGAATGTCCTACTCACCGTTAGAGAGCAAGAAGGGCGCATTGAAATTCCACAATGGTTCTTCCTTTTCGGCATGATTGGTTACTTTGCTGCACAGATTGGATTCATTGTGAGCGGACCAGGTAATGCATCAACCACTCTTTGGATGATGCTTTTCCTCCAAAATGGCATTTACTTCGGTGGTGCAGCCTTCGGACTAGTGTACTACGCAGTTCCTGCAAGTACTGGACAACCTCTACCAAGTCGTTCTTTAATCGGCTTGACTCTGATTGGTACTATCCTTACAGTATCACCAAGCGGTTATGATCCAGCAATGCTTGGATTCGCTGAGATTGCCCTTGGTCCACTGGAGCACGGTGTAACAGAGGGGCTAAGCCTCGCCGCATGTGGGACAGAAACATCCTGCACGGGGACTCTTGTCCTATCTGTCTTAATGGCGCTGGCAGTTCCAGTAGCTTTCATGTTTGCAGGGAACGTACTCGCCGCAATCCGCCGCAGTGGTGCCCTGTTTGAAGACACTGCTCTGACAATGATTGCATTCGGGGCACTCATGACGCCTATCTTTGCTGTTGCTTCGCTATTCACAACGTTGGACTCGATTTCAGGTTCTGGTGAGCTTGCAACTGCGATCTCCAGTGTCCGTCTAGGCTCGCAGTGGGGTGCTTACATCCCGCTCGTTCTAGGTGGTGTCCTTGCCATCTTACCTGACATTACGGGCCGTGAACTCGATAGCCAATCAGAAGGGCGACGAGCGACTTACTTCCTAGCTGTAGGTGCAATTGGCGCTTTTGTATTCTCCTTGGCAGCCGACTTCGCAAACATTTCCTTTGCCGAAGCGATGATTATCGCTGATTCTGAGATTGAAGGAGCTGTTAGCAGCACGGCAAGTGAGCTAATGCCAATCGCCTCGGTCCTATTCTATGGCGCTGTTATCGGTGTTTTGTTCATCACTCAGAATGTAATCCGAAGTGGTAGTACGGGAGCACCCGCAGGCACATTCGAAGCTGAATTCGATATCCTCGGACCCCAGAACTATGTCCTAGCTGGCCCCACTACCGTACGTGACCTTCTGACCGCTGGTGTAACACTCGACACAATGATCTCTCCAGAGGATAGTGACGATGATGGTGATCACGTAGGCCCAACACACCTCTCCGAAGAGGAGTGAACGGAACCCATGAAGATCGGTTTGGTCGGTAAACCAAATGTCGGGAAGTCGACCACGTTCGCAGCATTAACCGAGACTTCGGTTGAAATTGCAAACTATCCCTTCACTACGATTGAAGCAAATGTCGGTGTTGCATGGCTACCACTGAGAGATGATTGTGCCTGCAAGGAGCTTGTCAACAAAGCCGAGGATGCTGGTCGCCCCCTCGAATCAGATGTATCACGAGAAGGAAGTGTCTGCACGCCTCGTTCAGGTTCATGCATTGGACATCGCCGCATTGTTCCCGTAACTCTTGTCGATGTAGCAGGCCTTGTTCCAGGAGCACATAGTGGACGTGGGAGAGGCAATCAATTCCTATCGGATCTCGCTAATTGTGACGCACTAATCCAGGTAGTGGATGCTTCAGGCACTACTGACCTCGAAGGAAATCCCTCCGGAGAAGGAGCCTGTGATCCACTTGAGGAACATGAATTCCTCATCGGTGAACTAGATGCATGGATTGCCAACATTCTGACTACATCTTGGTCGAGAGGAGCGAGGAGAGCTCAAGCTGAAGGGCAAAACGCGCTAATCCGATATGTACATGATCAGTTGAGCGGGCTAGGAGCTACCGAGTCCATTGTGGTCCATACTCTAAACACCTTCACTTCGGATCATCCTAATCTCCCAGTCCCGTGGTCTTGGCCAGAAGATACTGTGCGCAATCTTGCTTCGAAATTTCGAGAGGCCCTATTTCCGGTCCATATCGCTGCCAACAAGGCGGACCTCGCCGAACCCAAAACCTGGTTAGCACTCAAGGAAACTGTCGAGATTATGGGAGGTCTCATTCAAGCTACCTCGGCAGAAACGGAACTAGCACTTCGCCGAGCATCAAAGGCTGGTGCGATAGATTACAGACCAGGAGACAACTGTTTCTCAATCCGTGAAGACGCTGAAATCAATGATGCTCAGCGTAAGGGGATCGACGCTCTACAGAAGCGGATTGAGGTTCTCGGAGGAACTGGAGTTGTTGCCTTACTATCTGCCGTTGTCTTCAATCGGCTAGATCGTATCGTAGCGTATCCTGTACAAGACGAATCGAAGTGGCTTGATGGTGAAGGGCGCATACTTCCTGATGCTCTACTCGTAAAACGGGGTGCAACAGCAAAGCACCTTGCCTACGCAGTCCACACCGATCTCGGTGATGGTTTCATCCGCGCCACTGATGCGCGTACCGGTCGAGTCATTGGAGCTGATCACGAACTATCAGACAATGACGTAGTGAAAATTCACGCGAAGACGTAATCACTCAGTGGTTGGATCATCAATGTTCAGAACGGGTTCCATTGCTACTTCGAAGACAACCGCTGTCCATGTGACGTCATAATCCTGACCGTCATCTCCATTCGCTATACTTGCTGGGAAAGGGGCTTCGACAACATCAGCAGTGATACCAACAAGCCATTCCCCACGAGCACTCGAATTATCGGACCAACGTGCAGAAATTTCAGACATCTTTGCTTCATCCTCGTAGGTTACTCCATCGTAGCCTTCGACAATTACCCAAGTCATGGAGAAGGCGTTTCCACCCCCACAATCTCCAGAGCCTGATTGATCCTGAAGTTCGCCAGATACACCTACCAAATCCGATTCCCCAGAACCACCATCATTGAATCCGACATCGTCATTATCGTTGCAACTGACTTCAATAGTTACTGACGCTACATTTCGGCTCTCACCAATCATTTCCTCAGTGAGAAGGAATAACGAATCGAAAGCCTCGCCATCACTAAGTTCACCAGTATTCTCTGTTTGAGTGAAGGACTCTTCCGTGAATGAGATCGACCAAGTACCGGATGCATCACTAACACCCGCATCATCGAGACCAACAAGACTCGGGACGAGAGCGAAGTAGATGGGGAAGATTAGCATGAACAGAACTGAACCACCGAACATCGCCTGATTGCGACGATCCTGGAAGAATTCCTGCATGTCCACGAATCACAACGATGGATTCCT
Organism: Methanobacteriota archaeon; assembly: GCA_002713585.1. Taxonomy (GTDB): domain Archaea; phylum Thermoplasmatota; class Poseidoniia; order Poseidoniales; family Thalassarchaeaceae; genus MGIIb-N2. The sequence goes on from PATD01000044.1 coordinate 24,004, forward strand.
GTTCTTCAATGTCCCGCCGAAGTTACTCTGACTCATCAAGAGACAGAGGGGGCCAATCAACCTCGATTTCATCCACCCGTTTCACCTTAGGATCCAATCCCCACGCCTTTAACCGGCGACGTGAACGACCATACTCCGGTAAAAAATACCCAATACGACTGCGTTCACCGAATGTCCATCGATTCGGCATCCTAGGTAGTTCACGCGCCCATGCGCGAATGAAAGACGGCCACATCTCGTGATCTATAACATCGGGCAAAACCCATTCAGTCGTAGTGATTTCTCCTGCTGAACCAGGTGTATGAGACCAAGCCTGCATAGCAGCACCTTCCAGAGGACCGTCATCAATTAGAATACCAAAAGTGCGAGCTGATTGCTGAAGTGGGATGATAATCGCCATTCGGTGTACTGGTCGTTTACCTTCGTGCCGAACTACACGCCAACCCGCAGCTTCAGCAGCTAAGCGGAAGGCTCGAACGGTATCGACGGGGCCGACACAAACCGGAATCTCATGCACAGTGGCGTGTTCCACAGATTGGAGAAGAGGTGTTGCCACATCACACTTCGGGAATCATGCCCGAACGCAGAGGGGGTGATCTGCTCTGCGGCGTCCGTCCGGATAGCCGAACGGCCGGGTTATTCTCGAACCAACCCGTCTTAGACGGGGATCTAGGATGTCTACAGCGAGATTAGCCGAAGAGGTCGCCGAGGCCGCCGAAACCGCCGCCATCATCTTCCGCTTCTTCCTCTGCAGCAGGCGCTTCTTCAGCAGCAGCAGGTGCATCAGCACCACCACCGCCAGCGGGCGCAGCAGCAGCCACCGGAGCAGCAACAGCAGTAGCCATTGCATCACCGATGTCAACACTAGACAAGGATTGCACAAGAGCCTTCACTCTTGCTTTATCTGCATCCACACCAGCAGCTGTTAGAACAGCTGTGACTGTCTTGTCGTCAATTTCTTTCTCAGCCGAATGTAGCAACATAGCAGCGTATACGTATTCCATTTTTTTTCACCTTCTTTTTTTGTTCAACCGAAGAGATCTCCGAGGCCGCCAAAGCCGCCTTCATCTTCTTCTTCTTCCTCTGCCTCAGCCTCTTCAGCTGCCGGAGCAGCCTCCTCACCAGTAGACTCAGTTGTAACTGCAGCCGTTTGAGCTGCAGCACCGAGCATCCCAGCGAGTTCGTCGTCCAGGGCAGAGGAATCAAGGTGACCCGCAAGGGCCAATGCGCGCGAGTGTGCGCGAGACATGAAGATCGGGAGGGTCTTTTCATTGGAAACACCCGCTTCGATAGCGACATTGAATGCTTCACCGCTCGCCTTGGCAAGCAAGGTAGGCATGGTCTCAGAAGCATACCATGAGATGTTACAAGCAAGATTGAATGCACCAGATGTCGCCGTAATGACATCTGTGCGGAATGCATCGTAATCGATATTCAGTGAGTGGGCCGACATGACCGTCCCTTCTTCAAGAACGCCCGAAAGAATGAGCCCGATCTCAATCGGGTTGATACCTAGTTTGGAGAGCATCATACCTAGATCCCCTTCGATTGCCTGGCCTGCTTCAACGACTGTGGTAGTCTTCTGAATTACGACCTTGCCCTTGTCGATCTTTGCTGGAATTCCTACAGCACCTAACTCACCAACAATAGGTCCTGGAGCAAACTCGGTCTCACCCTGTTCAACAACTATGTCCTCCGGAGCAAGCTCTCCATCCTTTGCAGCACGACCTTGCCGGGTCTTGTTAAGTTCATCAGAAAGTTGGAACGCATTGTATTGATTGGTGTGGACAAGCATGGGCTGGACGACACCATCGAGAAGTGTCTCTAAATCATTCTCCTGAAGACCTGCTTCACTCCAAGCACGACGAATCAGAGTCTTCTTGGCCATGGTAGCAGTCATTCCATCACGAAGATTCGCACGCATATCGAGCATGTTAGTAGCAGGTACGCCAGCAATATCGACGATGCCGACAATACCTGGCTTAGCCAAAACGTCCTGAAGAACTGCGACACGATCTTTCTTCCATTGTGCTGCCTTTGGAATCAATTGACCACCTCCACCTTAATCGATGGACCCATGGAGGTCTTGATGTAGCAAGAACGAAGATTGTTGGTTCCACGTTCCAGTTTCCCTACAACGCGTGTCCAAACCGCCATTGTGTTATCAGTCAACTCTTCAACGGACTGAGAACGAGAACCGACTGCACCATGGAACGTAATCTTGTCACGGGAACGAATCGCTGTCGTAGTCCGAAGTCCGGAGGAAAGAGCGGCAATGTCCATGACTGGTGGAACGGGCCGAGGCATCTTTCCACGAGGGCCGAGAACCTGTCCAAGGTAACGACCGACGTTACCCATATGCGGGACCTCTGAAAGGAAGAAGTCGTGTTGCTTGGCAATCTTGCGGGCACGTTGGCGGTTGCTGCCAAGATCCTCGATCGTAGTCGGATCAATAACGTGAACTCCCGCATCCTTAGCCTTTGTAGCCATCTCTCCAGAGGCAAACATTGCAATCGAGATATCCTTGCCACGGCCATTAGGTAGGCGAATCTCTTCCTGAATTCTGTTACTTGGATTCTTGAGATCAACATCCTTGATGGTGAACGCAATCTCAATAGTTTCTACGAACTTACGCTCGGGCGCCTCATCGAGGGCCTGTTGAATTGCTTGCTGAATCATTTCTCTCATTCGTCGTCACCTCCACGGTCTACGAGGGCTGTCCCCTCTCCCGTACTGCGTGACAGACTCAGGCAAAGTGCGCTTCGAACGCCCCCTCCTTCATCTGCTTCAATGCCTCTTTGGGCTCGAGTCCTTCCACCTTCACGCGCATAGCGACACAGGTGCCCATAACTTCACGACAACGCGCAAAGAGTGTAGCACCGGTGAGGCGGTCCTGTTGCTTGTTAGCGACCTCTTTGATCTGATCCATTGTCAGATTCTCCGTCGACGCTTCCCAACTCCCGTTGCACTTGGCAACACCAAGAGTCTGGTTGATGACGTGAGGTGTCTCGTTGCGTGCAGACATCCTCTAATCACCTCCTAGCATCGCGCCGACTTGCTTCCTCTATTTAATCGAACCGAATTGCTCACTCGACCCTCTGAGTCACGCGAACCTGATCACCACGGACAGTGAGAGGGATAGGAACCATTGCATCAAACAACTCAACGGTGATCTCCTCCTTAGTGTCTGAAATGTTGGTAACACGAGCACGTTGTCCCTTGAAGGCGCCCACGCGAACTTCGACAACGTCGCCCTCAGAGATGCCAGCTGTTGCTGCTTTGGGCTCAAGATGAGGGAAGATATCGCGGAATGGTGCCTCACCACCGAGGACCTTTCTCACATTCTTCATTGGTGTGGTTCGATTACCGGCACGCCCGATGATTTTCTCAACATGGTGTTGAGCAGATGCTTCGACAAAGATGTAACCACGCATGTGGTCCGACTGGAGGACTGCATGAATCTCATCCACAGTGTCAGCTAGAGAACCGGTGCCACTTAGGCGCGCACGAATCTCGTTGGCTGCGTTTGCTTCCTGACCGATGGATGTCTTGAGAATGTAGAGGAACGTTCCCACGTCTCCATACATTTCAACGAGCGATGGGATGGTATAGCGGTCGCTTTCGTTGTCCTTACGCATATCACCCGGATCAATCCACGCTGCCTGGGAGTAAAGAGCAGCTGGATTGACCATCGTTTCAGAGGTTTCGACAAGGATTGGAGTGACGTCTGTTAGACGATTACCAAAAGCGAGACCGCGAGGAGCACCGGTTCGAATATGCTTCATTGACTCACTCGAAATACCTGTAGCTTCTGTAACCCTGTTGAAGACAACACCAAGGTCTTCTGCATCACCAATACCAAAGACGCCATCCCATGCGAGAGCGAACTCGCTGACGGCATCTGAGCGCTTTAGGATAAGCACCTTCTCTTCATTGCGGAGGAAAACGACGAATGCATTGGACAACTCAAATCACCTCATCATGGCTCAAACTGGACGCTCTCTGTAGGAGGAGAGGTCAACCAGTCGAAGAAAGAAGGGAGAAGATTGTCCATTAGCCATAAGACTCCGAATCCAATCGCTCCCAGTACAAACATACCAATGCCACAGACGATAACCGTCTGGCGGAATTCAGTCTTTGATGGCTTGCGCGCCATCTTGATGATGCGCGCCCAGTCACCTCTCTGGCGGCGCCTGAACCATGATTCGATTTCATCCTGCATGGCTTGCGCTCGTTGTTCGATACCATTCGAGCCATCGCCTTCATCGGACATGGTACAACCTCAGCCTTCGATGCGACTTCCGTGTCCCATTTAAGCACAACGGAGCGAGCAAAGGCATTCATGTGATGAATGTCGCGGACCTTGAACGAATTCCCTGAGAACGGTTCTGGAGGGATGCACCATGAATTTGTTCACTTCGCACACCGGTTAGAACAATGAGGACACGGAGTTCTTCTTCCATGGATTCGTCCACCGTTGCACCCCAAATGATACGTGCATGAGGATTGATGCTCTCGCGAATAATCTGTGCACACATTTCCGCCTCTCCCAATGTGAGATTCTTACCAGCAACAACGTTGACTAAAGCTCCACGTGCATCAGAAACATCGATGTCCAGAAGAGGAGATTCTAGTGCTTGACGAGTTGCATATTCGGCGCGATCGGGGCCACGTCCCTCGCCATAGCCAATCATTGCCGTGCCTCCTCCATTGACCATGACTGAACGGAGATCCTCGAAGTCGAGATTCACAAGACCCTCCTTTGAGATTAATTCGGTAACACCGGCTATAGAACGCATTAGTAACTCATCCGCGACGCGGAAGGCGGCTCCAATGGGGAGATCACGAACGCCATCAACCTCGAGTAGACGGTCATTAGGAAGTACAACAACAGTATCACAGACTTCACGCAAGCGTTGCAGGCCCCAATCAGCATTCTGTCGCCTCTGAGTTCCTTCAGAAGTGAATGGGTAGGTGACTACACCAATGGTAAGAGCGCCTGCCGCCTTCGCTAAACGTGCAATGACATGAGCACTTCCTGTACCTGTGCCCCCACCTAGACCAGCAGTCACAAAGGCTAGATCACAATCATTGACGGATTCTGTGAGATTACGTTCTGACTCTAAAGCAGCCTTCTCACCCATCTCTGGATCTCCACCTGCACCTCTTCCACGAGCTGTACGACCAATCAGCATCTTGTGTTCTGCATTGACCTTGAGAAGATGCTGTGCATCCGTGTTGATTGCCCATCCTACCACGTATTCATCGTCGAGGAGGCCTTCATCTGAGAGGCGAGATACCGTATTATTGCCGCATCCACCACATCCGAAGACCCGGATTCTAGGCTGCAAGGTCTTGAGAAGATTAACGAGATCTTGTTCTCCTGGGGAGTGCGTCTGTTGCGCTTCAGGCGTGTCTTCTTGAAGCTCTAAAACACGGTCGATTATATGGCGCATGCGTGCAGCGTGCTCGCAGCCATCATAACCATATCGTCGTCGATTGCTTGCTGCATCCCGTTTCTGAAGCCTCTGCATAACACCGGGCACCTGTGAAGCAAACAGTCAAGCCAGTGTAGCCTAGATGGAGTCCATGCTTCGCTGTAGGTGCCGGACCGGACTCTCATGGTTCTTACTCCTGCTATTCATCCTACCCAGCTTGATGATGATGGGTGAACCATCTGTAATACCTCTCGATGAAGATAATACGAAACAACACAATGTTCAGCCTCTACAATGGACTAGAAACGTTCACCCTCCTGAAGGCGGAGGGCTACAAGCAGACCTCTGGATCCCCCAGACAAATGGTGCCCTGTGGGCATTGGATTTCTCACCCAATGAGAAACACATCGCAGCGGTTGACATCGACCAACGCTGGTTAATGGTCTGGAATATCACCGATGGACGCACTATCATGACTGCCGCACATCCAGACCCACTCGTCGATGTTATCTGGCTCGATAATAGTCATGTCATGATTGCGGATTCAGACGATGATCTCGTGGTTTTTGAGATTGAAGACAATGGAGGATCGTGGCCTATGAACACCTCCAGTGGCTATCAGATGTCCTGGGCGAAAGGTTTCACTGGAGCGAAAGACGGGTTTCTCTGGGGAATGGATCTATCAGAGGACCGGAGCCGAGTTGTCATCTGCGGTGAAATCGATGACCCCAACATCTCTGGCGAAATTGTGAGCGTCGAAACGTCCTATCTGACTGGAGGCCAAGGCACACCCACCACGATTTATACCTCAGATCAACCAATTGACTGTTCCTTCTCTCCTAATGGAAGCATGGTCACAACCGTGTTACGGAACCCCTCGGGCATCGTAAATCAAGACCGGGTCGTGGCGCATAATATTCCCGATCTATCCCCCCTATGGGACCGAGCAATTGGTGGCGGAGAAGCTACGGCATGGGCAATTGACTGGGAACCCAATGGAATGGGGTACACCATCGGTTGGAATCGACCAAGTGAAGGAGTCGTTACACACTTCCGACACAATGATGGTATAATCGACTGGTATTCACCAATTCCACAGGATGTATCTGCTCTCGAATGGAGTCCCATTGGCGATGTACTCGTTGTTGGACTCCATGATCCTGGACGGATGATGATTATTGATCAGATAGGTACCATTCTCAACGACTTGGGTTGGCATAGCACGGTCTCTGCAGGAACAGGAGTACCAGCCGATGTACTCGACGTCTCTGTATCACTCGGGGGTATGATGGCATCTGCAGGCCGAGATGGAAGCATCGAAATTTGGAATGGTCCTGCTTCGATGCCCGAACTTGTGGCCGTGCTCGGCAACCACCTCACGCGCGAAGTGTCAATGCATCCACGATTCAATCTCCTAGCTATGGCTGATTCATCGGGAACGATGAGTGTTCGAAACCTTACCACTGGAGGCATAGAGCGACAATGCTTCCATCCAGATCATGGTATGCCCTTGGATGATATCCCATACGCAAAGAGTGTTGATTGGGGCGATGATGAATCCGTCCTGATTGGATTCAGTGACGGAATTATTGTTGCCTGTGATGAACAAGGTAAGAATATCCTACAGAACGATCTCTCCAGCCAAGGCACCTTGGAAGTAATGGGGAGAGTCCGTTACCAATCTACTGAACTCATCGTTGCGACCTATGGAGAGAATGCAACAAACACCAGTGCAGACGGAGTGATTACGGTTCTTTCGAGTTCATCGGGGCAATCCCTCCGTCAATGGAATTACGATGAGGTCCATTGGACCATCGCTTTTGGACCAAATCAAGAAATTATGAGTTCTGTTAGCCAAAGTGGACAAGTTAGGACTTGGTCTACGATTGACCCTGATCCGATGATGTGGACGGACAATGGAGTCGCCTATAGTCACGAGAACTACTCAGGAGCGAATCAGTGGTTCAACGAATATCCAGTGCTTGTTACTGGTGGTTGGGATGCAAAAATCAAGATGTATGATTCCACACAACAGGTCCTCGTCACAGAAATAGATGCTGCAAACGAAATTTTCGACTTCGCACTGGATTCTCAAGGCCCCCGCATCATTGTCGGTTCGGGGGATTCTACCACCTCGTCTACAGGGCGTATCCAGATTTTTGATCTAACTACGAGCAATCTGATCACTTCGATGAACACCATCGGAATCCCAAGAGGTATCGAACTCGATCACGATAGAAACGTGGTCCTAGTGAATCATACTGGAAGCATAGTGCGCTTCGTATCTGATGTTGATCAAGATGGAGTGCCAGACGATGTTGACGCATTTCCAAACGACCCAACCCAGTATTCCGATTTGGACGAGGACGAGTTCGGAGACAATCCTGCAGGAAACCAACCTGATTCATGTCCCGAGCAACCAGGTGTTTCCTACGTGGATCGATACGGATGTATCGACTCGGATGGTGATGGTAGGTCTGATCCAACTCCAAATTGGTTAGCACATCCTCTCGGACTTGCTGATGCATTCCCAGATGACCCATACCAATGGTTGGATACTGACGGTGATGGAGTAGGTGATGAACACTCATTCACAGTTGCAAGTAACGGAATGAGAATTGACAACGGAGATGCATTTCCTAACGACCCAACACAAATCACAGACCGAGATGGGGATGGATGTGGTGACAATTACACCTATTCAATCGACGACTTGGGTTACCGCGTACCAGCGAATGGTGATGCATTCCCAAACGATCCCCTCCAATGCCACGACCTTGATGGCGACAGTATAGGAGACAATTATTCCTACACCGTAGACCCTGAAACCGGTCTCTTAATCGAAATAGGTGACAAATATCCATTCGATCGATTAGCTTGGCATGACCCTGATGACGATGGATGCGTTCCATCGAGTGCAACTGACATCCCATATGATTACGATTCGACCGATCCTCTCGTATGTGCTGCACCAGAAGTTTCTGAACCTCAGGTAAACAATACGGATTCGAATGTAAGCCAACCTGAGTCCGATGTCGATAGTGATGAAGATGGTGTTTTGGACACAGACGACCTTTGTCCAAGTGAACCAGGCGTGTCTGCGAACGGAGGGTGCCCAGTCACATTTAACGATGAAATCAATACCGAAAATGAAAATGAAAATCGGGGGGAAGAAACAGCCTCCGATAGCGGAGGGGGGCTATTGATTGCAATTATCTTCGGACTTCTCATGATGGCGGGAGCCGGTTTCCTAATTATTCGTAACAAGGAGAAAGGCACCTCAGACTCTGGAACTCCAATCCAAGAAATAGAACGATGTCCTGAATGCAACGGTGTTGCACAAGAGGCAGTGGAGAATGGTAATCGGTGGACGTGGTGTCCAGCCTGCAGAAAATGGCTTCAGTACAAAGGCCCAGCGTCTTGATTAGGACGACGAATAGGAATGGTAGTCCATCGAAGGCTGCAAGGAATCTATTGCTGCAGCAAGGCGAGCATCTGCTTCTCGTTCACCAGCTTCAATCTGTGCGGCTTCAGAATCAATTTTCACCAAACAATACTTCCCCCGTTCATTGATTCTTTTGTTCAAACCCAATGACGGATCAACTACACCATTCAAGATACTCTTGATTCGGTCAAGGCTCACCAATGCCCCGTCACCATTTCGCATACCCATAACTCCGCCAATACGCTCCACACCTGGACTTCGATCGAGTGCATCGAGAAGTTGCAACGCGTCCCGCTTTCCTCCCTTCAAAGACCCTTGAATTCGCCAGCGTGATCCAAGTTTGGAAAGACGTGCTTCGAGATGATTCGCATCAATACGGATTGCCTTGTTGAATCGGCTAATCGAGCTTCGTAAACGGCCCCGCTCAGACTCGATACGCCCATGAAGAATTAGATCCTCAACTTCGAGTTGTTTCTCATCAGACCAAGCATCTGCATCCCCCGACGAAGAAATCTGCTTCAGGCGAACCCTGCGAGCCTTCGCTAAACGTCGTGCTGCAGAGTGGGCCTCCGAGTATTGACCTCTGAGATGTAGGATTCGGACCCATTCACGGAGTGCAGTAACAAGGACTGCATCAAGGTGAATATCTCGCTTTGAATGAAGTAAATGAGTCGATAACTCCTGAGCCATAACCTCAGCAATTTCGTAGCGTCCTTCCCCAATATAACTACGAATCTGGACGACCACCTTGGCCGGGTCGTCCATCCCGAACATGTGACCAAGCCTCACGATGAGCGGCGGCGCACAGAGCGACGGCGGACTCGAGGACGAGAACCGCCCCCATCATCATCGTCATCGTCATCGTCATCATCCTTGGCCTTCCGCTTGGTGCGCCTCTTCGGACGTGCAACCTTTTCTTGGAACAGATCATCATCCTCTTCATCTTCGACCTGCTTATCCTCTGACTTTTCTTCCTTATCCTCTGACTTCTCATTAAGAGCGCCTAAATCTGCGCGGACATCGTCAGCAGAACCGCCTTCGCCTCCTCCCATGAAGTCGGCCATCCAATCATCTTCGTCGAGCATGTCCTCCTCATCACCACGTCGCTTTCTCGCAGGGTTAGCATTTGCCATCGAAGCAGCAACAATTGCAGCAAGGAGAAGGACCAGATTCAATCCACCCATCACATAGACAAGAAGGAACGTCCCAGAGAACATTCCTGGCGATACACACCCGGTCGTTGAATCTACTTCGGTGTTGGAAAGTGTGCCCGGGCAACTATCCTCATCGTTAGGAACACCATCACCATCATCATCAGGAACCTGCATATCTGCAACCTCTGTAGCACAAACAGTGTAACCAGAAGTGGATCTCTGACAAAGATCTACGATGAACGTGATTCGTACCTCTTCGACATTTCCAGCTGAATCGCCCGCTTCGACTATCAGACGTTGCCGACCCTTCTCAGGCCAAGAGGCAGCAGGATCGAGATATTCGAACACGAAGGTCTTGCCACCGTCATCGGCCGCAGTAATATCCGTAACGTTGAACCATTCCGTACGAATAATTGACGTCTGATCGAGCCCTTTCTCAAACTTGATTCGGACAAAGTCGACACCCACGTCGTCTGTTACGCTACCATGAATCCGAACGTATTCACCGTAGAGGTAGGTGCTGTCCGGGCCAGGGGAATACATCTGGATATCAGGGTCCTCGACATCAATAGGCCATCCAAGAGTGACTTCAGTACGGGTGTTTCCGGCAATATCAACCAGAGTATATTCAACACGGAGGTTACTGTTGACTAATCCTGAAGGTACAGTCATTCGAAGTCGGTAAGTATCCGCCTTGCCAGGCACCTTCTCAGCACGAACAAGGCCTCCTTCTTCGGTAAAGGCATGACCATCGGTTGTTGTGACATTGATAACCGGGTCCTCGCTAAGTTCCTCGTTTACCTTGAAGAGGAGTTCGTAATCCCCTTGAGTCAAGGCCTCTGCAATGAAGTCCTCATCGTTGTCATCCTCACCTTCAACGGTAATGATAGCAGTAGGTGCTGTAGTGTCCTCATGAACTAACCATGCGTTGAATTCGTTTGATACAACCGTATTTTCATTGCCCCACTGATCAGTTTGAGTCACAGCATACCAACGATGTCGATCTATCTCATCATCAACGTCAATGCTGCGATACATCTGAGTGGTGCTCGCTGAAGGCTCGGCAATTGTCTCAAGAAGAGTCCACCCATTCTCTGTAGTCGCATTAGTAGTCAGGACAAGTTCATCTTCCCAATTCTCAATACCCCATGGATTTCCAGAATGGACCCAGAGGCCGTAAGTTTCGTCAACCTCTTCGAAATCATTGAGCCAAGTCACCAGAACATACTTCGGTTCCGCCATTACCTCTAACATTGGAGATGACATTTGTGGAGCGCGAGGATCCTGAGTATCTTCGAGGATAGCGTCTGAGCAATTCTGAATGAAGCGAGTGTCTTCGTAAGTACCGTTAATGTACCCATAACGGGCTTCACTCGTAACACAGTAGTATGTATTCTGGTAAACATTGTCTGGGACTGAAGCCTCAGTTGTCTGAACACCATCTGGCACAGTAGCTACTAGATCAATATTCGAATCATTCACAAGATCCGATGCAGAAGTCAATCGAGACCCGACTGAACGGTATACGTGGTAAAACTCACCTTCCGCACCCATCTGATCATTCCATGTAATCGTAGTCATACCGTTGTTGTACACTGCAGACACATTAGTCGGTTCTGCAATCCACGGATTGAAGGTGTCTTCGAAGATTAACGTCGAAGTTGAACCAGAGGATAGGAGGCCATCATGGTTACCAATCCAATCGACTACACTCACGGCGTAATAGGACTCAGCAAGGACACCTTGTTGTATGGTGTAGTCAAACATCTCTTCACCCGCAGACGCCTCTCCAATGAGTTGTGCTCCTGTGACATTCTGTCCAAACGGAGTAGGACTACGCCAGATTCGGTACCCCTCGTTTCCATCCTCAATTGGATCATCAGACCAAACGATAGTGGTTGTACCAAATCCAGTCTCAGGGATTGCTGAGAAGGAGGCTGCAACCTCGATTGCAGGTGCAGGGGCCCGTGAATCCTCACGGACAGGACTTAGGAGACTATTTTGAGTCAGGAATCGGAAATCTTCGAAGCCCTGATCGACAATTGTAGCCGTATAGTACACATTCCGGTCGACACCACTGGGGACACTGATACTGTATGAGCTGGTCCCGGCTGGAATATCCTGAGCGACTAGAGTGGGATTGATTTGGCCCCAATTTGTTCTGTTCGCCGGAATTGGATGCTCGTAGATTCGAATCGTGTAAGCGTTTTCTCCGGTCTCAATTAACTGGCCAGGGAAGAATACAGGTACTGTATTTTCCCATTCAAGGATTGTTTGTTGATTCGCACCATCGTAAGTCGCATTCAGATTGAATACCGAAGTAATCGCATGAGAGGTCTCATTCACAGCCTCGTAATTCTGAGAGACGTTCATCTCAACGAAGGCAGCCTCTGTGCCGTTCCCAAGCATTGTTGTTACTGCATAGTGATAGCTTCCCTCACTACTATGTGGAGTCAGATGAATGACTGAGCGTGCCTGATTCCGACAATTACCTACACTCCATTCCGCCTCACAAGCAGGAATACTAGCAAAATGGGTTAGATTGTCATTCTCAATATCTAGGGTAGTGATTGGCATATCTGATCGGTATACTCGGTAAGTGGCAACTTGAAGGTCATTCATCACTTGAAAATCGCCAGTATCCAAGTTATCCCATTGAATGCGGGTGAACTCGTACGTCGGGTCCCAAGACACGGAGATGTTTCGGGCCTGTAAATCGGAATCAGTTACTCCAGATGCTGCGACCAGAGACGCGAAACCGGTCATTGACATTAGGACAAACATAAGGACAAGACCGAGAGACTTCATTCTCGCCATGACTGGACCCAATCCTAACTTGGCACCTGACCCGACATGAACTTGACGCCCCTCATGTCATCCATCGGTTAGTTCTGAAACCTCACGTTTTGGCCGGAAGAACCTTTCACGACAGTTGGGACGCCACCTCATGGACGAAGAACGCGTCATCAGCCCATGGCCTAACATCGTCAGTATGTCGAGATTAGGAGCAGTCCCCCTTATTCTCGTATTCTACCTCCTATGGTTCGACGGAGTAGAATTTCCTGAATCTTGGGCATGGTGGACTGTTCTCGCCGTATTCGGAATAGGGATGGCTACAGATGTTCTCGATGGCTATCTCGCTAGACGTCTTGACAGTGTCACTGTTTTTGGACGCATGATTGACCCACTAATTGACAAGATCCTCATTCAATCAATGCTAATCCTAATGGCGGCATCACCATTGACAGCCCCCCTTGTTCCATCGTGGGCGGTGGTTCTAATTCTTGCAAGAGAGGTTCTAATCACCGGTTTACGAGGATACGCGGAGGTCCAAGATATCGATTTCTCTGCCAGCCCTCTAGGCAAAGGTAAGACAACTAGTCAAACAGTGACTATCCTGATGATTTTCGGTGGATTTGCTGTTCATGGATCTTCTATGGCAAACATGGTTTACGCAGACATCTGTTTCTGGATGATGATGTTTGCAACCTTCCTCACAGTTGCTTCTGGAATTGAATATGTGGTTCGGCTGCGAAGGTCATTATCTCAAGAACCAGAAAGCCAATCAATCTAAGGAAGGTCATCCGGCGTGGCATCGATGGCATTGAATGTCTGATCATGGAAGAATGAACCATCTTCCTGCTGCCACCACCAACGACCCTCTGGGTCAATGTAAGCCATGTGTCCTGTGGACTGATCGTACACCCCTCCCGCGACGAGATGGTTGTGATCGGGGACATGCAAAGTTTCGGCTTGATGTTGAGTGGTGTGCGCCAATTCTGAATCGTTTGGTTCATCTTCTGAATCATCTTCTCCCGCATCTTCATCGGTAAGGCCTTGTGATCGTAATCGAATCGCAAGTATGGCTGTAAAAATCGATAGGGTTACGATGCCCAGAGCAAAAAGCAGCGTAAGCAATGTGCTGACCCCCCCACTTCCTTTCAATCCTGAATTTTCATTGTCCGATGTTTCGATGTTTTCTGATTCATCAGGAGGTACTTCGATTTGAAATTGTAAAAATGTCTGCAAATTTGCCCCATCCGTCACCCGAACAAACAATTCTGTGTTGTTCCAATCTCGCCACAAAATCAAACCATCTTCGCTATGTGTATTCCAAGTCAAATTATCATCGGACCATTCAATGCTTGATGGTCCACTGCCGAGCCCATCATCAATCGTCACCTCAACAACCAATTTGGATACTGGTGAGCGTGAGGCATTGACCTGTTCAATGGAAACTATCGGTACGTTTCGATCAACACGAATCCAAGTTGCATTCGCGGATCCTATGTTTCCTGCCTCGTCAACAGCTCGAACCTCAAACGAATATCGACCATCCATGAGCATCGTCAGATTCACTATAGATTCATTTTGCGTGACTGGAGCCCACAAACCACCCGCCCATCGGACTTCATAGTGTGAAATTCCAGACAGATCATCAGCAACGGGTTGCCAATAAATCGTAAGTTCGTCAGCGTGTTTCCATTCATCCATCGGGGTGATTTGAGGTGCAGGAGGTGGAGTCAAATCTGTCTCAATACTTGCATTTGCTGTGACGAATCTCAATTGATAGGGGCCACCCGGCATCGCTGGATCCCAAGTAACTCGAATGTGGTACAACAGCCCAACGCCATCAAGATCATCGTTCAATGCTGAAATTGTCACCCAACGGACCTCATCATCGACTGTTCCTTGCCCAAGTGCACCCGAACCATTCAGTACGACGACTTCCAGATGTGCACCTTCAGCACTCAATGCAACCGATGTTCGGTTTCCTGAATCGATGATAATCGCATACCAATCGACCACATCTAAACCTATGAGGCAACCATCCAACGTGAGGTTTGCATTCGCGCCCAAGTGATGCGCTGACGAACGTGTCGACGCCGCATCCGATTCAAAGCCACCATCCGTCTGCGGATTATCACATCCCGAGAGTGTATCACCTGCTGGTGGGGGACTGTTTGAATCAATCGTGAATGTTGTATTAGATATACGAATATTGTTTGATTCATCATCCTCATAGTGCTCATCTCCAGAATCAATGACTAGAACAACCCACCAAACACCATCTGTATCACCAACCAAATTGACTACTTGTGAATCGGCGATGGTTGAGCCACTCAGTAGTTCTGGAACTCGAGATTGTGAAAGGAGGATGTCTCCACTTCCCAATGCACGATCTTCAGAAAGCCAAATCTCGATGTCGAAACCAAGAGATTCTTGCCCTAGATTTTCAGCTCCCCATTCAATCGATACCGTTTGGCCAGGTTCGGCCGAAACTGGAGATTCAACCCATGCGGCTAGAAGGTCGCGGGCTGGTGCTGAAATCGTGAAGGAGGTGCTTGCAGCTGCATTATTCGACTCGTCGTCTTCTTCAACCTCAGATGCTGTGTCGACAATAACGACCCAGTGGAAATCTCCTATATGCTGACCCGGGATGATGATATTCCGCACAATATTTACTGAAGAACCACTGGTCAACGGGTCGACCCGGAAACTGTCCACTTGTGTGTCATCGGTTCCCGATTGGGCATCAAGCGATAACAACAGACGGGCGGTGAAAGAAGGTGCATCAGAACCACCAATATTGCTGACGTTGACGAATACAGTGCTCGATTGGCCGCTCACAGCATTGTTGGAATAGCCTATTGAATCAATTACAATATCCGCTTGCTCTAAACAGAACTGTCCGCTTGATGGCATTGCATTGTTCGTTTCATCCATCTCTACAATCGAGTTATTTGGATCAACAAGAATACCCCAATACCAACAACCGTCTCCGAGATTGGAAGGGATACCAAGGTTGACTGATCCTGACCATGCACTACTTTGTGCAATGGTACCGGCCACATCTGAACCGACCAGTACATCGTTGCCGGTCCCACTGATTGAAGAATCACTGGAAAGATAGATGCTGTAATCAACACTGCTGGCATCCTCCAGTCCTATGTTTGAAATTTGAACTGAAACTTGTGCTGTTCCACCCCGAACACCGAATGCTGGTCCAGATATAGACGTGGGCTCCAAATCAGGGCCACAATCGATTACAGTCAATTGGGCACTGTTTGTGGCGACGATGTTGTTGGTTTCATCAGTCTCTGAAATGTAGTCTCCATAATCCACGTAGAGGCCGACATAATATGTGCCTGGCGTGATAGTCGTCGGAAGGGTTGCCTGTATACTTGAGTGCGTGTAGGAAGGAACATTTGCGGCTCCACTCGCATATCCAAGAGAGGTGCCAGTATTGATTGCTGAAACTGAATTTCCTGTCGAAACTAGGGCTTCATAATAGTGAGAACCCGCATTATCAGTACCCAAATTAGTCACACTCAATGTGATGTAAATATCCGAACCTTCGCAAACTTGACGATAGCCAGAATCGACTGAAATCGAGGTTGCCTCCAAATCATAATCTGGAACCGTGATGTAAAGTGAATTCCCTACTTCGATATTGTTGGTCTCATCACCTTCAGACACTCGGCTGGTAGAATCTACGATGATTCCGAAATAATACGTCCCTTGAGCCAAATTGTTGGGCAGCGTCGGACTATATGTCCCACTTCGATATGATC
>PATD01000045.1 GCA_002713585.1 Methanobacteriota archaeon
ACGATAGTGACGGGAGGTACGTCTGCAGGCCGGATATCACGTATCCGGGCAGGAAGCTCGCGATATTCGTACACGGGTGCTTCTGGCACCGGTGTCCGAAGTGTGACCTAGGACTCCCGAAGACCAATGTCGACTACTGGAGTCAAAAGTTCGAAAGGAATGTCGAGAGGGACAGGAGGAAGGAGTTTGCATTGGTTAGTTTGGGGTGGAATGTTTACACGGTCTGGGAGTGTGATTTGCAAATTAAAGGCATGATTATCGACTGACTTACTTTCTCTTCCATTGTTTTCTAATCCTGCCATATTCTGCTGACACATTTAATTCGTGCCTAATGTGTTTGACTGCATCTACGAGGGTCTTTATGGAGTCTGGGATATTGGATACGATTTCCCTAAGCTCCTCATCAGTTACAGTTTCTCTTTTGGGTCGAGGAGGGAGTGCTTGTGCTCTCCGATTGATCTCGTCCAATCTTTTGGTGTCCTCTATGTCAGGAAGTAGGAGTTCCAGTACCTTGGTCCAGTGGTCAACATCTGCGGACCCCATGACCTCCTTGAATCTGGGGTGTACCTCAACATACTTTGCGCCTAGATCAACTAGTTTGGAAGATGGGTCAAAAACCGTCACGCTTTCGGCGATCGAGAAGAGGTGCGGTTCCAACGCCCTAAGGTAGTTGGGAGAAACCAGTAGTAGCAATCTTTCACCATACAGATACTGGACTGTATCGGAAAATAGATCCCCCCACTCATCGGAGTCTGGACCTTCTCCCGTCGGCGAGAATGTAGCTTCGTAGGAGGGAATTTCAGTTGCCCCCTCACCTCCGAAAATCACTCCCAATCCAGCAGACATAATCCAGAGTTCGTGTCCGTTATCCAAGATTATTTTTTGCTGGGAGTTAAATGCCCTGCCCGTATACATCTCTCCTGGGTGTAGCCTTTCTACCGCGCTCGCGATAGATCTTTCCCAGTCTGCAACATTCTGGTCGGGAGACCAAATCAATGAATCCTCTGGGTCGAGTTTCTTTGTATTGGAACAATTAATCAATATCTTCAATTTATCACTCCAGAACCATTGGTGCCCAATCAGAGAACCTATCTTCGGTGAGAGATAGTTCACAGAAGTTATTCATTCGTTCCATCATACTCTGAAATACATGGGCGTTGATTATTGTCCTTGCCATGTTGTGTCCTGCGGATCCAGTCATTCGCGGGTCTTGCACGTGGGCGTCCGGGCCATGTCTACATTTTTTACTCGTGCATATCGATTTTCTGAAGTAACCCCCAACTGGATTTTGGTCTAGAATTGATTCTGACTCCGGGGCCTGTGGGAAGATCGGTGTCCGGGGATCTGTGTTTGACCACTGAACATCTCCCATTTTCTTGGTTTGTGATTTTGAATACAGTTGGTTGGATTTAATTGGTTTATTGCTTTCGTCAGGAAGATCTTTGCTTTCTTCCCAGATCAATCCGTTTTTAGCACCCTCCTGGGACAATTTTGCAGTGTCGAAAGAGTCGATTCCTAGGTTGAGAAAAATCTTGTACCAATCTGGGCTACCGAGACCAAGCATGTGGACCGAACACCCCTCACTCTTAGCGAGGTGGAGTGGAGAATAGGGTATCTCTCCAGAGGAGGTGGAGTCGATTCCGGCGACCTGCTGGAGTACTTCTGATTTATCTCCGGCGAGTGGAACCAGCCCGCCGAATGCCACGTTATTGAATCCTACATCTATCATCGATTCCATCATTGAGAGTCGTTCTTCCATGTTCCTCCCGTGTACCACGCCAACTGGTTTCGCTGAGGGGAGCTTCTCCTTGGAAAGTTGTATGAATTCCTCGGCCTGGTTTAGCGTCCATTCGGTTCTCTCTTTCGATTCGTCTTCGTCCATGTCCTTTCTTATGATGTGGTCTGGTGAACAGAGGAAAAAGGTAGTATCATCACTTCTGTCGTAGTGCCGTTTCTGGTAATGCCTGATAGTTCCCGTTGGGGTTACCACGGTTCCCCTGTTTAGTCTGGGTATTTCCATGTCCTTGTAATGAAAGGCCCCACAGTCGACAAAAACCTCCTCGGGTTCTCTGAGCCCCTTGTCGTATTCACGCAAGCCCGCTTGATCGCCATAGGTTTCGTTGGTTTGGTAGTGGATTTCCTCATCGAAACTCAATGAAATGAGGAACCTCCTCTGAATTTCTGGGGGAAATAGCCTTCTTATTGACATCAATTTCCTCTTGCTTCCTGATGCGTAGGGGAGAATGTCGGTGTGTGCCAGTGCGGGGAAGAATCTTGGGTAGTTCATGACTTCACCTAGTTTTACCATCCCCATATGACATGTGCGTCAGGAGTCCCTCCTGGAACGGCGGGCCCCCTCAGTGCTCTTCCGATGATTTGCTCCCGCAGGGTTTCTAAATGTGTTTCCTTGAATATGAATACCGAGTCCACAGAGGGGATATCGACCCCTTCCTTCCAAAGATCCGGGTTGGTTACAACCGATATCTTTCCTTCCTCTAGATCTCTTTTTATTGATATCCTAGCACCATGAGAGGTATCACCAGATACGTGTGTTGAGGGTATGCCCCTCCCACTCAATCGACCTGCCAAAAGTTTTGCATCTCTTACTAGTTTCACATAGACAATGGATTTTTTCAGATCCAACAGCCTTATTTTTTCCTCCACTATTTCTACCATGCCTTCTAGTCTCTTGTGGGGTTGCATCTCGGATACTGGAATATCTACCTGATGGTCATGTTGTATTGAGATTATCCCCGCTTCCTCGAAAGACGCCTTTTCTATTGTGAGATTTTGACCCATCTTCACGTTGTCTGGGAGTATTAGTTTGCCGAAGATGTTTGAGATTTCCGAGTATTTGTCGCCAGGCGTAGCAGTTAGGCCCAGAACGAGGCCCCCCGAAGCTAGGACTGTTTCAACGAAGGGAGAATACTGGGGAATGTGTCGATGGTTTTCATCAACTATGAGCATTGTTCGACTGTTGGTTGGAGTTTTTTCATGGGGCTTTGCCTGGTGTGTTCTGAAAATGAATTTTGGTTTGGGATCGTCTGTGAAAATGGTTTCTTTGTTTGTTATTGGGCGGAGAGGAGGTAGTCTTTCATTGCCAGGTATGAAGTGATACTTGGTCCAAAGTTCTGCCAGGCTTTCGTGAGTTTGCTCCAGCAAGTCCGTGCGATTGGTGGACCAAATCACTTTGTCTATCTTTTCGGATTGGAATAGGGAGGCTGCTATTTCGAGAGCGCATCTCGTCTTACCGGTCCCTGTTGGAAGGACAATCCAGGATTTTTTCTCTTGATCGAGTTGTTTTAGCGACTTGTTGATGACCTCCGATTGATAATTCCTTGGTTTGTTGGGGGCCTCCATCGGAACCAGTAGTCGGCCACCATTTTCCTCATAGGAAACTCCCGGTCTGCCCATCAGTAGTTCCTTTATTCCCGCTTCGGTCTCCTTGATGTTTTCTTTTGGATTCAACAGTCCTGATTCAGTCCAGTGATGGTCCCACTCGGGCCCTCCTGCCCTGAAACTGAGCTCCATTGCATCTTTTGATGTGACTTTTGAGTTGTGCAATATATTGACAACTAGTTGCCTGAGATTTCCTTTCTCGGGCACCTTCTCATCTCTGAGAATTTCCCACAGACAGCCGACTAAAGTGTCTGTGTCGAGTTCGAAGGGGGCAGTGTCGCGTTGAGTATCGCCGAGCATGTTTGAGTAGTGGGTTTCACCCTCTCCCTTTGTTTGGAAGGATGTTACGACAGAAATAATCCTATCACTCGGGGTCATTTCAATCACTACAGAGAGGCGCTCACCGTATATGCGTCGCCAGTTTCCCGCGGGGGCATAGAGGCAAATCTCATGACGAGGTCAATTTTTACAGCGCTTTCGGGTATCTCTGCACGAGGAATCACTACTGAGATGACTTGCTTATCTCTGAGTTTGGCGTTTTCGAAATCTGCTATGTTCCACCCTCCATTAGGGTGAAACCTCGTTTCTTCTAAAATTTGGGTATTTACCGGGACATCCATACCGACACCCAAGCTGTAAGTGCAATCAACAATCAATTTGCCTTCGGCATTCCAAGGTCTTTCTACCTCCAAAGCAAAATCCTCTTTGAATGGAAGAGAAAACTCACCCTGTACTACCTCAACCTCGGGTATTGCCGGGGGGGCCAGAATTCCAACACCTATTTCTCCAGAGGTTTTCATGTCCAGAGTCCTTGACACATCAGAATATGGATCCCCTCTCAGATGTACTGCCCAGAGGTACTGCATTAGCCAGCACTTGAGATATTTCGACCTTGCGTCCCTGCCCATTAATCCCTCCCTGATTCGCTTATCGCGAAGCGGGAGGGTTGACCATGGTTTCATTGCTTCAAAGAAGTCACTGTCAATCAACCAGTCCTCCTCCGATTCACTTTCCGGGTCCTTCCCGGAAATGTGGAACGCGAGTCTTCTGATGAGAGGGTACATCTCGTACGTAATTGAGAAGGAGCTCTTGAGTCTCAGGATGTTCCTCTCCCTCTTCCTATCCCAATCCCATCCGTTTATTCTTGGTTTTCTGTTTTCTTCCATGGCATCCCTCATGCCAGAATAATACGCCTGGACCTCCTGAATCATCCTATCTCCGTTCCCATTGTGTTGCGATTTAAGCCATCTGGGAACGTATCCCATCCATGTTTTGATTTCGGTTTGCACACCTCTATCCTTGGTTTTCCTATTGACGAGGGCTATTGAGTTAAACAACGGGCCCGCTGCATCATGACACAATTTGCAAGCCAACAAATAGGCGATGTGGTTTGAATGACCGTCTTCTTCATCCAATGAGAAGTTGAACTCTTTGTTTGATGATGCAAGTCTGAATCTGTTTCCGGTGTAGTACTTGAGTTCGCCCGAAAGCGCTTCACTTAGCGTGTTTATTTCAGAAAACAGTTTTGCGACTTCGTTCGGGGGCAGGCCTACCTTGAGTTCCTCGGAGATGCCTCCGCTGACGGTAAGTAGGATGGGGAGGTTGAGACCTTTGCCCCTTTCAGAGAGCGAGGCCCCCCTTACCCTGTGCTGACCATCCACGATCCATAGAGGCCGTAGGTCAGACCCGTTCCTGTCGTTATCGACGGAGATGGTGCTGCCCAGTTGCCTGAGAAAATCAAAACTAATTCTCAAAGACCCTTCGTTCTTCTCTTTATCATATTCAAATGAAAGTGAGTCGTCATTTAGGTCTGCGTGGAGCATTATTTCATTGAATAGGTATGATTTTTTATGATCTAGAAATTTTCCTATCTTAATTACCCTGTCTGCCTCGAGTTGCCTTTGCCATTTATCTTGCGGATGGATACCGAGGGACGTGTAAGCAGCAAAGACGAAGTTTTGTTCGTGGGAGTTAAGTGCCGGAACGCTGGATAAGTGGTTAATCAAACCGGCCCCTAATTGGCCTTGGAAAGCCCAATTGCCGTCCTGTTCCAGGCCCCTAAGGGGAATCTCGATCGTTTCGGGTTTTTCGTTGTAGGTATGGAGGGTCGAGCCGGACATATGGTTGAATTCCGCCGTAGATCCATCTATGGATGTGTATACGTGATGAGGGTACTCCCATGGCCTATCGGCATCGACTGAATGTTTCCATTCCTCCTGGTAGAGGAGGCTCTTCAGTAGGCTTTGCACAGTAGTAATTATTCCCGTGTATGCACTGGGTGGAACTCCCTCGTGCATCTTCTCATGGGCGAGTTTCTCTAGGGTATTCAATTGGCTGTTTATCTGTTTTGAAATATCCTCGATTTCTTTGTCTCCCAAATCGGGGTCTTTTCGAGAGTCCATGGTAACTTTGACATAATTAACAAACGAAAACAGCGCCATTCCCCGGGGCCTTGTACCGTCCGATTGAGAGAGAGACCAATCCGCCACGATTCATCCAAGCAGGTGTAGCTATTAACACCTATGGCTCATATGGAGGGGTATGCGTTCGGCCGCGCGTGAGGACTACGTCCTACCCCATAAGGAGTGGATATCCCCGATGGCAACCCTCTACGAGATGGAGTCGCGGCTTGTTTCGGAGGGCAGGGCGATAGGTAGCGAGTTCGACGTTTGGTGGACCGAGGAGGAGTTTCTCTCGGAATGTGATTCGGAGGGCATTGACAGGGAAATCGGAGAGAAAATGCTGGAGTGGCTATTCGAAAAGGGCAGACTGGTCCCCTCCCGTCCCGATGAGGGGTCCAGGCTCGGCTTCGAGAGATTCAGGACCGACACATGCGAACTCATCAGGAACTCCACGTTCGCATACCCCCGCTTCTTCAAGGAAAACAAGGCGTACTCGAGCACGCAAGCAGGGGTAACTTGGGAGGTCGAGAGGAAGACCGCCCCCCGGTGGGACCTGGGCCTGAGAGAGTCCAAGGAGTTGCTGATGCAGAAGGTGGGTGACGTGCCAGAGGGGTTCCAGGCTGCTGCGGATGTGGTCTTCTCTGGGTTGAAAAATATGGACTTTGCTTCTCTGTCCCGATTCCAGGTTGTCGCTGCTGCTGACTACCTGAGGAACCTCCTGAAAGGGGACGGGAGGCACTCTATATTCACGGCGGGGACGGGGTCTGGGAAGTCCCTGGCATTCCAATTGGCAGTAATAATGAAGTTGGCGATCTCGAAGGTGACAAAAAGTGATACCAGACAGGCATATGCCTTCGTGTTCCCGAGGGTTGCGCTGGCGATAGATCAGAACAACAGTCTGAGGGACCTTTGCTCGGAGGTCAATCGCGCGTTGTATGATGGAGGATATATCGAGGCAGATGGCGGCATCAACGTTATACTGGATTCCGGTAGCAAACTCGATGAGCAGGCCGTAAAGCACTATCGATTGGAGAACCCGAATGGATGGTATGGTGAGAAAAATCTTCCAAGTGTGCATCAGGCACAGGAGTATGTTTTCGGCAGTGGAACCAACCTAAACCCGGTAGGAAAGCATCAACAGATAAATATCACTAGTTTGGAGGAGGACGGGAAGCCGAACATCATCGTTACCAACCCAGATACGCTGAGGATGAGGCTGTGGACTAGGGCGGCCTCCACCTTCTACAGGGAGAGGATCAGGGGCATCGTACTAGACGAGGTACACCTGTATGAGGGGATGACCGGGGCGAACTACTCGAACGTCATTAGGAGATTAATGTCTCACTCCGATTCAAAAAATGTAAAGGTGTCCGTCTGCGGAGTTTCTGCGACTGTGGCCGATCCGTCGGGGCACATGAAGAACGTAGTCGGTGTGGAGGCGGAGCGAGTTTCAGTAGTGTCTCCTTCTTCCGATGAAATGGAGGAGCATGGCGTGGTGAACCACGTCCTGCATTCCTCCATAGAGGGGACGAGTTACATCAGTAACCTGACCAACATGACCTCGGTCCAGCAGCACTTCAGGAACCGTGGACGCCCGAACCTGCAGCAGAGTGTACTTCCGGACAACGAGGATGATAAGGACAGGGAGACGAAGAATTCCAGGAAAGCCATAGGGTTCGCTGACTCATTACACCTTTTGGGGGAGTGGAAGTACTACTTCACTGACAACGAGGGCCTTGTTTACGGAACGAGGCAGAACTATCACTGGAGGTTTTCGAGGCCGCTGACCCACATAGATGAGGTTGACAGGGCGGAGGCGGAAAGGCATTGCCAGTCATGCTGCGATAACGTGGAGTCGTCACTTACGCTTCCTAGGCCGATTGCGGTAGATGTCCTGCCTCATGCACACTCTGGAAAGGCGAAGAAGAAGTTGAAAATCGAGACAATAAATCTACGAGACGAGGTAGGCATCACGGATGGGTGTGGATTCTTCAACGCAGGGCTGTGTTGGAGGCCGAAGTCGGCCTTCGAGGAGGTCGACATAGTCGGGAAGTTGATGTCATCCCAATCAATCATACCCTCACTAGTAAGCAGCAAAACGACAAGCGAAAGGAAGAGAGAGAACAAAAACAAAGACCTGGAGAATGCTAACGAGCTCTTCCAAACGGATTCCAGAACGGTCCACAGGAGTCGTAAGGCAGAGTCGGTTGATATGCTTGCGAACATGGTCATGGCTAGCCCTAGCATGGAGGTCGGAGTCGATCTTGACAACCTCACTGACGCATTCCTATTCAAGGCCCTGAGGAACGTTGCCTCCTACAGGCAGAAAGTCGGCAGGGTGGGCAGAGAGAGGGGTGTCGATGCCATCTCTCAGATGCTTGTCTCTTTCAGGCCCCTTGACTACATGTACTACCAGAACCCTGTGGCCCTTCTTTCTGATGATCATCTTGATGCCATCCCCATAGCCAATGAGAACCAAATTGTCAGAATGAATAGGGGGTTTGAGGGGGTGTTCGATTACCTGGCCTCGCACGGAAACAATTTCTTCAAGTTGGAAAGAGATACTAATCACTTGAGGAGATCTATGCAGACAACTGGGAGTTATCTGATGGGAAATAAGAACGCGATAGTCGGCCGCCTGAAAAATAATTTCGGGCTGACCGACTGGGAAGCAAGGAGGGTTTTTGGGAGAGTCAAGGATTACTTCCAATACCTCCTCCTCCCTCTTGGAGAGGGAAAGGTTTCTCTTCTAGTAACAGGGAATGGGTCGCCACAGAATCTGATCGATACTCAACCGGCCAGCCGTAAATTCGTCAAAAGGTTCCAACCGACGAAGGAATGCAACAATCTTCTGGAGTTATTCAGTGTATTAGAAAACGGACTACCTGTGATTTTCTCAGAATTGGGGGCTTCTCAGGGCGGGCCGATAGACGACGAGTTCATTGGGTTGCTGAAAGATTGTGAGAAGGTTGTTAATCCGAAAGAATGGATAAGGGAAGGTGCTGAATTTATCAGGTTGGAAGAGCTTTCAAACAAGCTCCATGATGAGGGTTTCCTCAACAATTCGGTCAGTCATTTATTTTCAAAGGGGTGCATAGAGTCTGCAAGTGTACTCCATAATTTGAAAGTGGCCTTTGGTAAAATGAGTGGTTTCGTAGGGGATGTCAATCACATTACAATCAATAGTTTGCTTCTTATCAGAGATTGGAACAGGTATTACGGTGGAAAAAGGAAAGACCGTGCAATATGGTATTTCCACAAATGGGTGGATAAGTTTCACTTCTCAAAATCCTCTGACGGTCTGTCCATTCCGACATCCCTATACTCCCCCCCAGGAACGAAGTCGGTGGAATTGGTCTTGCCTGACTTTGGGGGCGGTTACAGACCTGAAGAGGTTAGCATTGATGAGGCGATGAGGCACTATTTGCCTGGACACGTCAGCTACAGGGAAATGGGTATCCCGATGAAAACCCGCCTATATCAGACCCCCGTTCCTGATATGGACCGCGGTCACGTGGAAATCGACCTTTCCAAACTGACTGCGGAATCGTTGAGCAGCGAGGGGGAGAAAGGAGGTCACAGGCTTACGATGACTGTGAAGAGTGGGGGCTCGGGACTGACTGCTGATGACTTGCCTTGGGGGGTCAGGGGGATCTTTAATCTGGAACGTGATTCTGAAATAAATATCAGGGAGGCTCGAAAAATCATCCTGATGGGAACAAGTGACCGGGTGCGGCTCGATAAGGAGCAGATGCTCATGAAGGACGATGACGATTTGGAGAAGGGGTCATCGGAGGATGACGAGGAAGAGGGGGCGTCCTCGATCAACCTCCATCAGACTTACAGTAACATTTGGAGCAGAGTCCTGGAGGTTGAGCAAGGCGGTAATGTCAGGGCCTTCGATGACTCTGGGTTGTGGAAGGACAGTGATGGAGATCGTGTCGAGTTCTTGCTCGACAGCACAGTGACCTCGCTATTCAACAAGGCCTCATTCCATAAGACAGCGAACATCGATGAGTTTGCTGTTGGCGTGGTTAGGAAATACCAAGGAATGGAAGATGACGTGAACTTTTGGTACACGAATGGGGGAGAGGACGGGTCCAACCGTCCCGAGGTAATTGGGCACTCACACAAGGCCCCTGCTCTGGAGTTTGAATTGGGCGACGATAATATCAACGGCTGCTCAGAGAAAACTGTTGAGGGGATGGTTAGCGGAGAATTGTGGATTGAGACGGTCGGCTTCCTTCGTGCTACGTTTTCAGAAAAATGGGGCCTTGGACCCTTCGCTGCGGACCATTTGATTAGGATGCTAATGGGAAGGGTGGGCTCGGGGAATGGGCTTCACTCCTATCGGGAAGCGGTATGTGGTTTGACAGATGTCGACGTAGACAGTTATGGAAGCAGGTGGTCCGTATTGGTATCCACTATGGGAAAGGCCCCGTCCAAGATGAGTTCGATAAAGGAGGCCCTGGAAGAAAATTCGGAGTTGTGGGCCAAGGAGGAGGAAGTTGAGGCTTTGGCCGCGGAATGGGCAGTCAAGTGCCTAGTCCACAGCATGGGAGTTTCAATCCTACAAGCAGGTAGGGCGTTTACGGGATGCAGGGACGAGGATCTCGGAGTAGCGATAGAAGTCAAGGAGGGCAAAGCCCCCCTGATATGGCTATATGACAGGACAAACAAGGGGAACGGCGCGACAAGTCTCCTGAACCGTTTCTTCCAGATACCGAAGGCGCTGAAGCATCTCCGCGAGCATCCCATAATGTCTGATACGAACAAGAAGTTGGCTTCCCTCCCCAGCAAGGACTTCATGGGGGTATTACTGGACTTCCTTAGGCCCTGCAGAAATCACGAGGGGGGGGTCGTGTCCATGGAAATCGGTCGTTCAGGGAGAAGTGAGGCGAAAGCCCCAGGGATGGGGAAGCTTTTGGAGAAGACGTCCTTCCTCCTAAGAAGATACAGAGAGGAGTGGGATGGAATGGGCTTTGACATGAACGAAGCCAGGAGGGTTTCCCTGATGAGGCACTTCGAATGCGAACGAGATCCTGTACGAAATGATGAGTTGAAGAAGGCGACGGAGTTCTGCTGGACCAGTTGCCCGATCTGCCTGGAGGAGATGGGAGTGTCCCCCCTCGGGCCACTCACCGGCCCTCTCTACTACAACAAGAGGCAGTTGGACAGGTATGTCGCGGGCGCGCTAACCGCCTCTAACTCGATGGTGGAGCGTGAGCTTTCGAACGACTCCATCAGGGACATTAGTTCCCAATTCGGGGCAATGGACACCGACGTGGTTCCGATTGACTTCAGGGAGTCGGGCCTGGGAATCAACCCCCAGATCGGCTCTGCGGAGGGGAGTTACGTGTTGAGGCCGCTGAGGGAGGTCGACCTGGTGCAGCAGTTCGTCGACTGCTCAAACCCTGTCAAGGAGGACGGTTCGGTGAATATCAGAGTCAGGGCGATTGTGACGGACAGTTCCTGGGGGAAGGCATGAAATGGCCATGAATCTGAACGATAGGATTTCGACTGCTGTTTGGAGCCCCCTTGAATACACGCTGTATGGGCTGATCACTGACAATTTGGGAGAAGATGTGACCGTGAGGGTGTCCTCTCCCTACGTGAGGGACATCAGCAATAAGCAGTTCAGGCCCCAAGGAGTGTTGGGTGGGGTGCTCTCCACCGTCGAGCGCCGCCGACTGAGCAGCCTCAGTGACTTCCTGATACTGCTCGCAAAGCGCGGGGCGAATGTGGGGCTCATGACTGCCCCCACCGGGTCTACGAGGTTTGGCAAGACCAACGAGGAGTATAACAGAGCCGAATTGGAGTTGCTAGAAAAACTGGCCGAGGGGGGAGTCGAGGTCAGGATGCATCATGGCAGCCACTCAAAGTTCGTAACCAGCCCCGTTGCAGAGGTGCTGTTGACTGCCAACCTCACGAACAGGGCCATGTTCTGGCAAATAGAGCAGGCGACCTACACACCATCAAAGGACCCTGGTTTCGAACAGGCCAGAACAAGCAACAACGATATGTGGGAGCAGGGCGAGTTGTGGGGCGGCGGTCAGTAGCACTGCTGCCTTTCCTCGGACCACGTGCCGCCGTCGGCCTCGCACTCATCCTGGGTGCTCGATGATTCGTTGGACTCGTCCTCGCGGTCTTGCTCTCGATCATCCTCTGACTGGTCCTCGCGGTCCTCGCCCTTGTCGCAGCCCTCCCTGTCGAACTCCGGCCACACGCAGGCGCTGTTCTCGTCGTCGATGACCCACTCGCCGCCGCGCTCTAGGCACGTCTCCTGGGATACCTGGATGTCTGCCATGACCCGTGACTCCCCGTCGTCCCAGCCCCCGCGGTCCAATCGGGCCGCGTCGCGGACGTGCCGCTGGTGTCGGTCGACCATTCGGTCGTGGATCGCTGTGAGCGCGGGCTCGTCGGCCGTGCAGTCCTCGCTCTCGAGGCAGAACGCCACTGCGGCGGCTGCCGACTCGAGCATGGATGCCTTCCTGTCGGCACCGTCCCACTCGTGCCAGCCCTCGTCCTTCACCATGAGCGCGTCGCACCACTCCTTCTTCTCATCTGACCAGACCTCCTCG
>PATD01000046.1 GCA_002713585.1 Methanobacteriota archaeon
AGTTTGGGCGATTAGTGTAGTCTGGATATCATTTGGCGCTTCGGACGCCAGGACACGGGTTCGAATCCTGTATCGCCCACTCTCATATCGGTTGTAAGCGAAGGAGGAGTCGAGCTAGGCTCCGATGGACATGAATGGGGTGCGCGACATCAATACGGAGGTTTTGCTCAGAGAGAATGCGGCTGAACGCGTCGCCTTCTCCATCAAGAGCCAATGCAACATTTCCTGCTCTAATTAATTCAGATTTATCTGGAGAAATAGGAAGGAGAATTACAAAACAACCTGTAGAGATTGCTTGGCAAGATTGGACTGTTCGTTGAAGGAGTTCCATTCCTTCGCCATCCGACCAAGAATTTCGGCCATATGGTGGATCGAACACAAAGGCAGAGTTCTCCATCTCTGACCAAAGTTCTTCCAATTGAGTTGCATCGTGTGTGAACAACTCGTACAACGATGGATCAACCTCAATCTGCTCTAGATTCTGTCGTGAACCATCTACCATCCGGACATCTAAATCGGAGCCAGAGACATGAATTTCGCTGAGTGCCGCCTCGATGAGAATACCTCCTGTACCACAAAATGGGTCAATGATACGGTCGGGTTTTTCACCTAAGATTCTGGTCAGATTAACCATGGTTCGAGCAAGGCGAGGATCAAGGCTGACTGGTCTAAAATAAGCGCGATCGGTTGCACTACGTGAGGCAAATATGCCTCCACCTTGGCCCTCTTGAGCAACTACACCCCATATCCATCCATGCTCATTTACATCTTGCGATTCAGGATGCGTGGGATCTGTGGCTGGACCACATGGATGAATCATCAGCGTCAAATCTGGATTTTCAAGATCAATTGAACGACCTTGATTATGCAACAATGTGCCGACCTCTCGTTCCAGCGCCTTCGTATTCTCATCCTCAATGAAGCCGAGACGATGAACTCGCACCATCACTGTTTGATTAGTGCTAGGGTGAGCATCATGGAACCAGGATGCTATCGATTCTGCTGAAGGACGTTTTTTTGATTGACTGAATGGATGAAGGAGACGATCAATTAGAGAGGATTCTGAGATATTTGGAATTCCTGTAACAATCACAACACGAGGGTGGATTACATCCTTGATTACAGCGAAACTACCCGCTTCCGAACGGAACAAGGGTGGATGCCAACCACTCCCAACCAACATGGAGCTAGGTGCGGGTGCCATGGTCGTTGGAGGGACCATTGGCCTTCAATCCTATAACACGCGAAGTGCTCCATAGGCCCATGGTGGGCGCATCCGGTCAACAGCGGAGGGTTTTGTCTCTGCTTCTGATTATCGTATTCTGTGTACCACTCCTCCTTTCTGGAACTCAAGCCCAAGGCGATGATCCACGGATTCTCAGTCATGAGAGGAACACGCTCTACTTCTACGGAAACAATGACGCTGGGGGTGCATCTACTTCATGGGAAATGTGGAACCATGCTCAAGCGTCCGATACCGACAGCGATGATAGTGTAAGTGAAAGCAATGCATTCGTTCCCGGAGACCCTAACAATGGCGGAGGGACTAGAGAATTTACTTTTGATGGAAAGGTGTCTAACAGCAACGTCACTGAAATTAATCAAGACGTGACCATTACTGGAACACTCCGATTGAATATCTTCTGTCAGCAGGGAAGTTGTTCCAAGGATGTTACGGTTTATCTCCGCAAGGGTGGGGTCGACACTACCTCAATCACTATCTCTCCAGAGAATGAAGGTGGGGACGTCTATGTCTTCGAGTTCTTCCACAATATCAAGGAGGTGAAATCTGGAGAAACAATTGGACTTCGAATTCAATTCACCAAGCCATCTGGAGTAGGTGATGGGTATGAACTCCACCTAGGTCAGAATAACTTCCAGATGGATATACCCGTAATTGCACCCGATACATCAGACATCGATGGTGTTCTTCTGGCAGATGGAACCAACTGGGAGACTCCGTATGCGGATGCAGGTATAGGATTCCAAAGTCAAACAAGCAGTACCGTCGGAATCTTTCTTCCAGTATTTTTGGGGATTATTCTTCTCGCTGGAGCAATTTGTGGTATTGTATTCACCCCTGGGATGCCTGCGATTACTGCTGCTGCAGTACTGACTTGTGTATCACTGATGGGGCCTGCCGTTGTTGCCCCGATTGCCGCATACATGGATGTCTCCGAACATTCTGATGTCGATATGGATCCGAATGTCTACTCGGTCGATCAATTTTCAGCATTAGAAGCAAGTTCTGGGAGTTTTCTAACCGATTTTCGTGCAGGCGATGAGTTCGGTATTTGGGTGCCCCTTGATGGAAGAGAAGTATATTCAAAATCAATTCAACACAATGGAAGAGATGCTGTTCTATGGGGGCTCGGTCATCAGGAACATAACGAGATCTTAGGAAATCCAGAAGTCACCACTGTCGCGGGAAGAGAAGCAGTTCAACTCTACTTCTCAAGTATCATCCAATATACAGATGGAGCGGAATGTGAAGGGCAAGACCCTAATGCAACGGATACCATTGCTGGAGAGGATTTCGATCCGTGTGATGAATTCGATCTTACCAAGAGTGCTGGTGTGATGATAAGGGTCGTCCTAGCTCAGGATGGCGATTCAATACGTCCAATCAACAATGTGAATATCACTCTCACCGACGGTAGCCCTCGGAACGCAATCATCTGGACCGATGCCGAACCCATGGGGATGCCGCCAAGTTGGAATATGTACAGTATGGCAGGAATAATTCCTGCACTCGGATGCCTCGGATTCGGAATATATACACTAATGAAGGAACGAAGAGGACCTGTATCAAACGACGAGGAAGAGGATTTCTACGATGATGATGACTTCGACGATGACTTCATCGACGACCTCGAAATCTGAGGTGATACGATGGGCTGTAACCTGAAGGATCTAGTTCGTCCTGAATCCATTGATTTGAGTGACCTTGCAGGTGAAAGAGTCGCAGTGGATGTCTTCCTATCTGCTTACCAATTCATCACAGCGATGACTGGCGAAGATGGTCGGCCTCTGTCTAGAGATGGAAAGCCTGTCGCCCACATCATGGGTTTCTTGGACCGTGCAACAACACTAATCGCATCTGGGATTGATCCAGTATTCGTCTTTGATGGTCGTCCTCACAATCTCAAACAAGATACTCTGAAACAACGCCGAGAACGCAAAGAGGGGGCGAAAAGTAGGTGGAAGGCTGCCATTGAAGAAGGTGACATGAAGGCTGCAAAGAAGCTTGGACCTCAAATTGCAGAATATACGAGAGAGATGGTTCAGGAGACGAAGGACCTCTTCGATATCTTAGGTGTAACTTGGATTGAAGCCCCTATGGAAGCTGAAGGAGCTGCCGCTGTGCGTGCACGCCGCGGCGAAGTACATGCTGTGGCAACACAGGACTGGGATGCCCTATTGTACGGTTCCCCGATAATGATTCGAAATCTGATGTCTCATGGAACACGTAAATTCGGACGGACTCTTACAGCAGAGAGAATCGTGCTGAGTGATGTGTTAGAAGAACACGATATCACACAGGAACAATTAGTTGATCTTGGTATCATGATTGGAACTGATTTTCATCCAGGGTTTCGGGGTATTGGTCCGAAAACAGGACTCAAATTGATCAAGA
This sequence comes from Methanobacteriota archaeon, assembly GCA_002713585.1. Lineage (GTDB taxonomy): Archaea > Thermoplasmatota > Poseidoniia > Poseidoniales > Thalassarchaeaceae > MGIIb-N2. Next base: position 3,638 of record PATD01000046.1, read on the forward strand.
CCCATGGTTCATTGGAAGCAGTCGCCGAATTGAAGGGGCATGTCGTTCCCGAAGATATAGAAGACATTCGCGATCTCTTCCACAATCATCCAATTCATACGGAAGTAAATCTCCCTGAATCCAGCCGAGCAGTGGAAGAGCAGATCCGCCGTTTCGTTCAGAAAGACCGGGGATTCTCAGAGGGAAGAACGGAACGGGCCTTGGAGCGTCTGGCATCAGTCGGCCGTCTCCGATCAGAGTCGAAGCCCACACTCTTCGATTTCTGAACAGCGAAACCTCATTCCATGTATCCTCACCTCAAGGTTTCATGGGGCCGGAGGCGAGGGATTTGTCCTCATCCTTCAGTCAATCTAATCAATTCTGGACTGGGCTTCTTCTCCTTGGAATCTTTCTGAATGTTCTTGTTGTGTTTACCAGTAATCTCGGCCTTGACACCCATGTCCATATGGCTCGTGCTGCGGAGGAAGACCGGACGGGAGATGCAATGCTACCATGGGGGCATACACGTCCGATTGATTCGATGTCTAGTGACCCTGCATACGCACCTATCACTGAAGAGGGGTGGTTTGAGATTATGCCAAGCACCGAAACTGAGGCGCATGCTCTTGGTCTCGGGCTTATGCTGATTCTGTGTGGAATTGCCTATCTAGTGTTCTGGAAACTCTTTGGTCATCTAGCAGCAATCTCTACCACTGCGTTAATCTCAATTCATCCAACATTCATATTCGCAACTGGGCGAGTATTTCCTGAAGTCGCAATGGCAATTCTAGGCCTCATGATGGTTTTGTCCATACTATTTCATCGGATTGAACCAAACTGGAAAGGGGTGGTATTCTCAAGCCTCTTTTCGACCGTGACAATGGCGGGTATACTGCAGGTCAAGGGTATACCCATCCACTTTTCGATAGCCTATGGCTTGCTTATGGCTGGATGGCATGTACTCGATAACATAGAACGTATGAGAATCCTGACACGATCACCGAAGTACGTTGCAATGGTAAGCAGTATCGGAATAGGAACCGGTATCCTCCTCTACGGTGGACTATTTGGAACGGGGACAATCGGAACGATTGGTGAATTCCCCGAACGCTATGCATTCGCATTAATCATCGCAACTTTCGATGCTATCGGGATATTCGCATTATTCGGAATGGTTCTCTGGCCATTCTTACGAAGTACAATACAGAGGCTGGGAAGCATCGAGGATCATAGCATAGCCACTGTCACTGGATTGATTACGGGTTTAGCGACTGTAATTACAATCTACATTGCTGCACTATGGACCTATGAAGCAGCGCTCTGGAATGCTGAATGGCCTAATGTGATGTGGACTATGGGTAACAACGGACGCTACATCTCGATGCTTATGCTTCCCGCACTTCTCCTCATACATCTTGTCGGACTAGACTATCCTTCAGCTGATACACAATCAAACCCTCAATCGAAAAAGAAGGCGCTAATACTTGGTATCATTCTCATACTCCCTCTCTCCATTCTGACCGCAGTACATGGCCAAACCATGTGGACTGATGATGCTGGAGAAGCCATGGTTGATCTCGGCCTTATGGAAGGCGATGATTTCCTATTTATCTCTGAAGCCACCCTTGGGATGCACTGGCTCTACACCTTCCGTATCGAGGTTGACCCCAACGGTGAGAACGACATTATCGGACACTGGAGAGATACCGATTCGGGGTGGATTGAAGATCTGAGTCGAAGTGAGCCGTTGCCAAATCGGGGAGATCTGAAGGATGTCCGATTCATTGTACTATCACCCGGAATCAACACCATCCCGGACGGTTGGAATGTGCTAGATGAAGGGAATGCTCCATGGATGAATGGTGGAGGGACTTGGCGGGTGCTGAGTCAACCCTGAGTATTTTCATCGACTTCAATAATCTCTGCCAACGTCTCCTTCTCTTTTCTGAACCAACGAAGACGCTTCTTCGAAGGATCAGGGACGTAATCATGAGACCGAAGGATACTCGGTAGCATTGAATCTGGAATCACACGAAATGGCATGACAAAGGCAGCAACTCCAAGGAACATCTCGGCACCAGGTAGGCTGAATACACGAAGAGGAGGAAGGGCAGTTCCAGCCATTGCGAATTTTTCAACCGCGTTCTTCCGTTCCTTCTTTGTTGTCCGTCGTCCAATCTGAATTTTGTAAAGCGTAAGAAACGCATCCTTGAGTTCAAACGACTCTTCCTTGACCTTGTCCCACCCTGAAGAAAGAGAATCCCCCCAACCTTCAGGATCCTTGACAATAGCCTTAGCGGCCTCCGCTTGCTCTGAGCTCATCGCACCCCTCGCCTTCTTAGCCCCCTTAACGGCCATTGAGCCATAGGAGAAGATGCGGAGAAGGGCTCCAAACATAGACGTAGATGAGGGGTCTGGTCTTTGTCCCTATCGTCGATTTTACACGTTGCGCTCGTCCTGAATCTTAGCACGAATTTCCTTGCAAGTCTTGGCAATATCAGAGAGTTTCTTGCGAAGGCGGCGCCCAGCAGCATCAATACCGCGGTCGTGCTTTGCAGCATCTTCAAGGGCATCGTTCATGTTTTGAATTAGGCTATCAATATCTCCGGTTACGGGCATAAGCGGGCCTGAGAATTACCCTTCAAAATACTTCTCAATCTAGGTTCAGAAAATTTAGTTAGAAATCATACCATACAAGGCCGTTTATGGATTGGAAATGAGGTTAAATTTTGGTAATGTCATCTCGTTCATATATGTCGATTGATGCTAGAAATTCAGAATAAAGAGGAGGTTCAATCAACTCCGATCTAACCAAGGCAGATAGTGTATCGAGAACAATGCTATCAGAATCAACACCATAGAAACGCCTCAATGTTTCACGTGTATCCGAACGACCAAAACCGTCTGTTCCGAGGACATGGTAAGTGCCACTAACCCATGGACGTATCAAATCTGGGACTGCTGCTATGTTATCGCTAACTGCAACTGTAACTGGGACTTTGTCGTCTAATTGCTGTTGAACCCAACTTGATTTGGCTGCTTGACTTGGATGGCGACGATTCCAATCTTCAGATTCCATGGCCTCACGTCGAAGTTCACCATACGATGTTGCAGAGTAAACTTCAGTGGATATTCCGAGTGAGCGTAGTTTTCTTGCAGCAATTTCAACCTGGGGTAGTATAGATCCTGAACCAAGAATACGAACTTGAGCATCATCCTGTGTCTCGATACGATGTAAACCTCTCAAGATTCCTTCATCGGCCCGTTCGGGTATGGAAGGCATTTCCAAATTTTCGTTATAGGCAGTAATGTAGTACATTACATCAGATTCATCGATATACATCTCATTTATTCCATGACGAATGATTGCCGCCATCTCATATGCGTAAGCCGGATCATATGCACGTACTGCTGGATTAGACATAGCAAGAAGAAGTGAGTGGCCATCCTGATGTTGCAGGCCCTCTCCATTGAGCGTTGTTCGTCCCGAAGTTGCACCTATTAGGAAACCGCGACAACGGCTATCAGCAGCAGACCATACTAAATCTCCAATTCTTTGGAAACCGAACATCGAGTAAAAGATGTAGAACGGAATTGTAGGTGTTCCTTGAGTAGCATAAGATGTACCGGATGCAATGAATGTCGACATCGCGCCAGCCTCATTGATTCCCTCTTCAAGAATCTGGCCAGATTTACTTTCTTTGTAGCGCATCAATACCTCATAATCCACAGGCGTGTACAACTGGCCAGAAGGTGAATAAATTCCCAACTGGCTGAACAATGGATCCATTCCGAAAGTTCTAGCTTCGTCTGGAACAATTGGTACAATTCGAGAACCTATGCCATCTAATCGTGTTAAATTACGCAATAATCGAACAAATGCCATTGTCGTGCTTACAGCTTGTCCATTTTTAGAGCCCGCATCGAATTCAGAAAATGCCTCCACGGGAGGTAGTGGAAGATCTAGTGGATGTGGACGTCGTTCGGGTAAGAATCCATCCAATGATTCCCGACGTTCACGTAAGTATGCAACTTCATCCGGGTAATCTTCTGGAAGAAGATATGGTAACTTTTCGAGTTCTTCGTCTGAAAGAGTCAAGCCAATTTTATCCCTCATGAAATGAAGAGCTGAATGATCTGCTTTCTTTTTCCCATGCGTTGCGTTACGTCCTGCAAATGTTGGACCTAGGCCGTATCCTTTGATTGAACGGGCAAGAATTACTGTTGGCCGACCTTTGCAAGCAATAGCAGATTTGTAAGCAGAGTAAATCCGATGTAAATCATGCCCTCCCATATCATCTGTTAGAGCTTCAAGTTCAGAATCTGATAAATGGTCAACCAAAGAGGCAAGATCAGGGGAATTGAATAGTTCCTTCCTGATAACTTCGCCAGATGCGGTCATAAGGCGTTGCTCATCGCCATCAGTTAGGTTTGCTAGACGGGCCGCAAGTAAACCCTGAACATCCGCAGCAAATAACGGGTCCCACATACGCCCCCATAGACACTTGATGACATTCCATCCTGCACCAGTAAAACGGGCTGCGAGTTCTTGAACGATTTTCGTATTACCTCGAACTGGACCGTCGAGTCGCTGAAGATTACAATTCACAATTATACTGAGATTATCGAGGCCTTCTCTACTTGCAAGAGTCAATTCAGAGAGAGATTCCGGTTCATCGGATTCTCCATCACCCATGAAGTACCATACCCGACTACTGTCAGTATCGACAATTCCTCTATCTCTTAGATATCGATTGAAACGAGCTTGGCGTATGGCAGTCATTGCACCAAGGCCCATACTTACAGTTGGGTATTCCCAATATTCTGGCATTAAACGAGGGTGAGGATAAGACGAGAGACCGTCCGTGAAAGCCTCGCGGCGAAAATGTTCGATTTTATCGATGGAAAAACGACCCTCCATCCAAGATCTCGCATATAGCCCAGGGCTAGCATGGCCCTGCCAATAGACGTGATCACCGTGACCTTCTCCATTCTTACCGTGGAAAATATGATTCAAACCTACTTCCCATAGAGTTGCAATGCTGGCATATGTAGAGATATGCCCTCCAATACCATCGAAATTCTTGTTAGCACGTGTAACCATCATCATTGCATTCCAACGAAGGATGTCTAGGATTCGATTCTCTATATCGATATCACCAGGGTAATCAGGTTCCTGATGAGGAGGGATAGTGTTGAGATACGGCGTCTCTGTTAACTCCCCTACTGGGACTCCAACTTCTTTTGCCGCTTCCACCGTATTGGATAGAATCTGATGAGCTCGTAACGACCCCTTATGCTGGTTGACTGCAATAATTGAATCACGCCATTCAAGAATTTCCTCAGGGTCATCTTCTGTAGAAATTGGATTGATACTTGGAATGGTCTCCGATTTTCCAGTTGATGGAAGTTCATCCGAAGATGATGAATGGTCATCCTCTAAATTAGAACTGGAGGGGGATTGAGATATTTCTTCGTTTTCAATCTCAAATTCAGCACATATTTTCCCAACAGGTAGAATGTCTCCAACATCACCCGTTAAACGAGTCACGACTCCAGTAACTGGAGATGGAATGTCTACTGTTGCTTTATCTGTCATCACAGTGAGTAGAGGTTGGTCCTCGACAATGGATTCCCCCACGACCACAAGCCATTCAACCACCTCACCTTCAACAACGCCTTCTCCGATATCTGGAAGGCGAAAGGAATGAATGGCCATGTCTCAACCTACCTCTTGTGAGTATTACTCTGCACACCTGCATTTATGCATTATTGAATTCAGCAGAGCCATACTATTTCGAAATCTAAAGAGGAGGGCTCCAACATCCACTCGAACGTGCATGATCCAATAAGTGCCAATATACACTCATCACTGAATCAGATTTGGATAGGATTTCCTTATCTGTTGCATGTTCTGAACCTCTTAATCTCCTCCATGAAAGACGAGAATGGAATCGAAGAGCCGGATGGTGGAGAGCCGGGCCGTTTACTGGTAGATGATGACGTGTGTACCACTCTCGTTCAACGATGCTCGCTGAAACCATTGATTCCCGAATCGAATCCCACCCGTTGACCTTGCCTACTGAATCGCGGCCAGTCTTGTGGCGGAGAAGAAAAACTGGATTTATCGAGGAATCCATGGAAATGCCAACGGAGGCAAGTACCGGTGCCATCCAAGGTGCAATATACCCTCCAGGGGCTCTGAACCAAGGACGAAACACTGAACCTACTTTGAATGAAATAAGTTTGATGGATTTCTCAACCATTGATTTGAATTCATCGGGGCGAGGACCCCATGCAGACCAACAGATGTGATGCCATCCATGGACGCCGATTGTAATACCGGGTCTTAATCCAATGAGATATTGCAAACGTTGAGTGAAATTGGGATCCTCAAGTTGCTCGCCAATCACAAAGAAGGTAATTCTTGAATCCTCAGGTTGGGAAGACCACCAGGCTTCAAACCCATCAAAACCTCGACTCAAACGTTCACTCATTGTTCTAACACCTTGATTCTGCGGCCAAGGAGTGTCCTTAGAGCGACTAGGATGACCAGATATAGCGGGATGATGGTGAATATCATCTGTATCTAGAGAACACCAGATTCGTTGCATCATCTACTGCCCCCAGTGAGGATCCAATGTGATACATACAGAACATGATTATCATCATCAGATATCATCCATCTTTCTACCTCTGATGGGTATCCATCATGCCGCTCAACCGCTGAGAGTATGGTGCGAACGCCTCCTTCGTTACGCGGATCCGCCATCAACTCAACCACATCCACTTCACATTGTCTTGCAACTGAAATCATAGCATCAATGCTCATCGTAGCAAGTCCACGACCACGTTCATCGTGTGCAATCCAATAACCAAGATTCCAATGGATACCTCTCCGAGTCCTCTGCTGTTGAGGAGTTCTGAATCGAACCACGTCGAAGCCAATAATACCGAGATATACTCCTCCAACATTCTCACGAATTAACCAATGATGGTAATTCGAAGCATTTGGTCCCGAGGATACGTCGACGATGAAGGAAGCAAGTTGGGGGCCTATTGGTTCGTTACGAGACAACCATGGCATAGCACGATGAACAGAGTCAGGGTCCCCCCTGAACATCTCGATTATTTTCATCACATCCACCTCCTTTAGAGGGACAAGGACATGCTCCTCGCCAGCAGGATGGCTCATTTGAGTGGGATGCACGAATGTCGGATAACAAGACAGTGATTCAACTCAACTGTTTGAGAGCAGCAATTACATGCTCATCATCCATGTAATCCTTACGTGCAATCTCAAGCATGGATGATAGAGCATCTGAACGTCCAAGACTCTTCAGTAGAGCCCCAATGTAGAGCATCAGCCGAGTTCGATCTCCGAGATGTGGACCTATCTCGTCAAGAATTTGAGTAGCCTCTTCCTTCCTGTTCATTTTGGCCGCCTCCATTGCGTTCTTCACCTTGCCCGCAAGGAGGCGATCGTCCCAAGGTTCCGCTTGCGGCCAGGGCCAAATAGGGGGAGGACTCGCAGAAGAAGGCACAGGAGCAGTTGGAAGATTAGGCATAGGAACCGCTACTGGAGCAGGGGTGGGCGGTGAGGTTGAACCTGGCGAGACATTTGGCATTGGAGGCATTGGAGGTGAAGGTACAGGTTGTACATTCGGCTGTACAGTTGGAGGAGCACCGGGAAGAGTCGGAAGACCTGTGGAGGCTGTATTTTCGAACGCTTCTGGAGGAGGGGCAACAACCGGACGTGGTTCAGCTGCTGGAAGGGTACTCAGCGCTTCTTGAGGCTCTGGCTCTGGAGAGGTTACTGTCTCCATTGGTTGAGAAGTGGTGGAAGGCATCGCTGGCATAGCAGGCATCGAAGTCGGAACGGAACCTTCTGGTAATTGTTCCATCTCATCTGTTCCATTTTGAGACAACACTGGTGCTGTGTCCGATTCTGACCAATCCTCCGTTAGTAGATCCTCGTCCATTCCAGGACCTTCCTTGGAGACCGGATCGACAATAGCGATGCGGGTGGGTTCAGGAATGGAGATATCTTCCTCTTCTCCTTCTGGAACGACAAATTTCTCCACCGATGAGGGGGCATCATCGCTTGTGAGCGTGTACTCGTCTTCTCCCTCTTCATTACCCACCTCATCGTTACTGACTAGTTGACGAGCGAAACCAATTGTCGATGAAACTGTGACATCCTCAGAATCGCCATAATCTGCGACTTCCACACTAAGGTCACTCATATCGAAGGTGTGGGCGGTCCAATCGACATCGATGCCTTCCTCTTCAGAGTCTGAAACTTCGGCATTCAGTTCATTGAGAAGGGAGTTTACCTCTTTTTCATCAGAACTCCGAGACTGTTGGTGGGTTCCGACTGTGAAATCGTAGTAACATCTTGAACAGGACTCTGCGCTCAAAGGGTTCTCGAGAGTACATAGAGGGCAGGTTAGCCCATCCTTGGCCTCCTCCTTCTTGCGCCTTCCGAACACGGCCCCTATCCTCCGGTATTTGCACCGTAATGGAGACCGTGGTTAAGTCCTCCCTGTCCCTGTTGATGCAATCGCCCTTCAAGGCTAATCAGTTCGGACGGGAGGGACCATACACGATGACTATGCCCCTAGACCATGGGTCGTGACGATGGACGTGTTCATCGCATTGATACCTCTGGAACGAAAGAACAGGAATCCCCCATCTCAAGGAAGAGTCAGGATCACCATGCTCGATTCATCGATGCTATTCGATGGGAACTCGACGATGAAATGGAACAAGTTGAGGACCGCTTGAGAAACTGGAGTCGTTCGAGGTTGCTAGCTCATGGTGTGAGCCTCTTCGATCTCAAAGCACGTTCAGCAGGATGGATGTATGGAATGCGCCTACTCCGATTGAGTATGGAGAAAGGGGGGCCGATGCCATCGCACCGTTTCAAGCATGGTGATATCGTTTTGCTAAGCCGAAACGAACCTCTTGGTCGACAAGCGTTAGAAGGTGTTGTAGCTCGAAGGAGTCGGAATCATATCGTGCTCGCCATGAATGACCTTCCGAAAGGCCATAGGCAAGGTATTTGGCGTATTGATCGAGGGGCTAATCGAATTGCTCATGACCGTATGAGGGATGCGTTAAACGCCTTCCTTGGAGACGAAAAAGCGACTTCGTTAACTGGTTTACTTCTTGGGCAAGGGCGCGATATAGAGCAGTCTGCCAGCGTTGATCATGGGATTAAAGGAGGTAAAAGAGCGGGATTGGATACTGAAAACGAGCTTAATTCGAGTCAAAACGAGGCCCTCAATGCGGCGACGACGCGACGGCTAACTCTGATTCAAGGGCCCCCTGGTACTGGAAAGACACACACAGCAGTTCGGATTCTTCGAAGGTGGTCATTAGAAGGGAATGCTCCGATTCTCGCGGTAGCTGAATCAAATGTAGCTGTTGATAATCTGTTACAGGGGCTCCTTGCAATTGGTGTCGATGCAGTTAGGCTTGGACAGCCTGTAAAAGTCCGAGAATCCCTACGGGATGCGACCCTTGATGCGAGAATGGAACGCCATCGGCTCCAAAAAGATCTGAAGGCAATCATTGATCTAAACGAGAGCCTCGCCCGAAAGATATCCGGGCTGAAGGGTAAAGAGAAGGGGCTTGCTCACAAGGATCTAAACCGAGGCTGGAGTGATGCACGACGTATCGAGCAACAGATGAAGGAAGACATACTGAACACGGCCACGGTCATCTGCGCAACCTGTATCGGATCTGGTCACGATGTCCTTGATGGCCGGAGATTCCCAAGAGTCCTAATCGATGAAGCAACCCAAGCTACAGAGCCAGCGACACTTGTTCCAATTGTTCGTGGATGTAGACAACTTGTCCTTGTTGGTGACCATCGGCAATTGCCTCCCACTGTTATCTCGAGGAGAGCAGAAAACGGAGGGTTGGGGATATCTCTCTTCGATCGCATGAGAGAACTCGGGGTCGATTCAATCATGCTCGAGGAACAATATCGGATGCATCCGATTATCTCACAATTTCCTTCTATGCAATATTATGACGATGGCCTCATCAATGGTGTGAAAGCGGAAGAACGACCCGCACCTGCCGGCCTAATATGGCCTGATTTCGATAGGCCTGTAGCATTCCTGCCAATCGAAGGAGGTGAGGTGGTCTCTGAAGATGGACATTCACGAGCGAATCCTGCTGAAGCATCATGGGTGGTTCGTATACTCGGTATGCTGCTTGAACCTGGCGACCTTGATACCACTGACATCGGCGTAATTACACCCTACAATGGACAAGTGCGAGTGATATTAGATCTACTTGAGCAGGCTGGTGGCACCACACTAGGCGATCGTTGGCATGGCGTGGAAGTTCGATCTGTCGATGGATATCAGGGGAGAGAAAAAGAAGTCATAATTCTCTCAACGGTTAGGTCCAACCCTGAAGGTGAAATCGGATTCCTAGATGATGCACGTCGACTAAATGTGGCCATAACTCGAGCAAAGCGGGGCCTCATTGTTATTGGAGACCAAAATACACTTAGAAATCAAAGAGATTGGGACTTCTGGCTGACTTGGGCACAAGAACGAAGCCTCATGGCTTGGCACCTGCTGCACATGTAGGAGGAAGATGGCTATGGACCCAATTTCGACTCATGGCGGCATTACCAATCTCGCCAAGCATATTGTCTCAGTAGAACACGAACACTGGAAAATTCCTGATGGGACCATTCTCGCTCCAGTTCACAAGAGAGCAGGTGCATTCATGCTCGATGTAATCTTCGTCAACGCTCTACTCTCAATTCTCTCAGGATCACGAGTCATGCTTGCTTGGAATCTATCGATGTGGACCTCTGCCGATTGGGACCACTCGTTTGCATGGGCCATCGCAATTCTGTTCGGGCACTTTCTGTATTGGAGATATACAGGGTTGATATTATCACGATCTTTGGGACAGCGCCTTCTGGGTTTGGCAATCGTGCGAGATAATGGTGATGCCATGGAGTCAGAAGATTGGGATCGTCGATCAGTTCGTAAGTTGCTCTACCTACTTCCAATAATCAACATCTGGTTCATCGTTCGGGATGTATTTCGCATGCATCAACGGCACACGCATCAGAGCGAGATAGACCTCGCCGCAGGAAGCATTGTAGCTATCGCTAATTCACTCCCTGTCGCTCACCGAGGACCCATTCGCTGAAGACCGCATGGAACGATTTCAAGTATCGAATCTCCCCCTGCTTTTGTCATGGCCCTTCCGACGACGCTCCGCATCGGAGACATCGTCGTTCACATTACCAGTATCCAGAATGACATTGATGAGGAGGACCGGGATGCAATTCTCATTGGAATTGTTGTCCAAAATAGTAGTAGAGAAGATGCTTCGGGGATTTCACTATCGATAGAGACCTCCGGGGCAAGAACTAGTGTTTTCAAGGCACTTCCATCGAATATTTCTTCTGGCACCGAAAACGAGGCGATGTACTTCCTTCCCATTGGCTGTGGTGCCTGGATGCTTTCAGTCACTCATGCCGGATTACGTGGGGAATTAGGACCCTTCCCAGATGGCCATCGGCATGTGAGTGAGGCCCCTCCCCTCTCCAAGTCAATCACATCTGCTTCGACTAGTAATTCAAGCACTGGAGGTGATGCTTTCGCTGACGCCTTCCAATCTGCGCTCTCTGGTTTCGGCTCTGAAACTACAACAGATGCTGCAATTGAGATGAATGGAGATGATCCACTTGCGGCAGCATTCATGAATTCAGGAGCCGCACAAATTCGTACCTCAGCACCTGATACGGTTCAACAGGTGTCATCTTCGCTTCCAACACCACCAGTTCCATCGCCACCAACTCCTGAAACTTCAGAAGTTGAGACATCAGAAACCCCTGCTGATTCATCTGAATCACCAATGGGGCCTGGACCAATGGGACCACCTGCTGGACCACCAATGGGACCTGGACCAATGGGGCCTGGACCAATGAGACCACCTGCTGGACCACCAATGGGGCCTGGACCAATGGGACCACCTGCTGGACCATCAATGGGGCCTGGACCAATGGGGCCACCTGCTGGACCATCAATGGGGCCTGGACCAATGGGGCCACCTGCTGGACCACCAATGGGGCCACCTTCTGGACCACCAATGGGGCCTGGACCAATGGGACCACCTGCTGGACCACCAATGGG
>PATD01000047.1 GCA_002713585.1 Methanobacteriota archaeon
AGGTGGTGCGATTCCGTTGATGCGTGAGCATAGTCGCCGCCGTAGCATTGAGCGCGCTCTCCCTGAGATGTTGGAGTTGATTTCCGCTGAACTAGGCGCGGGGCTTGGTCTTGAACAGGCCTTCGCTGATGTTGCTAAATCTAGAAATGACGAGGCAGGCAAGTTGCTCGATGTCGCTCTTGAACGGGCTCAAGCCACATCATTCAGTGCGGCTCTGGCCCGTTTCGCTATTGAGACTAGGAGCACTATGGTTCAGCGAGTCGTAAATTTGCTCGATGCTGCGCTTGAACAGAATGCTCCGCTTCAGGATGTCACCTATCGGATGAGCATTGAGTATGAGAAACTCAACACTCTTCTTCGCATGAAAGAGGAGAAGGTGTTTGGTCAGGCCTTTACCATGATTATTCTCATGGCACTGATGCTTCCAGTGATTACAGGATTCATTGTCGGCGTGTTTGCAGGGCCTGCTACAGGTTATCCATTAGGCTCAACCTTGAATGCCCTCTACATCTTCTCCGCGGCTGCTACAGGTGTGACAGTTGTGATTAGTGGTCGCATGCTCGACCGGTTGGGTCAGTATGTATGGACCGCCCCACTGGGGATGCTCATATCGACCGTTCTTTTCCAAGGCGTCTATTTGGTCGCAGGGAATCTATTTTGAGGGAATTACATGGCAGATATCATTGATCAATACGGCGACGTCATCATCTACAGTGAAGAAGGGCATCCTACGCCGTTTTACGAATTCAATGGGCAGATTGCTGCAAACCCCTACGGTGTATTGCAGGTACTCCTCGATGACGATGATCTTGAGGAAGTGATGTACAATGGTGGGAAGCAGTGCGTGAAGATTGCTCATCGTAAGCATGGAATGTGCCGAACAAACATCTGGGTTGAGGATGAAGAGGGCATTCAGATTTCCAAGAATATTGCATCATTCACTGACGTTCCCTTGGGTGATGGTCCAGGCATGGTCCCGATTTTCGATGGGCGTCTACCTGACGGTTCGCGTGTCAATGGTACCATCCCCCCCGTTTCACCTGACGGTCCAACTCTCACAATCCGAAAGTTCCGTGAAGATCCAATCACCATTGTGGACCTCATCCGTTGGGGGACTGTTTCACCACGACTTGCTGCGATGTTCTGGACTTGGGTTGATGGTATGGGTGCCAAGCCTGCAAATTTCGTTATCGCAGGAGGTACTGGTTCAGGTAAGACTACCACGTTGAATTGTCTTGGGATGTTTGTTCCATGGTCTGATCGTGTCCTATCGGTGGAGGATACTGCTGAACTGTCCATTCATCACGATCATTGGCTGCGAATGGAAACACGTGCACATCGCCCAGACGGTACTTCTGAGATTGACATGAACGATTGTCTGAAGTCAAGCCTCAGGATGCGCCCAGATCGCGTGATTGTCGGTGAGGTTCGAGGTCCAGAAGCCGCAACTCTACTCATGGCGATGAACACAGGACACGATGGTTCGTTCGGGAGCCTTCACGCCAACACGGCGAACGAGACGGTCAAGCGTCTGGTAAATCCTCCAATGGCAGTTCCAGCCATTATGCTCAGTGCACTTGATTTGATTATCATGCAGGCGCGTTTGAATGTAGGTGGCAAGAACATCCGCCGGATCACCGAGGTGGCTGAGATTGCAGGCATGGAAGGCGACACACCACGACTGAATCCTATCTGGAAGTATGATGCAGGCCAGGGCAAGATTGTCGAGACCGGTGTTCCGAGCAAGGTTCGAGAGATTATCTGCGCCGCAAAGGGCTGTACACCTGCTGATTTCGAAGCGATTGTCCGGCAGAAGGAACAGATTCTCACTGATCTCGTGAACCGTGAGATCCGTGATATTGAATCTGTGACGCGAGTCATCCAGACCTATCACGCGACAGTCAACTAGTCAGGCGCCTTCTTCGGTCATCTTACGGAGGCGGTCAAGGACCGCATCTGCCGCATCGAGAGTCCGTCGAGCGACCTCTGCCTCGTCGGCTACCCCCTCTTCGCTATTTTTGTCAAGTTCTTCCACCGTTCTAGCTGGCTTCCGTCCGAATGATTCCAAAACTTCGTTCAGCGTTTCGACTACATTGGTGACACGTTCTGGGTCGAGTGCAATCTGTCCTGGTAAAGTGGGCATTTGATCCTCGGAGATGTAGCCCATCTCGACGGCAAGAGCTCCTGCTGCTGCAATCAGACGTGGGCGAACTTCTGGATGGTTTGCATCCCATCCTCGCCGTTCAAGGAATCGAATCATGAGGGAGTGTTCCAATGAAGTGAATTGTCCATCATTTCTACGAATCACAGTCTCTACGATACGCTCTAGTGATTCAATTTGCATTTCCATTCGTTCAAGAGTTGCACGAGCGGTCGCATCGATTTCGTCGACTCTGCGGAGTAGTAGGCGAATGGCTCGGTCGCGCCGTGCTGCGACTGGGTCAACATTCATTTCCATTTCATTTAGTGAAATTTGGAGGTCAAAAAGAGCATGTATTCGGCCGCTGATTGCAGGTAGATCAAGGTCTAATCCGCTCTCACGAGCATGATTTTCGAACCCCATCCTTGCGGCGGGGATGTCTCCTCGTGCAGAGAGAAGGGTTTCTTCAAGAACATCGAGGAGGGAGTTACGCTGCTCTTCAAACCGGCGAATTGCCTGCCTCTCACGCCAAGATCCTGGAAGGAGTGATTGTGCTTCTTGCTCTGCAGCTCGTCGTTCTGCCATCTCTTCCACTAGGTTAAGGACAGCGTCTCTTACAATCGAATGTTCGACTGCGAAACCGCGTGGTGTTAGGTCCTCAATGAATGCCGAGATGTCCTCAGGAGTCTGCTCGCCTAGTAGTAGGAAGTCCCTGATTAGTGATCGAACCTCCGCCTCGCGGCTTTGAAGGTCATTCAGTGCAATTTCTGCGCCGGCTTCAATAGTTGAATTGAGGGGCCTTGTTTCGACCACCTCCTCCTCTGTTACCTCATCAGAGACCTTCTCATCAAGAGGTACCTCTATCACTTCATCTTCAGAAGTATCTTCTTCGATAGCCGTTTGCTCTTGGATGATTGACACATCCATTTCTTCCTCTTGGCTGGGAGTTTCCTCTACTGTGACGGGGACTTCTTTCCGGGCGGCTGGAACTCTTGCAGGTGCAACAGCCCCTCGCTTGACGGATCGCTTGATGCGCCCCCATGCACCTTCTTGTGATGAGAGAACTCCTCCTACACGAGCAACCAATTGCGTCTTGTTCCCTGACCGTGGCATCTCTAGTCGAGCACACAGTTCGTGAAGGTCATCGCGATTCATGTCAGAGAGTGTGTCTATACTCAGCGTCTTCGGGTCTTGGTGAACATGGAGCCATAGGCGCTGCCTCTTGTCCTTGTGTGATCCTGAACTCTTGATTCCGAACACCTTCAGGATATCTGTAAGGTGACGATTCGACATATCCTGGATGCCATCCCAGGCCAGTTCTTCTTCGTCAAGAATCAATTGTTCGATAAGTCGAACGCGCAACCGTTCAACAGAACCTGTACGAGAGATACTGTGATTCGCAGCAATCTCCTTCAGTTCTTCAAGACGGCCAGTCTGGATGGTCACCAGAAGGTCTGCCCGGTCCGCCATAGATGCCCCTCAGGGTTTAGGTTCCGCCTCGTGGCCATTGTATATCTTCCGCCCCTTATGAGGGCCAGCGCACGGTTCTGAGGGTTGAACTCGATGCGGCGTCAAGGTTGGATGAAACCATCTGCTTCAGTCATGAACCGTTCGAGTATAGAATTCCAATCGTTCATCATGAATTGAATGTCAACGCTGAGGCGGCTTATTGGACCAATGCGCTCGATGGAAGTAGTTCGCAGACCATGCTTGCTGAGAAGTTCAACGATGATTTCGTAGCGTGGTTGGTCATCCACATCACCTTCTGGGTCAATGAGATTATCGAGAATGAAGAGGTCATTCACTCGTTCTGCTTCAGTAAGAATTGAACCAATCTGTTGTTGTCGGTAGTGGATGCCTACGAATTCATGGAGTTCAGCGGGGGTTCGATGCATAACTGTCCTTTGTACTATCCACGAATTGAAAGCATGTTCATCTGTCCAATCAGAGAGGGTGTGGCCCGGATATCCTTGGCGAGCGATTATGACGATTAGATCACAGAACGGAGTGGGGACAAATCGAGGCAATCCTCTTGCTTCTGGATCATTGTGTAATGCGTGTCTTCGTCCATTCAGGCCAGCGGCATCGTATGCTCCTCTGTGAGTTACAAATCCGTTGATTTCTCCTGATTGAATTAGATTCTGAGCAGTACGCAGACCTTCAGCCGTAGTTGGTTCGATTTCCATAGTGTCGAATTTACGGATATCAATTTTATTTCGCCTTCGCCTAATCTGTCTGTGAATTAGAGGTTCATCACAGAGGACGATGCCTCCTGCAGGGAAGTGTTCTAGCCCATCTTCACTGACGAGTACGTGGTGCGGATGGTTGCGTGTTAATGCGGCGACCACATCAAATTGCATTGAAGCGAGTTTTATTCGGTCATTCCAAACGAGGTTTGCGGGTGCCAGAACAAGATCCAGATCTCCTGAATCTAGAGCTAACCATGCATCCTCAAGATTCTGGACCTCTTCAAGTTCAATATCCTTAATCCGTTCCCGGACGACCTCAAGGCGGTCATTCGATGGATGGTGTATGGTAGAGTATACTCCCATTCGCTCCATACGCCAGTCCCTCGATTGTATTCGACCGGACACCCGTTGATATAGCACACCCTGCGGTATCCATCCATACCCATGGTTGAACTCGATGCGCTACAGGCCGAACTGTCATCTCGACGGGACATTGTAGAGAACGCTTTGGAGGAGCTTGTCCAGTCAGAACTTGCAGGGCCGTCTAGCGATGCGATGCGGATGGCCCGTTCCATCTTGATGGCCGGCGGTAAGCGTTGGCGTCCGGTGTTGACACTTCTCGCACACGAGGCGGCTGGTGGTGACAGTCATACGCCGATTCTAGATTTAGCCCTCTCATTCGAACTCATTCATACTGCGACACTTGTTCACGATGATCTGAACGATGGGGCTCGCCTTAGACGTGGAGCCCCTACACTTCACACTACTTATGGAGACGCTGAGGCCATCGTTGTGGGGGATTATTTGTTTGCAATAGGTTTCGGCTTAGGTGCTAAGTCAGAGGACCGGATTGTGGACGCAGTAATGCGTACCTGTTCTGCTATCGCAGCGGGGGAACTCAAGCAGATGAATCATATCCGTGATTTGACTACACGTCCCGAGGATTATGATGAGATTGTCCGGGGGAAGACCGCCGGGCCATTCTCCATTGCATGTGGATCGGCTGCTGTAGTAGCGGGGGCCTCGGAAGAGGTAGTAGCGCACCTAGAGGCCTTTGGGATGGGGATCGGTATTGCCTTTCAGATGGTGGATGACCTTCTTGATCTGACTGGGGACGTGCATATGGGCAAGCCCAGAGGTACCGATGTCCATGAGGGTAAGATGACGCTACCACTTATCCATGCGCTGACGATGTTACATGGTGAGTCGCGAAATAGAATAGCAGAGATTCTTGCTGATTTCAATGACTCCCATTGGGATGAACTTCTCCTTCTTCTTGAAGAGGCCGGCTCTCTAGAATACACAATGAATCTGATTGAGACCCAACTTATGATAGCACTAGACCATCTTCGTTCTCTCCCTGAATCTCCGGCTAGACGTCTAATGGAGGGTCTTGCAGAGATTTCGATTGGTCGGAGGGTATGAAATGGCCAAAATTGGTGAGCATGATGTTGTAATCATAGGTGGAGGTCCAGGGGGTAGTACAACTGCAAGATATGCCGCTCAGAGTGGTATTGATGTTCTTGTGATTGATGGTAGAGACTCGATTGGAACACCGTTACAATGCGGCGAATTGGTCCCCAGCAATGATGAGATGCGTCGTCTTTGTCCAGATGTACCTGATATGGACGATTTGTTTCTAACTCCTGATCATGCAATATCGCGATATTCAACCGAGATGCATGTGGTCCCCCCATCTGGAAAACCACTAAAATATCCCTTTGAAGGTTTAGTATTGAATCGTGTTGCGCATGATGAGGCTCTAGTGGAATTAGCAAAAAAAGCAGGAGCAAAATACCTAGTTGACCAATATGTGAAATCCGTCGAAGGAAACACAGTACATCTTCGGAACGGAGATACGATCGTTGCCAAGATTATCGTTGGAGCTGGTGGCCATAGCGACCCTATAAGACGAGATTACTGGGATGAGAAATCATTGAAAATTCCAGTTAAATTTGTTTTGATGGAGGGGGATTTCGGTGATGCTGTGGAGTTGCATTTCGGTTCATCTGCCCCTGGAGGCTATGCTTGGATGTTCCCGAAGACAGGATTTGCCAATATTGGACTTGGTATCCAACGAAATTTCTCTAAGGGTAAGACAATGAATGCATATGCGGATGATTTCATTTCAAAATACGATGGTAAAATTACCTTCAGAGGTGCAGGAGCTCTGCCTATGTCTGGCACAATCAAAAAATTCGTCAAAGGAAATTACATGCTAGTTGGAGATTCAGCAGGGATGGTTTTGCCATCTAATGGAGCTGGAATTACTATTGCGATGGTAGGTGGGAGGATTGCAGGTCAAGTAATTGCGGAGCATTTGGTAAATGGTCTCCCACTAACGGAATATGAGTCCAGATGGGAATCCCAAATGGGTAAAGTCATGCGTAATTCAAAGCGTTCATTCAAGTTTGGTAGTATCCTATTCAGGCTACCTGATTGGATGTTGAATTTATTTTTCAACAGGCTAACAAAGAGCATCATATGGCGGGCTGTAACTTGCCGAAGGATGTTTGGAGTGTTCTAATTTCAGTGCTATCTTGACTATGGATTGAAGTCAAGGCTTCTGCCCTTGCCAGATTGTCGACATTCCCGGGAATATGACCTTTGATTTGACCTCAATAAATCCAGTTTCTTTCAACATTCGGACGTAATCTTTCGTGGTTCCAAAGTGGACATATGTCTTGGTCAACCACTTCCATGGATGGTCCTTTTGCCGACAGATAAAGCGAGCATATGATCCCACCCATATGCGCATGTATAGGTAACCAAGCCATCCGTGAATCCGATTCATTTTTGCTGGATCGACGATTACAATTTTGCCACCTGGCTTCAGTACTCTGAGGACTTCTTTCAGCCCAGCCGGCTTGTCGTACCAATCTCGAAATGAAAATAATGTGCAGACAGCATCGAATGTTCCATCTTCGAAAGGCAAGTTTTCAGCGGTGCCCTCGACAAAAGTAGCTGGATTATAACCTCGCGCAGTTCGTTTTCCGTTGACTCGGGGCTCGGCGACAGCTAACATTGCAGGAATTGGGTCAAGGCAGGTAAGTTCGCGCCCGTCCAAGTTTTCTGCGAAGGTACCTGGGCCGCACCCTACCTCGAGGATTCGGCCTTCGGAGGGGAGTCGTTCTTGGACCATCCGTCGCCAGCGTTGATCTTGGCCGAAGGTTGCGAAGCGATTAATCCGGTCATAGACCGGGATGGTTGCTTCGAGGTTTGCTTGAAGGGTGGACCAGTCATCCTCACCGATTCTGATGTGGTCCACATTTATCCGAAATCGGTGGTTGATTTGAGTTTATGCTGTTCTTCTGTGCTAAGAATGAGTATGATTTTCAATGGTGAATATGATAAGCCCATCTTTATTCCCGCGTCACAGGGTAGGCTATAATGGGTCGAAATGACATCTTGCGAACAATCAAAGATGCCGAAGCTGCGGCTGAGGAAACGGTTCGTTCTGCTAAGGATAAGGCTGCAAAGATTCTGAGTGAAGCACGCGCATCTGCTAGCGATGCGCTCAATACTGGGAAGAAGGATGCTGATTCTTCTGCTCAAGCAGCGATTCAGTCCGCCCGGGATGCCGCGGCAGGTGATGCCGCAGTTGTTCAGAAGGATGGATCGGCAAACGTCGATTCAATCAACACTTCTGCTGAATCTAATCGTGATGCCGCGGTTCAATCTGTTATCGACACCATTCTTTCATGAGGCAGTTTACTGAGGAGGTTGTTGAGATATGGTTGGTGAACTGACGAATCGCCCTATGGCGCGATTCAATGCCGCCGGTCTTCGCAAGGACCTTGATTCCGTGATGCACATCTTATGTTCCTTGAAGGCGGTTGATCTAATCGACTTCGATGGTGAGGAAGGAAATCATCTGAATCTTGGCTCTCCCCGAGACGATCACGATGCTGTAGCAAAGAATCTCTCGACTTATCGGAGCATATCGAAGTGGGTTGAATCATCCCGTCCCGAAGGCACTCAGTCCGAGAAGACCGTGCGTGGCTGGATTAATGGAGAACTCACAACTGAAATTCAGTCTATTTCTGAGACCATTTCTGAGATTGAGGATAAGCGATCAGAGGCTAACGCCACTGAAGAGAGGATCGCTGCCCTCGGCTCTTTCGTTGAATTAGGTGTCGACCTTGATTTGTTCGACGGGTATCGCACAGCTACAGTATTCAGCGGTAACATTGGTGACAAGGGCACTGGTCAAGATGCACTGCAATCTGCCGGTGTCAGTGGCCATGTTGCTTCAGGTGGCGGCTTGACAATGGTCGTCGTTGCAAATGAGGATGCAGCCGCAGTCAACAATGCTCTGGAATCGATGCGATTTTCGGCAGTTCAACCCCCGGCTGGAACGGGCTCTCCACGAGAAGCTCTGACCGATTCAACCACTCTACTCAAGGACCTCAACTTAGAGATTGAGAAACTCGAATCTACCCTCGATTCCTGGGCGTTGAAGCACGGGGAAAAGTTGGTCTGCGGTCTTGAGCTCCTCGAACGCGACTTCATCGAAGCTACCGCTCCTGCTCGTGTCGCGGTTAGTCAGCACGCTTTCATGATTGATGGTTGGATAGTTGCTGACCGTGAAGATGAGGTCCGTGCGGCTCTCAAAGGCCTATGCAGTTACATCGATGTAGATACTGATGTTGCACCCAAGCATCACGGCGTCCATGGACATGGCCATCACAATGATCCAAGTCCTCCAGTAGCCTTTGGCGACCATGGTCTCTCTCGACCGATGGAACTCCTAACGGATGCAGTCGGACGCTCTGATTACGGCAAGATTGACCCTACAGTATTCATGCTAATCACCTACCCTCTCTTTTTCGGATTGATGCTTGGAGATATGCTCTATGGGTTCATGACGCTCGGTCTTGCGGGCCTGATTTACTCTCGCGTCAAGGATTCAGGTAATGATCTAGGTATCCTCGGTGCGAAACTTGTTGCTTACATTGGGCTGTCTACAGTTCTGTTCGGTTACATCTATGGCGAGTTCGCAGGGTTTGAGATATTGCCGCACTACGAATCCTGTAGCGCGTATGCAGGGACATCGGGCCGTGCTCTTGCAGATGGGGCATCTGGAGAGTGCCACAAGGGCTGGCACCCATATGATGGAGTCCCAGCTTGGGCAAGTTCCTTTTCAGCACTCTACCCCTATGGAGGGGAATTCCCCAATGTCGTCGAACATTATGGCGAGCACAGCCTATGGGAGACGCGCCTTCCGATGGGCGTTGTTCTTGCCTTCCCATTCCACCGTGTATCCTACAATCTAACGGATCTCATCCTTCTGACGATTTATCTCGGCATTGCTCACCTTATGGTGGCATTCATTCTCGGTGCCATCGATGAGATACGTCATGGACACGGTTGGTCAGGCGCTATCTACGGAAAGGTGTCCTGGATGCTTGTGCTCGGTGGCGGTTTCTTCTTCTCGTATGCATACCTAATCTCAGGAGGTGGCCCCAGTCCGGAATATGCCGAGTTACTTTCCAATCTCAAGATGGGTGGCCTCATTGCAGCTGCAATTGGAGTGCTTCTTCTTCTCGTACATTTAGTGCATGAGGGAGTGCCTTTGTGGGTCGCATGCTTACTTGCTCCAATCGAGGCAATCGGGATGCTCCCTACCACTCTGTCATATGTTCGCCTCTTCGCAGTAGGTATCGTCGGCGTCAAAATTGCCGAAGCAGGCAATTCTCTACTTTATCCGATGATCGTTGAAGGGTTTTCAACGGGCGGTTCAATTCTCGTTGCTGTCCTAGCTCTAATCGGTTGGTTCTGTGTCCAAATTTTCGCATGGATTCTTGGCGTCTTCAGTCCAAATATTCACGCTGCTCGTCTCCACTTTGTTGAGTGGATGCGCCAATTCTACACTGCTTCCGGGAAGGCCTTCGCGCCTCTCGGGGGACGGTCCCGATTCGTGGAGGCGGATAAGGGGCAACAATGACATTCCCGCGCGGTTTCGCGCCGGATACAAACACACGGAGGAAGAAGAAATGAACCCGAAATTGATGAGGAACGCACTACGAATGATGATTGTCCTGTTGGCCGTTATTGGCTTGACAGACGTGGTCGCGGCGGCCGGAGCAGATGCTGCTCTGAACGGCAGCGGCTACTCTTGGGGTATGCCCCTGGGCGCCGGGATTGCTCTCGGTCTAGCCGGTGTTGGCACTGGTCTTAGCCAGGGTCAGATCGGTGCAGCAGCAGTCGGCATGGTCGCTGAGGACGGAGACAAGTTCGTCACAGGTCTGATCTTCACGGCACTGCCTGAGACAATTGTCCTGTTCGGTTTCCTCGCAATGTTCCTAATGTGAACATCTGCGTGAACCGTTCTGAACACACTAATGCAATACATGAGGACAGTGACATGAGTCTAGAAAAACTTGCCAAGGATATCGCGGCACAGGCCGAAGCTGAGGCATCGGAGATTATCGCGGAAGCGAAGGCAGAAGCGAAGCGGATTTCCAAAGGAGCAAGCTCCGAGGTCGCCACCATTAGCTCTGATGCGATGGCTATGGCTGAGAAGCAGGCCGCTCAAATCGGTGTAGAATCTGTAGCTAGCGCTCGCCAGACCAACCAGAAGGACATCTTGATTGCAAAGCGCGTGCAAATTGATCTGACCTACGATGCAGTGCGTGAGAAACTCGGAAGCCCGAAACTCGGCAAGCGTTCAGCAATGTTGGATTCCCTATTGAAGGATGCCAAGGCAGAAGCGAAGGGTAAGATGACTCTCCGCCCTGCAGCAATCGACCGTTCTGCTCTCGAACAGAAGGCAAGCGGCTTCACTTTGGGTGATGACGTAGAAGCGCTCGGTGGCTTTATGCTGGTATCTGACGATGGAAGTATCAGTTTGGATTACACCTTCGACTCGAAATTGAATGATGCGTGGTTGACTTCTCTTGGAGACGTCAATCGGACCCTCTTTGGAGCTTAATCGGTGGGATCAATATGTTCGGTCGAGGAAATTGGGCTAATGCGGCGGCGCGTGCTCGCTCCCGTCGTGGACGCCTCCTTGATCGAACGCGAATTCGTCAGTTGATTAAGCAGAAACCAGATGCTATCGCAGCAAGTATCGGAGATGCAGGCTATCGCCAGGATATCGACTTGTATGCTCACCGGCTTGCCGGTGCAGAACTCGTTGAAGCCGGGTTGAGCCACAATCTCGATCGCGAGGTACATCAAGTGCTCAAGTTCTGCCAAGGCGAACTTTCTGATATCGTCGGTGTTTGGGCTACTAAGATTGATCACAATAAGGCAAAAACAGTACTGCGGGCTGTTGATAGAGAGATTGAAACGGAGCGTCTCAGTACTAGCGCTCTACCCAAGGAGAATCCTGAGAATGCAGAATGGATTGCCATTGTTGAGGCCTCGTCGACACTTGAAGAAGCCGCATCTGCTATCTCAAAGACGGGGCTGGGGCGACGTATTTTCCGTGATATGAGTCCTGAAGCAACCCTCGCTGATTACGAGGACGCCCTAGATCGTTCTTACTATCAGTCAGCATTGTCAGTAATCCCCAATCGTGGACCTAATGCTTCACTACGCCGATACCTCAAGATGGAAATTGCTCACAGAGATGTTCTCAATATATTGCGGGCAATGCGTCAAGGGATTTCGTCTGAGAAACGTGCCGCCATCTTCCTCCCCGGTAGCGGACTTTCCCGCGCCACTGAGGCGGCCTTGATTCAGGCGAACAATCTCGATGATGTTCTCCAAGCAGTTCGACGCACATTATCCTTCGACGATAGTGGTCTTGAAGAGGCCCTACAGATGTATTCAGAGTCCCGTACTATGGACCCTGTCGTTGATTTGTTCCACCACAAGAGGAGCGAACTTCTGCTTCGTTTTTCACACCTGCATCCGATCTCGGCGATGCCGATTGTATACTATATCGAGCGTAAATTGCTCGAAGTCGAGAATCTCCGTCTACTTGTGCGTGGTAAGGCGGCCGGTCTCCCTGAGCCCGTGATTGAAGCGCATTTGACATTGTGAGGATTGAATATGGAAATCGCGATTATCGGTAGCCCGGAATTCACTCTTGGATTCCAGCTTGCTGGTGTAACGCATCTCCACAATCCCGCGGATGAGGAGGAACTTGCCTCTCTCTGCCGCTCGATGATCGCCGACAAAGACGTCGGCATTGTCGTTCTCGACTCTGGGGACCTTTCCCGACTCCCAGAGCGAATTCGCGATGAGGTTAACCTCAGCGTGACCCCTACCTTCCTTGGTATTGGAACCGAGGAGGACAACACCCTACGGGAGTCCATTCGGAAGGCACTCGGTGTCGACCTTTGGAAGTAATAAAAAAAAACGGAAGTGAAAGAAATGAGCAATAATGAAGGCGTCATCTACCGAATTTCAGGACCTGTCGTGACTGCGACAGGGATCGATGCAAGAATGTACGAAGTGGTTCGAGTTGGCCATGAGAAATTGATGGGGGAAGTTATCGAGATACATGGTGAACAATCCGTCATTCAAGTGTATGAGGACACCTCGGGTATTCGTCCAGGCGAGCCCGTTCTCAGCACTGGTCAGACACTCTCGGTCCAGTTGGGCCCGGGTCTGCTGACCTCTATCTATGACGGAATCCAACGTCCTCTTCAGACTCTGGAAGAAGTCATGGGTGTATTCATCACTCGTGGTGTAGATGCCGATGGACTCGACCTTGAGAAGAAGTGGGACTTCGTTGCTACTGCTTCTGCGGGTGATGAGGTCGTTGGTGGGCAGATTATTGGTACCGTCCAAGAAACGGAAACCATCACTCACAAGATCATGGTGCCTCCAAAGGCTTCTGGGACAATCAAGAACATCGATAGTGGCGAGTTTACAGTGACCGAGACTGTGTGCACCCTTGACGATGGCACTGAGATTCAGATGATGCAGGAATGGCCTGTTCGTCATCCTCGCCCTTACACTCAGAAGTACGCACCAGATACACCACTTGTTACTGGTATGCGTATCCTTGACTTCCTTTTCCCACTCGCTAAGGGCGGTGCAGCAGGAATCCCCGGTCCGTTTGGTTCGGGCAAGACGGTAACTCAGCAGTCTCTTGCGAAGTACTCCGATGCACAACTTGTGGTCTACATCGGTTGTGGTGAGCGCGGAAATGAAATGACTGAAGTGCTAGACGAATTCCCTGGACTCATCGATCCAAATACTGGCAAGCCACTGATGAACAGGACCGTTATGATTGCAAATACCTCAAACATGCCAGTGGCTGCCCGCGAAGCATCTGTTTACACAGGAATTACGATTGCCGAGTATTTCCGTGATCAAGGATACGACGTTGCTCTCATGGCTGATTCCACCAGTCGATGGGCAGAAGCCATGCGTGAGATTTCCAGTCGTCTTGAGGAGATGCCTGGTGAGGAAGGATACCCTGCGTATCTGTCTAGCCGCCTAGCGGAATTCTACGAGC
This sequence comes from Methanobacteriota archaeon, assembly GCA_002713585.1. GTDB lineage: Archaea > Thermoplasmatota > Poseidoniia > Poseidoniales > Thalassarchaeaceae > MGIIb-N2. The sequence goes on from PATD01000047.1 coordinate 13,748, forward strand.
GTGCTGGTCGTGTTGAGACTCTCAATGGCGACGATGGGTCCGTCACTGTCATTGGTGCCGTGTCCCCTCCTGGTGGTGACATCTCTGAGCCGGTTAGCCAAGGTACTTTGCGAATTGTGAAGGTTTTCTGGGGACTAGACGCTGGTCTTGCTCGGAAGCGTCACTTCCCCGCAATTAACTGGCTCAACTCCTACTCTCTATACCCGCAGAGTCTGAATCAGTGGTTCCGTGATAATATTGCAAGCGACTTCCCGGAGGTCCGAACTGAGATTAGTGCCTTGTTGAAGGTTGAAGCAGAACTCCAAGAAATTGTACAGCTCGTCGGTTCTGACGCACTGCCTATCGATCAGCAACTCACTCTCGAGGTTGCCCGTATGATCCGCGAGTACTTCCTACAGCAGAATGGGTTCGACCCAGTCGACGCTTACAGCGGCGTCGAACAGCAATACGCGATGGCCAAGGCCATCCTAACCTTCCAGGACGAGGCGAAGAAGGCCATGGCTGCCGGTGCCCGCCTTCAGGACGTTGTGAACGTCCCAGCGCGAACTGAACTTATGCGAGCTCGATTCGCAGAAGGTTACTTGGAGAGTATTGGAGGCCTTGTCGACGACATGGTCGGTGAAATCACTGGCACGGTGGAGGCCAACTGAAGGAGGGATCGTGAATGACTAGCAAGGAATACAAGACAATCACAGACATCAAGGGACCATTGGTGTTCCTAGAAAAGACCGAACCAGTCGCCTATGGCGAGATCGTGACGATTCGTCTGAGCGATGGTTCGATGAAGAACGGCCAAGTGCTCGATACTTCAGATGACGCGGTCATCGTGCAGGTATTCGAAGGCACAGAAGCAATCGATAGACAGGCAGGAGTCAAGTTCCTTGGCGATGTCTTCAAGCTCCCTGTGAGCCGGGACCTTGTCGGGCGAATCCTCGATGGTGCAGGGCGCCCTCGTGATGGCGGCCCAGATATCGTAGCAGAAGAGAAGGCAGACATTATCGGTGCGGCAATCAACCCGTACTCGCGTCAGTCTCCTCACGACTTCATTCAGACCGGCGTCAGTGCAATTGACTGTTGTACCACGCTTGTCCGTGGTCAGAAGCTCCCGATCTTCAGTGCATCCGGTCTCCCGCACAACGACATTGCTCTCCAGATTGCTCGTCAGGCGAAGCTCAAGGATAGCGATGAGGAGTTCATTGTAGTATTCTGCGCGATGGGTATTACTGCGGAGGAGTATAACTTCTTCAGAACGGATCTTGAGCGCACCGGTGCTCTAGAGAATGCAGTTCTTTTCGTCAATCTCGCTGACGACCCTGCAGTCGAGCGGCTGATTACGCCGCGTCTAGCGTTGACTGCGGCCGAGTATCTCGCATTCGAGCACGACTATCACGTGCTGGTTATCTACACGGACATGACGAACTACTGTGATTCACTACGTCAGATTGGTGCTGCTCGTGAAGAGGTTCCAGGTCGACGTGGTTATCCAGGATACATGTACACTGACCTTGCAATGCTCTATGAGCGTGCAGGAATCGTGAAGGGCAAGAAGGGAAGCATCACACAATTCCCAATTCTAACGATGCCCGGTGACGACATCACGCACCCAATTCCTGACCTCTCCGGTTACATTACTGAGGGTCAGATTGTGATTTCCCGTGAATTGCATCAGGCCGGTATCTATCCGCCAATCAACGTCTTACCTTCGCTTTCCCGGCTCATGGGTGGTTGCATTGGTGAGAAGACGACCAGAGATGACCACAAGAAGGTCAGCGATCAGATGTACGCTGCTTATGCAGAAGGACGCGAACTACGTGGACTCGTAGCGATTGTAGGCGAGGATGCCCTCAACGAGCGTGATTTGCAACTGCTGAAGTTCTCTGATATCTTTGAAGACAAGTTCCTGCGTCAGGATCGTGACGAGGATCGGACGATTGACGAAACTCTGGATCTATGTTGGAATCTCATGTCGAGTATCGATGAGAAGTACCTTGTGCGACTGGATCGCGAACTCATCGACAAGTATGGTCAGCACACAGAATGATGAGATGGACCGAGAAGATTGAGCGAGGAGGTGAGTGAATGGCGTTGGATATCAAGCCTACACGTAGCGAACTCATCAATCTAAAGCGTCGCATCAAGCAGACTCAGAATGGCTACAAACTCTTGAAGATGAAGCGAGACGGACTCTTCCACGAGTTCCGTACACTCCTAGCGGAGATGATTACCGCACGGGAGGAACTAGTACAGACCTTCCGTGAAGCGAAACAAGGCATTGATCTAGCTAGTGCAGTTGAGGGTGGAATCGTTGTTCAGAGCGCTGCAATGGCGATTTCGAATCATCCTGAAGTTATGGTCGAGCGTCGTAATATCATGGGCGTCGTCGTTCCGAGTGTGACTGGTGAACATCTAACCAGTACGATTGACGAGCGTGGTATGGGCCTTGTTGGCGGTTCACCCTATATCGATGAGGCTGCGGATGGATACTCTGCACTAATCGAGAAGATAGTGAAGGCGGCCGAGATGGAAGCCACTCTCAAGCGTCTGCTTGAGGAGATTGAAGCTACAAAACGTCGTGTGAATGCGCTTGAATTCGTCGTTATTCCTCAGATGGAGGAGGCAAAGGTGTTCATCCAACTTCGACTTGAAGAGATGGAGCGTGAAGAGACGTTCCGGCTCAAGCGATTCAAGAATAAGTGATGTTCAACCCAATTTATTCGCCCATTGAGTTGTAATGTGGGAAGTGAAGGGTCATATCGGACCGTATCGAGCGAAATCACATGAGCGACGACGATTCGGCGGTTCCGGCCCTCAAGGTCGAGCGTCGCGCTTGGGGACAGCGTGAGTTCCTAGAGCGAATTATCTCCGAATATTTCGTCCTCATCGCAGAGTCAGAAGGCGGTATTTCTTGGCGTGTGGATGCTATTGATTCCAATGTGTCCGTGGCATTGAGTAATCTGACTAAGCGATTGGAACCTCTCGGTTGGCTTCCGTTGCTAGAGGAGGAGGAGCCGTATATCATTGAGATTACTCAGTTCCCAATCCGTCCGGTAACGATTTCGAAGTCAATGCATGTTGTCCTCTGGATCTGTAGCCTGTTATTTCTGACACTAGTCGGCTCATCCTGGGAGGTTCGTGTTAATCCGGATTCTACGGTATTGACCGGTTCTTCATTAGTGTCTGGCTTCCTCCTGTACGCTCTCCCTATGATGGGAACAATCGCGCTAGCAAGCATCCTCCGCCGAGCGGTTGCATCTGCACATGGCGTCCGTGTTGATCATTTATTGCCGCTTAGCTTACCGTTTACAATCACAGGTCTAAATCCGATTTGGCCGTTTGGCTTGATTGGGATCCTCCATCTCCGTCGTGTCGATCAGATTCTATTTCCTGACCGTGCAGTTCTTGCTCGAGTATCCATTGTGGTTCCAGCTACACTAATTATATCGGGGCTTATCTTTTCCATTCTAGGTCTTCGAGCAACACCCGGAATCCCTCCGGAGTTTACCGAAATGCCCTTTGTTTTAGATTTGAACTGGCTTGTTGAGATTACTGGAACATTGCTCGGTTTTGATGTGGTGGCCCGTTCTCAATGGGCATCTCCCCTCTTACTTTCCGGACACGGTCTAATGGTTGTCGGTTTCATTCTTCTTCTCCCTATCCCTAACTTCCCGGGGGACCATCTCTACACAGCCTTACGTGGGAGTCAGGATGTAGTTGATACCCCTGAGCAGGCGCGTCTTTTGCTTATGACGGTAATTCCAGTAATTATTGTCTATTTCACGGGCCAGTATTGGGTGTGGATTGCAATCGGAAGCCTTGCTGTTTGGCGCCGTTTTCAATCGGATGCAATCCCCTTGCCATTGGTGCTTAACGAAGCCACGCCTCCTGAGCGAAGCCCTGGTAATTGGGTTATACCGGTTATCCTCTGTCTTCTTGTTGCCTCCTTACCATCTCTGCAAATATCTCATGCGATGGCTGATTGGGATGGCGATTTGGACACATCGGATTGGCTTACTGAATTTGACATTGGTATGGAAAACGAGACAGTTCTCAAATTCGACCTGCAGAGTAGTGGAGTTCAATCTAGGTCCGGATTGATTCACGTTTCTGCAACTGGGGCCGTAAGTGGTTGGTTATTCGATATCAGATGTGATGATCAATCGGATTTCAATGGAACAGATTGTACGTATTCCATCAATGCAGTGGAACCTGGATTGTTGGAAATCCGTGCAGTTCGTCCGAATCAAACAATCGTTGGGATGATCAATATTGGAATCCATATTGAAGGTAGCCGGGGTGACATGGAGGTCCATCATTCGATGATTCTCAATTCTTCAGGAGTGCCACGTATTCTCGATCAAGGTTGGTCAAAGAATGTCGAGGCGCCGTCGCATTGTGTTCAGATGGTCTTAGATTCTATCGGGCAAGCCGCCAACTTGTCCCTTTCTACATCGCCTTCATCTCATTCGGATTGGACCCTCATAGGGGGCCATAATATTCCAATTGTAGACTCGATGAATTTCACAGAGAATGAACCGTTGACTGTGTGTGCTAGTCCCTCAGAAATTACGATTCCAACCTCTGAGCGTTCTACAGACGGGAGATTGCTTGGGCCGACCTTGGTTCTTGAACTCGATGATGGCGTTCGTTTCGTTCTTGAAGCACCTCTTCTAGATGTCATTACTTCAGTAGTCGTCCCCGTTGATGGATGGCCAGTAAATGGTACTCTCCCATTCATAGGTGGAGCGATTGGATGGAGTCAGAATATGTCCTCTCCATGTGCTGAATTTGTTAGATTAGATCCTATGGAGAATTTTACTTGGTCGCCGGTTTCTGGAGTTGAGGGCCATCAGATTGAACGCTTCTCTGAGCCTATTGGAAATGGTACATTGAATCCGCCCCCGGAGGGCATTATCACAACCTGTGAAGGTGGCGAACCTACCATTCATTCTCTTGTTGAAGGGCCATCTATCCTCGTTGATGATGGATTCTTAGTTCTCGAAAGTATGTATTCTGGAACCGGTGATCTCGTTCTGAGCAATTTCGGTTCACAGGATGTCCCCTTGTCATCTGTTTTGCTTGCTTCCGCTCCGTTGGCTTCAGTATGGGATGTTGATTTACCGCAGTTTATCCCTAGTAACGGCACTGTAGCAGTGTCAATGGACCGTGCTGAGGTCCAAGGAGGTGTATCAGGGCTTTGGTTTGAGATTTCAGGAGATGGATTGCTAATCCGTTATGTCGCCCTCTGTACAAACAGTCCAAGCGAGTCCTGTTCTGTTGTAGAGGAGTGATTATGCGAATCGGTATTTTTGGGATAGGTGCCATCGGCGGCCTTTTCCTACATCGATTGTCTGGAATCGAATCTGAATTGCATTTGCTGGCCCGTGGCCGTACTAAGGACGTGCTTGATGAGAGGGGTCTGCTAGTGCATTATGGTGAACACTCAGATGTTCTAGAGGTGGTGCCGCCGCAAAGGTTCCAACATCTTGTTCCTTCAACAATGCTTGATCTTGTAATCGTCTGTGGGAAGAATTACGATGTCACGGAACTTACTGGAGTCGCCACTCAACATTTAGATGAAAACGGTGCAATTCTCTTTGTCCAGAATGGTATCGGGCATCTTGAGAGAGCAGTTAGCCTAGTGGGTAAAGAACGCGTATTCGCTGGCTGTGTGACTCACGGTGTAACACGATTGAATCCAGGTGAGATTCGGTTGGCTGGCGTCGGCGAGGTAGTCATTGGTCCTGTCCGCCCTGATACTTCAGTTATGGATCGGGTTGAAATGATCAGTGAGATATTTGAGCGAGCTGAACTGTTTCCTCGTGCTGTTGCAGATGGCTCGGTAGCAGTATGGAGGAAGTTGCTTCTGAATCTTGCAATCAATCCTGCGGCATCTATTGCAGGTGTTGAGAATGGTAAACTTCTGGAATCCCCACTACGCGAGGTGTCTGTCGCGGCTTTGATGGAAGGTATTGAGGTGGCCCGCCTTGAAGGAGTGGTTTTTGATGCGCACAAACTGGTCGAGGACCTTGAGCAAGTATTGACCTCGACTGAGAATAACCGCTGCAGCATGTTGCAGGACATTATCCATGGACGTAGGACTGAAGTGGACTCGATTTGTGGTGCTCTAGTGGCTAAGGCAGAAATTCATGGGTTCGCAGTGCCTCGAATTGAGACGTTGTGGAATCTAGTTCGTTCCATTGAGAATGTATCTTAATTCACTCAAGATCCATATTGTAATGCAATCCGATGTTGTTCCTGCGCTTTTTCGCCGCCTGAGTCACTAACCTCGCGACAATCGACATGTTTCGCAACTCTACGAGGCCCTTCGTCGGCTTTGATGCTCTCCAAGTCCGTTCTATTTCTTCGCCTGTATGGTCTAACTTTCTAAGGGCGCGATTCAATCTCTCATCCCTGCGTACGAGTCCCACGTCATCGGACATTATGGTCCTCAGTGCAATTCTGTCTGCCTTGATTGGAGCATGTTCCTGGAGACGATGTAGCCCATCTGCTCTCCATACTGGAGCATCCTTGAGTTCAAGTGGGTACTCATCGATGTGTTCCAAAAGGTGGTTGCGGGCGCGGTGGGACATCACGATAGCTTCCAAGAGGCTGTTTGAGGCGAGTCGATTCGCACCATGGAGGCCGGTGGAAGCAACTTCTCCGATGGCATATAGACCGGGATACACGGAGCCATTTGTAGTGATGCATTCTCCATTTTTTCCTACATCGATACCACCCACGATGTAGTGGGCAGCCGGAGTCACAGGAATTGGATCAGGGCCAAATTGAATTCCATGGGCCTGAAGCTTATCTGCAATCGTAGGGAATCGATTTTTGAGGTCTTTTGAGTCCAGATGTTCTGTGACAAGTAGGGCGTGAGGTTCCCCACTTTTCTTCAACATCTGATCTGTTGTTCGTGCAACTATATCTCTAGTGGCTAAGGATCCTCGAGGGTCTTTTTCCAACATATAGGAATGGTTTTCTGGTTCCCCTCCCTCCTTTCTGAAAATTTGATGTCCTTCAATTGTCATTAAGATTGCACCATGACCGCGCAACGCCTCTGTGATTAGGAAAGGTCTCTTGCCCTGAATCGCAAGAGCTGTAGGGTGGAATTGGATGAACTCCAGATGTTTCACTCCAGCTCCGGCTCGATGAGCCATTGCAACTCCGTCCCCGGTAGCAACGGTAGGATTCGTGGTTTCTCTCCAGAGTTGCCCGGCTCCACCTGTAGCGAGGACGAGTGCTCTACAACAGATTGTGTGTACATTACCTTCTGCATCTAGGCACCAGATTCCACGTACTCCATTCTGAGGTTGTCCACGTTTTCGCATGACTAAGTCGATTGCCATCCATTGTTCAAGGATGGTAACGTTCTGTTGTTTGAGGCGTTCAATGAGCGTGGTCTCGATTGCTTCTCCAGTCCGATCTTTCACATGGAGAATACGTTTTTCTTGATGTCCGCCTTCCTTGGCGAGGTCGTATTCACCATCGCTTTTTCGTTCAAATGGGACTCCTTCTTCGATCAGTGCTCGGATACGGACTGCTGCCTCTGATATGACGTCGCGAACTAATTCTTCATCGCATACTCCTGCTCCTGCTGAAATCGTATCATCGATATGGCGTTCAATTGCGGCCTGGTTTGAGGAATCGAGGACTCCAGCGATGCCTCCTTGTGCCCAATTGGTTGAGGAATCTTCCAGCCGTTTCTTGGTGACGACTGCCACATCTTTTCCGGCGCGTGCGATTTCAAGCGCCATTGTCAATCCAGCGATGCCTGAGCCGACTACTACGACATCGAAGCCGAGAACTTCTTCGGGCATATTTGGTGGCGCTCCTTTCGCTTTCAAGAAGATTCGTGTTCGGTGTTAATTGACGCAACCGTGAAGAGGCATTGGAACCGAATCGACTCCATGAAGCCTGTAGTCCGGATCTTAATCCTAGGGCTATGCCTCCTGATTTTATGCACTGTGCTTCTAAATATTGAATACGGCCTCTGGCAAGACGATTTCGTTCGTCAGAAAGTCGAATTAGTCGGTTTGTTTTCAGGGGAGTGTTCTGAACAAGAAATCCTTGATGACATCTCTAACACTGGAACTTCGGATTGTTTGCTTCCTTTGGGGAACTATGCCTTGGTTGATTTCCTTCTTATCTTTGTGTCTGGTCTAATTTCAGTCCTCTCCGCAAGCATTCTGCTCGGCGGCGGAAAATCATCCAGAAGCCGTTCTCGCCGCCGTTCTTGGGTATGGATGCTCCTCGGTTCTTGTGTTGCAATATTCTCCCTTCTTGATTTGTTGGGCCGCTCGGTTCCGGGTCAGCCAGGGATTGCATGGGAGGAAATAGTAGGTTTACCGCGAATTTTGGTTGATTGCATTCTTATCGTCGCAGGACTACTTCTCTTCCGTCGAGGGTCGCAGAACCATACTCAAATTTTGGATTCAAATAAACGAGTTCTTCAGCGCCGCCTCATCGATGTCGACCCCGATAATCTGAGTATTGGACAGATGCGTTCTGCCCTGGGACTTACTATTCTAGAAGATGTATTCCAACTCGGCTCATCTGATGGAATTGATGACCCTGGTCGCGTTTGCCATTACTGCAGTGGTGCAGGTTGTGCAGAATGTGGCATGGCTGGCTTGTTGTGACTTTGGCGTTCAACGTTCTGTGGAAAAAATCGCCCGTAATACTGGGCCCTACCGTGTTGGTTTAAGTGGTCTAATGCCCGAATGTGTCATTGGGGTGCACGAATATGTCTGCGAATTATGAGGTGATGGTTTGCATCTGAAGCGAATCGAATTAGAGAATTTCAAGTCCTTTATGGGCGAGTTGACGATTGATCTCGAACAGGGATTCACCGCAATAACTGGCCCAAACGGGTCAGGGAAATCGAATAGCGGTGATGCAATACAGTTTGTTCTTGGGACTCGCTCCACCAAGTCATTACGTGCCCAGAATGTCAAGGAATTGATCTTTAATGGAGGTGGGCGCGCCAAGCCTGCACGCCATTGCAAGGTAACTCTAACCTTCGCGAACCCTGTGAATGACAAGGGCTCAAGACGCCTCAAGGTAGATGGGGACGAGGTCCGATTTACTCGGGCGGTTCGCCTGAATAGCAAGGACAAGGCAGTGTCCGACTACCGTCTGAATGATGCTCCCTCTTCAAGTACCGAGTTTCGGCGCCTCTTGATTGAAGCCGGCGCTCGAGGGGATGGGTACAATATCGTACTCCAGGGTGATGTGACTAATCTTGCGAGCATGTCTGCACTTGAACGCCGGCGTGTCCTTGAAGACGTCGCAGGGGTCACACAGTATGATGATGAACTCAAGAAGGCAGACCGCCAGAGGAAACAGGTTGAATCTCAACTGGAAATGATCGAGGTCTTTGAGGCAGAGCAGACGCGTCGCGTAGAGTCTCTGGAGAAAGAGCGTGAAGATGCACTCAAGTTCCGTACCTTGATGGAAGATTTGCAGACTTCCCGCTCCTTGCTGATGCAGGCGAAGCACCGTTCAAACTTCGAAGAGATCAGGATGTTAGGGGACGAGAAATCACGCTACATCGAGTCATCTGAGGAGTTGAAGGACGAGTGTGAACGTTCAGAATTGCGAATCCAAGAGCTTGACGACGAGATTGTACGCCTTCAGAAGGAGATGGAGGCTCTTCTCGGGACGGATCAGCGTGGCACTATGGAGCGTATCCGGAAACTGGAGTTACAAGTTGATCGCGCAAGTGATCGAGTCAGTGAATTGGATTCAACTTCCGAGAAATCCCTCATTGAGGCGAAGACCCTCTCTAAGGAAATCAAGCGTGCTCGAGATGCTGTCGAGAGCAACCTGAAAGTAATCGATGAGGCGACAGAGAGCCTCAAGAGTGCGAAGGCAGCGATGGCTGCTGCCAAGAAAGAAGAATCCGATGCAAGGAAGGCTATGGAGCAAGGGGATCGTGCCACGATGGACCTTAATCGAGCCTATGGAAAGGCATCTGAAGAGGTAACTCGTCTCGCAGATCGACTCCAAGTTAGTACACTTGAGATGGAACGTGCACGGCAAGCAGCGGATATTTCTCATGGGCGGCTCGCAGACCTCCAAGAATCTCTCCAAGATGCTGAGATGGAAGTTAACGATCTAGATTTAACCCTCGAGGAAATGGATGTTGTCGATAGTGCAGAAGAACGAACTCGTCTCGGTGAGGAACTACGCCGCTTAGATAACCAGCAAACGACCCTTCAACGTGAGGAGGGGCGTGCTCGAGCCAATAGGAACGAGGCAGAGCGAGCCCTCGTCCGAGCTCAGCAGCAGATGGAGAGTCGCTCGGGACGTTCATCAAATCAGGCGCAAGCTGTGGCGGCCATCTGCGCGATTCGCGACAGCGGGGGTATCGAAGGCATCCTTGGTCCACTTAACGAACTCTGTTGTCCAAAGGACGACGCACACGCTCTCGCTCTATCTTATGCTCTAGGCGGCGGGATGAACCACATAGTCGTCGAGAATGACGAGGTTGCAACCCAATGTATTCGTCGCCTCAAGGCGGATCGGCTGGGTCGCGCGGTATTCCTGCCTCTCAACAAGATGCAGGTTCGTCGTGCTGGCGGACGTTCTCTGATGGTCTCTCGGCAACCTGGTATCGTCGGCTTTGCTGCCGACCTTCTCGAATTCGATGAGTCGATTGAGAATGCTGTGCGAAACGCCGTTCGTGATACTCTAATCGTACAGAATATGGAGATTGCAAGGAAGAATATGGGCGGTGTGCGAATGGTTACTGTCGATGGTTCAGTATTCGAAGCATCTGGGGCGATGGTTGGTGGAGCTAGTAAGGCGCCATCAGCAACCTTTGGTGGCGGTAAAACCCCTGGGTTATCTGCCGTTGAGAAGGCACAAGTCGCCCTTTCTGAGGCCGAACTTGTCCTGATGACAGTGACCAGTGCTTTGGAGGAAAACAGGCTCTCTCAGACGACGATTCGTGAAAAGATGTCTCAGGTTTCTGATATTGATGGTAGTTTACGTCTCCGCGAGGTGAAGGCCGATTTACAACGTGCTCGAAATCTCCAGAAGGACCTGATCAATCAGGTGAAAGCAGCGGAGAAGGACCTCGCGCACCAATCTAAGGCCCTTGAGAAGGTCGAGTCAGGCGCCGCAGCAGCTGAGGCAGCTCGAGATTCCTCGGTTGATGAGCGTGACCGCCTCCTAGAACAACTTCGTTCCCAGACGCCAGAGCATCTTGCGAAGCGTTTGCGTGATGCGGAGACACAGTACACTGAGTCATCTCGGAAAGCACTTGCATCGGAGTCTACCCTCACCACTGGCAAGGAACGTCTGAGCATGATGGGGGACGAGGTTGACAAGCTTGAAGCACGCAAGAAGGAGGCTGAAGAGACATCCAAGAACAGTATCTCTGAGATTGAGCAGATTAAAGCCGACAGTGTTGGATGGGTTAGCGAACTCGATGAACTCAAGGAAGCACACAGTCAGGTGAGCGAAGAGCACCGTGAATTGGACGTACTTCGGACATCTCACTTTGAGGAGCGTGCAACGCTAAAGGCTCAAGTGGATGCGATGGGCTCTAAGAGAGTCACAATCATGACTCGGATAACTGAACTGAACACTGAGATCGATCGCAAGCACATCGCACTGAAGAATCTCGTTGATGAGATGGCGGAGAATGAAATTTCCATACCTGCAGAGCACGAGGCTATCCCCGCCTTTACCGAGATTGAGACTAAGGTCCGCAATCTCGAACGCCGTGTCTCTAACATGGGCAGCGTCAACTTACTTGCTATCGAGCAATACGATGAAGCAGCCTCCCGTGTCGCTCAACTTCAAGCTGATGCGAATGCACTCCGTGAGCGTCGTGAGCGACTTCTTGCAATTGCTGATCAGTTGGAGATGGAGCGTAGGACACGTCTGACCGATGTCCTTGACCGTGTATCTGCGAACTTTAGCCGTGTTTACCGAATCCTACAGCCAGGTGGTGCCGGAGATTTACGTCTTGAGAATCCAGAGGATCCGTTTTCTGGAGGCCTCCAGATGTGGGCGAAGCCGCCTGGAAAGAGCAACCAAATCGAACTCCATCTGTTATCCGGTGGAGAGAAGTCGATGGCCGCACTTGCCCTCATATTTGCGATACAGGACTTTGAGCCATCGCCGTTTTACTACTTTGATGAAGTCGATCAGAATCTTGATTCCTTCAATGCAGAGAGCATTGCTCAACTTTGCCGCCTTCGAAGCGAGCGTGCCCAGTTCCTCATGGTCACGCTACGCAAGGTTAGTCTGCAGTTGGCAGATCATCACATCGGTGTCACTCATGGTGGTGATGGGTGCAGTCGCCTAATCATGAACTTTGATCGCGATGCAGCAGTTGAACTCGGAGAGGCTGCAGAGCGTGAACGTGAAGCACAAGAAGCGGCTCAAGCCGAGATGGAAGGTCTTGAGGAACTTCCGAGGCTGGAGGATCGCCCCAGGGTTCCAGAGGCATTACCCACGCCCGAGAGCCTTGGAGGTATCCGTGAGGACGGGGCTGAAGTGGAAGCGACTGAAGTGGCGCCTCCAGAGGTTGATTCTCAAGCGGCCAGCATCGCCCATCTCGGTGATCGTGCAGCCGATACTAAGGAAGATCTTGATGAGCGTCTTGAATGGGAGAATCGCCTCGAAGAATCTATTGCATCAGAATCAGAGGATATTGAATCCGAGATTACGGAAGAATCGGATATTGAGGAGTGAGGTGGTTCTCCGTGGAACCTCTTGTCTCACATGATTTGCGTGCTGATATTGTCACACGTCTTCTGGGTGGCGAGGAGGATGCGGATGCGATTCCGTTTATCGATCGCCTAGTCGAGATTGCGGAGATGGAGAACGGAGAGCATCAGATGCTTGTAGACCCAATCGATCGATCGATAGCCCTAGTTTTCGAGTTATTCCAATCCGAGTCTCTTGATCCATGGGATGTTGATTTGACGATGTTCATTGATCTGTTCGGGGAACGAATCGAGACAGCCGAGAATATCGATTTGCCTAGTTGTGGCCGCCTTATTCGTATGGCTTGGAACATCCTCCACGCCCAGACATTTTCTCTGATTGAGCGACATGAAAACTGGGAGGATGAGGTTGATGACGATGATTGGATGTCAGATATTGGCTGGGAGGCGGATTTTGACGATAATGAGTATGGATTCTCAGTCAATGTTCTGACAGGCCGGGCTAAGGATGCCCTCCCTGGTCTTTTCCAGGGTCGTATTCGTAGAACTACTGAATCACGGCCAGTCACACTTTCTGAGATGCTATTCTCACTCAAAGCCGCGCATGACCAGGCTGAGGATCGCCGATTAAGGGAGGCCGCTCGGATTCGTCATCAGGCGGACGTCGAGGAGGCCATGGCGAACGTATCATCGAGGATGCACCGTGAGAACCTAGAGGAGGATATACAGCGTTGCTGGTCAGCCTTACGAAAACTTGGGAGAGGTGGTGCGCCCGTTGAACTTGCTGATGTTCGCACCTACCTTTCCTCACTTGCCATCGAAGAGGGTGCATCGGAAGACGAAGCTGAAGCCGAGGGCGAGATTTCTGGATTTGTCGCATCCCTATTCCTTACTCATCGTGGATTCGCGGAAATATGGCAGATGGGTGAAGCGACTCAGGGTCGTATTTTCCTTCGGGATCGCTGGCCGAAAGTTGAGACGTTCGATGAAGCATGTGTCGCTATCGCTCATGAGCGTGGTATTACTCTTGAAGAGGTGGAGGCGTGACTGATCCGTCCATCGAATCTATCGTAGAAGCATTGTTGTTCTGCTCTGGTCGATCCTTGAAGTCCTCCGAGATATCTGAGCAGTCAGGACATCCTGAATCAGTGGTCGTTGAGTCTCTTGTGACGCTTCAGAGCCAGTATCGTCGTAGACGGGACAGCGCTCTTTCAATTGTCGAGGTTGGAGGTCGGTGGTCCATGGAAGTCCATCCACGCCTCTCAGCACATCTACCGAGTGAGCTTCGTGGTGATATTCCAGACAGACTTCAACGTGCTGCTGCTCTAATTGCATATCATCAGCCCATGATGCAGAGTGATCTAGTCCAGATGATGGGGCCTATTGCCTATGACTACGTCCGTGCATTAGCACGTCTTGGCTTAGTCGATCGCCGTAGACAAGGTAATTCTCGTCGTTTGCGGACAACTCGTTACTTCGCTGAGCGTTTTCAATGCCCTCACACTGAACCAAAGAAGGTTCGAGAGTGGTTTAGGGGCCAAGCAGAGGCTTCAGGTATTACTTCGCAGAATCTTGTTGACTCAATTAGGGAACTTGACCCCGATGTGGGGGACATGGATTTCGTTCCGGAATCCGATGGCACAGAGGAAGACATCGAAGATTAGATTTGACGATGTGTATCTAGCATCATGTCTACCAAGGATTGTGTGATGGGGCCTCCGTGATTGCGGACCGCATCTGCAACAGCGTCTATTTCGCCTCCATTTGCTCCCGCAGAGATTACCATGTTTCGAAGATGAAGGCGCATGTGGCCTTCTTGAATCCCTTTCGTAGCTAAAGCGCGCATCGCACCGAGGTTTTGTGCTAATCCTGCACATGCCATCAGAGATGCTAGATCTTGGGATCCGTCTACATCTGCTAATCTCAAATTCAATCGCGCGACTGGATGTACTTTCGAGGCGCCACCAACGGTCCCAACGGCCAGGGGTATCTCGATTGAACCGTTAATCCAACCATCTCCGTCAACCCACCAACGAGTCATGGAACGGTATCTCCCACTCAGAGCGGCATAGGCATGGGCTCCTGCTTCGATAGCCCTCCAATCTTGCCCACAGGCTACTCCAATGGCAGAAACAGCGTTCATGATGCCTTTGTTGTGTGTTGCTGCACGCCAGGGGTCGGCGTCAGCGAATTCGTAGGCGAGGATGACATCCTCGATGATTCTGTGCCCCTCCTCTGTATCTCCTTTACTGGAGATTGCCTCGGGCGAGAGTCGAACCGTTGCCCGTGCAAGCCGTTCAGTCGCGAGATTCGATAGGATGCGGAGAAGTACACGCCCTCCTGTGATTGATTCAAACCAGGGCGCCGCTCTCTCAGCCATGGTATTAACTGCATTTGCACCCATTGCGTCTCTTGTATCGACGACTAGGTGGACGATGAGCATCGTTTGCGACGTTGTTTCTAGTGTTCTACAGCGTATGTCTTTGCAACCGCCTCCGAGTCTAATCATGGTGGATTCAATGTCGTTGCATCTTTCGATGATACTAATCTTTTCAGATTCGATGGCCTCGATGGCTGCGGGGATGTCATCAACATCGAGAATCTGGAGTTGGCCGATCATCATAGGCGGATCCATCTTAGTTTGAAATCCTCCGCAGGGATGGGCACGTTTTGCGATATTACTTGCAGCGGCGACTATGCTGGATTCTTCAACGCAGAAGGGGATTAGTCGAGGTATCCCGTTAACGAGAAAGTTCATTCCAATGCCTACGGGTAGCGAATATCGGCCTACGACGTTCTCAATCATCCGGTCAGCTGTATCTGCGTTCATCGAATCAGGATCTGACCATGCGGACATCTCCTCGAGTCCTATCCCTGTATAATCTGCTATGATTTTCCGTCGTTCATCTATATCTAGTGCGTAGAACCCACTAATCCGACTATCGTCCACTGGCATTGTCTCGCCCCATTCCATCCGAAATCGGGGCATCCTATGTCCCTTGCCCATGCAAAGGTGTGGAGGGATTGGCCTTGGAATGGTGCTATTCACGGGATTAACGCGTTTATTCAAAGCGTTAATTTCCGTTATTTCCTGCTAATCATAAATCATATATTGCCTCTCAGTTCTCGTTTTATCACTCTGGCTACGTAGAAAATCATTGAGAAATGCGTGAATGTTCTGTGAATTTGTGTGAATTGTTTATATCAGTGCCTCGATGGGGCAGCGATGGTTGGTGCAACAAGGCTCCCTACAGGTCCAACCATTCGTTCAGACCCATTCGTACTACGTGCCCTGAACAACTCTCAACAGAGTATGTTGGTCGGCCGCCAGGAGGTAGCCTCTATCATCATCGATCAAATGACTCATGGGATGCCTGCTATCCACCTAATAGTGGGTCCAAGTGGTTCAGGGCGGACTAGCCTGTTGAATTGTCTGGCTCCCGAGGATTCACGACATATTGGAAATATCTGGAATGAGGAAACGAAGACCACGGGCGTCATTCACGAGGCGGTTGCCAAATTCACGAATCAATTCCAGATTCCTCCAACACCCCAGTCTGCTGCCGATTACTTGCGGCGCCATCTGGAGGATCGAACGGGTAATCTAGACCTCATAGCCTTCGATTACCCATACATCCCGACCTCTGACCTCTTTGCAATTGTTCAGAATATTGTTCCAGCACTACGCACGATGAGGGCTATGACTGTAGTATCCATGAGTGATGACCAATATCGCGATCTTGGCCGTTCAATTGAGACGTCATTCGACATGGTTCACCATCTTCGTCCATTGTCTTTGGAAGAGACTAGGATTTTAGTCGATTTGAGAATGACTTCAGTATCTAATCAGACCATCCTCGAGCAGGGCGACGGGATATCACGCCTACATTCCTATACCGGCGGCAATCCAAAAGAGATAGTTCGTCAATGTGGGTTGCATTTAGGCCATCTGAGGTTTCCTGATCGGAATCCACAGGCCCCGTTCATGGACCTGCAACTCCCAATCACTTCCCCGATGCAGTCTAGCTCTGAGAACCCCCATTCTTCTAGCAGCCGTATGGGGTCCCGGCCTGAGCCTCCACGCCCTCTTTTCCCAGCCACAACAGTTCTTCCAGTTCAAGCAGGTCCTCCTTCATCTCATGATGTGTTTGATGACGGTTATGACGCTTGGTTTGCTGATTCCAAGGTCGCAAATCAGTTTACAGAATCCATTGAATCGAATCAGATGGATGTATCATCGGTTGATATTGAGGATGATAATCGCCCACTCTTCGAATCTGTCGAGGACGACTCTCATGGTGACATAGGATTCGATCCGGAGGTGATTCACATTGCGAATCAAGACGAGGTCCACGATTTTGATGACAGCCAGGTACTGTATCTTGAAACGGATGAAATGGAACCGGAAACTCCGAATCTGTTAGATCAGGGAGGTGAGATGTTTGATGACTCGGATAGAATATTGGATTCCAATGACATGGAACTCGGGTCATTGGATACAGAACCTGTATCTGATATTCAGACCGTTGACCAGTATTTGGAAACTGATGTAACTATTCGTTCTGAACCAATTGAATTCGAGCCATCATCTGATTTCGAATTACTGGAGCCAGAAATCACTCCTCAGGAAGATATTGTGAATGTTCCTGGGCGGCCTCGTAGCGGAATTTCAGGGCTTGCAGATAGGATGCGAGAGACCAATATACGAATGGATCTCGCTCCGCAGGCTCCTCAAACGGAGATTATCGAAGCTATTGATTGGGGACCTGAAGAGAAATCTAAGAATGATTCTCCGCCCTCTCTAGATCCTCCTGAATCGCCACCTGTCGCGGATGCTAGGCCTCAAATGCGGACTATTGATCCAATGACTTCTAGGCCCCCTGATATCGATCGGGAGGGCGCTCAACTCTGGATGGACCCTAGTTTGACCCCCCTATCTCCTCCTCCTGCTGTTCCAGATTACTCGCCTGCTCCTACCCCCGCCCCCGAGGAATACGTGCCTCATGAGGCTCCAGTAGGGGAAAATCGTCCGGTTTTCAATGCTAAAAGGGTCATAGATGGAATTCATGCCTTCAGAAAGGTCCGTTGGGAACAAGATATGCCATTGGATCCTACGCGCCTGAAAACGATGTCTGAAGCAGATGTCCAGATTTTAACTGCAGCTGCTGAGCGTGAGGTATCTCCATCGGACATAGCATTGCAGGCTCGTCTCCAAGTGGGTCGTTCTCGCTTATCTCAGAGATTCAATGATTTACGTCGCACGGGTTACCTATCCGTTCGAACAGAAGGGCGAAGCCGTTACTATCGGCTGACAGAGGCTGCATCCTGCCTCTTCTCAGAGGTGAATGAATGAGCGATTGGCAAGTCATTTGGAGTCATCAGGTCGAAGGTCCAGTCAACGATGTTAACGTTGATGAGCATGGAGCCCTCGTTGCTTCGGGTCAGACATTGTTCTCACTCCGAACCGATGGGAGCCTCCATTGGAGGTCTGACCAGATTTTTGATGTATATTCGATTGAGGTTGCCGGTTCCTCAGTCGCGATACTTACAGGGACATCAATCCATGTCCTCGATAGACACAGCGGTCGTCCGCTTAGTGATGGAAGAAGTATCCCCGGCGGTTATCGGCAGGGTCTCTCTAGGCCTGGAGGTGGTTGGGTTGCCTCCGATCGAGGCGACCATCTCCACGTCTTCAGGCCAAACGGCCGTGGTATACGCCGTCTACGAGTTGGGTCAATGCGCAGATTGATTGGATGGTTAGACCGGGAGCATCTTCTCATGCTTGATCTCGATGGAGCATTACGTTGTGTTCGTTTGCATGGAGAGCATGCGCAGCGACGTATAGAGGATCGTCGTTGGATGTGGTGCAGTTCACTGGAACGAGGCCGGCTACTCCTGCTCGATGTTGAAGGTGCGTTACATGAGGGTGTGCCGAATCCCTTTGGATGGGATGAGCTTGATCGTATCTCAGATGGTGACATTGAGCCATACCGGGCTGTTCGTTGTATGGACGGATGGTGGTCGATGGATCTCGAAGGTAGGGTCCGGCATGCATTGGAGGCCAATCACCTTGGGTTTGGTGATGACGTAGTCGATCATCTCTCATCGGATGGAGCCGGCAGCATACTGACCGCTACGAAGGAGGGTTTGCTCCGTTGGAGTGTAGCGCCAGGCATCAGTGGCCTTCGAGCAGAAGGCCGTCGTTCACAGGAAGAAGAGGAACGTCGTCGTCTGGATTGGCTTCAGCGATCTACCATGTTTGAATCCGCACAACAGGCGGAGGACGAAGGTTTGTGGTCACGTGCATTGGAACTCTATAGGGCACTGGGTAGAGAAGAGGATGTGCGCAGGATTCTCGGACTTCAGGAGGGGAGTGATTAATGGAGGCGTTAACCGTTGAACGTGTCCAAGAAGCGATGGCTATCACTGATGCTGCACGGGCCAAGGCGACGCCACTCGTTGTTCCGGGAAGTCATGATGAGGAACGTCTGAATGACATGCTTCGGATGTGTGATGATTACCGTAAGGACGCCTCACATTTTCTTGAGGCAGGAGATCTTGTTCGTGCCTTTGGTGCGATATACTACGCTCATGCTTGGGTGGACGCAGGTGTGAGGATTGGATGGCTGGATGGGCATGGTGACGATGAGCTATTTACGCTACCATAATCACTGTTTTTCTGGTGCTATAATTTCTGATGGTTTAGGACGATTTGCGTTGAAAGAATTTATTTTTTCATTGCTTGGATAACCAAGGCAAATCCCGCAAAGTAATGAGTAATTTTTACTGATTTCAAACTCCTTGCGAACCGCATCTTCCCAAACTGCAACTGCGCCTTGTGGACATGTACCCAATCCTTTCGAATGAGCTGAAAGTATCAGGTTCTGCATGAATAACCCTGCATCAGAGGCTGAATATTTGCCTAATGATTTGTGTGTGAAAATAAACAACTCTACAGGTGCTCCAAAGAAATCATAATTCCTAGCCCAAGATTCATCACGGGCGTTTTTATCATCTCTGTCAATCCCAATAAATGAGAAAAAATCCTTGCCTTGATTTTTTGACCTATTGACCAAATCTTTGTGATAGGGTCTCGTAATTATCCAATTACTCGTCGGTAATCCCTTTCGTTTAAGGACGGCTTTGATCTTTCCAAAAAAGCTATTTCGAGCATCTTTTATTGCCTCCCATCTTGAAAGGAAATCTTTCGAAAGTCGATCACGCACATCGCCTTTTGCAACGGCTACCTGAATGGGTCTAGTGTTACTCCAACTAGGCGATGTGAGTCCATCAGTAATTATTTCTTCAATTATTTCATCAGAAACTGGAGTAGGTAAAAAATCACGTGTTGAACGGCGTGATGATACAAATTCTTGAAAATTATTAGAATCAAAATCCATATTTTCAATCCACCGGACAATTTACGCTGCCATAATTCAGTCTACGAGTCGCAGGCTACGGTCACGTACTACTTCGAGATAGGCGCATCCTGCAGCGGTAAGCCGCCGTTTCAGAGCCTTATCCACTGTTAGTACGGGCGCATCTAGGCGTTGTGCAAGATGGACTAGAACATCATCGGTGTACCCCTCTTCTCCATCAATAATTGAGGCTCGAGTAGTGAGTAGGTCGAGAAGTAGGTCGTTACGTCCCTTTGCTAATCGTTCGATTTCTTCTTTCGCTTGTGTAGGGAGAATCCATTTCGCTGGACCAATAGTACGTTCTATCTCAAGGTCGATATTGATTCGCGCATCAACGACAGCAACCCAGCCGCAGGCATCGATGAGAAGATTGGGCACGGACTCACCCGCTTATGGTGCCATGTCCGATGAGGCGCCATCGAGAATCAATTCGTCGGGAAAGTGTCACACGGCTTGTGATTTCTGCACAGATGGGGAGTCGCAGAGTCAGCGTGGTCTTGCCCTTAGAGACCTTGGTCACGGTACCGACAGATGTGGCGGTTGAGGCGTTAATCATGAGCATCTCGCCGAGGGCAAGCGGCTTGACCATGTCCGCGCTTCCTTCGTCACCTGCAACCATTCTCTCAAGCAGGGTGAGATCGAGATTGAGTGAATCCCATACAGGAGGCATTTCCCCTTTCCGTGCCATCACCTGGCCACTTAGGTTGTCTGCTTTTGTCATGGTAGGGTCAAGGGGTGTTGCGATGCCACAGAGTCCACCTGCGTGCATCTCACCAAGGTCCTTACCTCCTCCTTTCATTGAGATGATTCTTGTGTGGATTGGCTCCCAAGAATGCTTAGATCCCTTCGTTATCCGTCGTCCAGGTGCGATGACAACTTCATCGTCCACAGCAAAGGTTCCTTGGATAATCGAACCGCCGATTATACCTCCTTTGAGTTGACTTGGTCGAGCTCCTGGTCGGTTTATGTCGAATGACCGAGCAATCTGCATCACACCTTCCATTTCTCCGGTCCTATCAGGGGTTTGAATCCGATCTTCGATTGCCTCGATGAGGATATCTAGATTTACATCATGATGTGCAGATACTGGAATAATCGGGGCACTCTCTGCAATAGTTCCCTTCACGAAGTCATTGATTTCCTGATGTGATTCCATCGCACGTTCTCGGCTAACGAGGTCAATCTTGTTATGGACGATCACTATATTCTCGATACCTGCGATTTGTAGAGCCGCGAGGTGCTCACGGGTTTGTGGCTGCGGGCATGCTTCGTTAGCTGCGATTAGGAGAAGAGCTCCATCCATAATCGAGGCTCCAGAGATCATAACTGCCATCAGGGTCTCGTGACCGGGAGCATCAACGAATGAGATAGTTCTCTGGAGTTCCTTAGGCTCGTCTTTTCCACCATCTGGGCGCTTACCCATCGCATAGTGTTGGCCGTCATCGGTCCGATAGAACGCAGTGTCAGCATATCCAAGCTTGATTGAGATGCCACGTTTCCTTTCTTCAGAATGAGTATCTGTCCATGTACCCGAAAGTGCCCGCGTCAGCGTTGTTTTTCCATGGTCGACATGTCCCACAAGTCCGATATTGACCTCTGGCTGACGAGGTAGCACGGACAGACTTCATCCACTCCAAGTCACTCGTCGCTGGATTCGCCGGCGCCGAAGATGTCGCCGAGGGCACGTGCTCCCTTGTCAACGACTGTGAGATTAATCTGGCGAGTGTCCACGGAAATCGTGTTACCTCGTAGGTTTCTGCGTCGGCGAATGCCGTCGTATTTGTAGCGGTAGACCTTCCCGTTCTTGCGAACGTAACGCTTCCCTTTGTAGCCAGTCCCCGGTCCGACAAGGACTGCGTTAACACCTGCACCGTGGAGATCCGGGCGCATTGGAGTTCCAGTCTTGTCACTACCGCCAGTGATGCGGAGGGTGTAGCCGTTCATGTCATCATGGATGTTGATACCGGATACATCGTCTCCAATCTTCTTCCCAAGGAGTGCGTTGTAGTTATTCCCAGAGACCTCTGTTTGGTATGACGGAGAGTAAGTTCTCTTGTCTCCTTTCGCGTTCTCACGCTCCATTTTGGTCTTTGAGTCATTGACAACGGCCTTGAAGACTCGGTCCGACATTGTACTCACCGCAACTCGCCGACAATTGGCCCCTATAAGAGCGGTTCGCTACATTCGTAGATGCTCAATTAGCCTTTACATCCCGATTTAGTTCTTGTTCCAATCGTTTCTCTATGGTCGCGGGAAGGATGTTCATGGCCCGAATCAATGTGGTTCGACCGCGTCCCTGTAGGGCGTTTCCTGTCTGTGTTGAGACAAAGCCAATCTCC
Source organism: Methanobacteriota archaeon (assembly GCA_002713585.1). Lineage (GTDB taxonomy): Archaea > Thermoplasmatota > Poseidoniia > Poseidoniales > Thalassarchaeaceae > MGIIb-N2. The sequence continues at coordinate 36,191 of PATD01000047.1, forward strand.
TCAAGTCGCTTGATATAACCCCAGAAGGAAGTATGTCCTCTCCTCTCCTTGTCGAATTCTTCGCATACAACATGGTAGAGTTTCTCCGCATCTCCGCTTGTCACAGTATCGGCTCTCCTTAGGCGACGGCACAGAGCAAGCAAAGCCATCTTCTGTTGGTCGGTGAGTCCATCGACCATATCTGGTTCAATACTAGCTGAAAGGCGAGTACTGGGTTGAATGTCCTCGATAGTTATCTCGTTACGCCCCTCCTTCTCGGCTCTTCTGATGGAACTTTGGAGTAATTCGATGGCGTGTCGGGCGTCTCCTGTGCCAGCCGCGTAGCCGGAGATTCGAGATAGTGCCTCATCTGGGATACTACCTGGACGGCATGAAGCGGCGGATCTCTGTGTTACAATGGCGTGGAGCCCTTTCTCATCATAGGAGTCGAGGCGGACGCGATTACTTTGTCCGAATCTAGACTTGACGGCGGCTTCAAAGAGATGTACAATTGGTTCTTGACTTACAAGAATCAGAGATAATGTTCCTGATTCATTGCGCCCCTCATCGATTCGGAGTAACTGATAGAGTAGATCATCCCCTTCCCTTAGCAGGAGAACACTGACTTCGTCGAGGACAAGTAGCATGTGACGTTCTGAACTGATTAGATTCCTCCTGATGCTCTGGATAATCTCACCTGGACTGAATCCCCGTTCAGGATGTCCGTGGTCTAATTGATGAGCGATTCGTTGTAGGACTTGAGAAGTTGTAGGGTGATTTCGACAGTTGATGTGGACTGGTTGTATTCTCCTCCTTCCATCTAAGTGTCTCATTAGGTCCTCTGAGAATCTGCGCACAAGTACGGTTTTACCACTACCTACAGGGCCGGTGACTATCGCACATCCACTAGATTGTGCAGCGTCAATTCCGAGGAACATAGAGGCTAAATCTCCCAGTTGCTCGTCCCGGCCCACTAACTCTTGAGGAATCCAGTCAAACGATAGAGGGTTAGGGTCGAGCAGAATCTTACCTGCTCCAATCCGGTCTAGATAGTCCGCCATTCAGGGTGAGGTTCTGCTCAGCCGTTCTTAGAGATATTGAGGTCCAAATTAAATCCTGATTCTATTTGCCAGAAATATGACGTCTCTTGCTGAACATTATGCAAGAGCATTTGGCCCGGATCGTTTCTTTGGATTAGACATGGTCATAAATTGGATTGCGTTAGTGATTATTGTATGGATCATTGGTCTTTCATATTTAGTGTTGAAGTCTGATTCAACAAATCTTCAAACTAGATTCGTGAGTATATTGCTGTTTTTTGAAGGCCTCAAAGGACTTTGGCAGGCCTCTAACATCGTCCCTTATTCATTTGAGTTTCAACAAATATGGGATGTGGTATGGATTCTAAAAATTGATGTTTTCATGATTGCAAACATTACCGCAGTAATCCTCTACTTATTATTCCCAGTATATTTTAGAATAAACGCATTGAAATTTATGTTTAATGAAAAAGTCCAGAGATTTGCATGGTGGATTGCCCCTATTATCGGAGTAATAACTTGGATTTTAATCAAGGACACTCCCCCGTTTATCCTAGAGAATGCGTCGTGGCTAAGTTGTTCAGCGGTTGGTGTTGAACCTGTTTTGCATGTTTGGTATGGCCAAATTACTGCCGAAGCAGAAAATATTCGAAGTTCAATTGGGCCGTGTCCGGCTGTATTTGATAGCCTTGTTAGTGATCAACGATTGGCACTTTGGTTCCTTACGCTTATAGGGACGCCGATATCGATTATTGCTTTGATTTTCATTAGGATTACGCTCAAACAAGGTGATATCGATGGTGAGTATGTAATCCCCAAGCCATTTTACACGGGGTTCTTGGGTAAGGTTATTGCAAATACAATATTCTTCTCAACAATAGTGATATTCATGCCTTTGATTAATGGAGGGCCTGCTGGATTCTTGGCTGTTTTAGAATGGAGATATATTGACCGGTCAATCATGGCGAATGTAAAATATTTCATTTGGACTCTTAATTTAGGGCTCCCCATTATTGCTGTTGGTTTCGAAGCTATGATGTTTGTATATGCGTCAACAAAAGATACTGTTCTCGGTATAGATGATAGATTGAGAAAAACATTTACCAACACAATTTTTACTGGTGTAGGGGCTATTTCCTTTATTGCTGCAAGTGAAATAATGGAAAATTTACTTGGATTTGGATTGATAGGAGGTGTTGTACTGGGTGTTGGTCTATTTGTAGCCAGAAAACCAGTAATTGGAATTCTTGATGGAATGTCTCATCGTCTTATTCCTTCTGAATTTAGTAAGCAAGAGGAAGAATATCTGAAATTATATACAGAATCAATTAGTGATGGTGAAATTACTGGAAATGAGAGAGTTTTGTTGAAAACTTTAGCTACAGCATACGGAATTACTAATCAGAGAATTGAAGAAATTGAAGGTAGTTTACCTAGACATGATACTGAAATTTCTTCTGAAAATAATGTGACTTTGTTGACCGAAATACCACAACAATGGACTGATGATTCGGGGTATTCCTGGCGTAAATTTAGCGATGGCACTATTCAATGGTGGAATGGTACCACTTGGGATGATTACAAATGAGGCATGATTAGAATGTGGGATGCTATTTTGTGTCTGTTATTCGTTGTCTTTCTAGTGCTTTGGTTAGCAGGTAAGGGCGCATCTTTGAATGTATCCGAATCTCAGTTTTCTTACTCTAGTAACTCTGTAGTATCAAATGAAAGTGAAGGAATCTCTCTTGACCCGACAGATATCAGTGAGCCAGCCAATATGGCGATGTGGATGGAGCTCGGAGAACTCTGATTATCCACCTCTATACCATCGTTTTATTTTGCAAATATTGCTTCACCCCTCTCATTAATATAGGGGACAACCATGGTCGAATTTATGTTCGATAATTACCCCCCTGTAGAAGATGGATTCATCCGTTGTGCAACTGTCCAATCAGAAGCCATGCTAGCTAAATTGTTAGCCGAAGGAATTCATCAACCATCAAGAATAGAAACAGACACGCATAGTAAGGAAACATCCGGCTGCTCATCTTGTGATGATTCTAATCAGTGGTGCAGGAGTGATGCATATACATGGATGTATGAACAGTGCGCATTACGTCTG